>NZ_JBOZGG010000015.1:0-45491 GCF_051267215.1 Actinotignum vesiculae
TCGTGTGAGGCGACTGGTGGTGCTACTTGCGTGATTGGTGAGGATGGCAACGTTGTTGTCAAGGTTCCTGGTGACGCTACTCCGGGTACTGAAATCACCGTGACCGTCAAGGACGGCGACAAGACCTTCGATACTTCCAAGGTAACGGTTACCGAGCCGGACAAGCCCATCTGGAATGACGGAAGCAGTAAGCCGGGTGTCCCGGTTGATATTCCTAATACCGGCGGGCCGGTACCTGACGGCACGACGGTGGAAGTGAACGGTCCGGGTACTGCGACACTCAATCCTGATGGTTCGATCACGGTTACTCCGGATCCCGATGCGAAGGATAAGGACGAGGTCGTCGTTACTATCAAGGATCGGGATGGTAAGGAACTGGATACCGTGACCGTGACGGTGACCGATCCGGATACCGATGGTGACGGACTCACCGATGGTGAAGAGAAGAAGATCGGTACCGATCCGAAGAACCCGGATACCGATGGTGATGGCATCAATGACGGTGACGAGGTGAATGGCACCAAGAATCCGTTCAAGGATGACAAGTCTGACCCGAACGGTAAGCCTGGTAATACCGATCCGCTCAACCCTGATTCGGATGGCGATGGCGTGAATGACGGTGACGAAGTCACTGGCAAGCACAACAACGGTAAGCCGACCAACCCGAATAAGGCCGATACCGATGGTGACGGCGTGACGGATGGGGATGAGAAGAAGGATGGAACCGATCCGAACAACCCCGACACTGATGGCGATGGCCTGACGGATGGGGATGAGAAGAAGATCGGTACTGATCCGAAGAACCCGGATACCGATGGTGATGGCATCAATGACGGTGATGAGGTGAATGGCACCAAGAATCCGTTCAAGGATGACAAGTCTGACCCGAACGGTAAGCCTGGTAATACCGATCCGCTCAACCCGGATACTGACGGTGATGGTCTCACCGATGGTGACGAGGTGACCGGTGCCAAGAATGGCGGTAAGCCAACCAACCCGAATAAGGCCGATACCGATGGTGACGGTATCAACGACGGTGACGAAATCAAGAACGGCACCGACCCGTTGGATCCGAACGATCCCGGTAAGCCTGCGCCGAAGCCCAAGAAGGTCAAGAAGACTCTTCAGGTGACAGGTGCAACGAGCGTCGGTCTTGCCGGCACGGCAGCACTCCTGCTGCTCGCCGGTGGACTCGTGGTGACGCGGCGCCGCAAGGCATAAGCTGCTGAACTAATCGCATAACACAAGCGAGGGGCTGGTAGAGAATCCTCTAGAGGATGATCTACCAGCCCCTCCTTGCGGATGAAGCCGCTCGCACGAATGACGAAAGCGACCTCCGCCACGGCCCAGGAAATGCCCGCCCGCATGCACTACGCTGGTGATGCCGCGGTGTGGCACGGCGGCTTCCCTGAGATTGAAAAGGTGGCTCGTCATGTTTGAGACACTGCGCTGCGCCCGCGAATGGACGTTACGCCCGGGCAGCCTGCTGCGTCGCTCGCTGGTATGCCTCATCGGCGTGATCCTCACCGCCATCGGCATCACCGTGGCCCTCAAAGGTCACGCCGGCGTGGATCCCTTCACGGCCCTGCTCCAGGGCGTCAGCCACGTGACGGGCCTGTCCTTCTCCTGGGTGGTCCCGGCGGTCAATATCACCCTCATCGCCCTCATTTTCCCCTTCGATCACAAAGTCTTCGGGCTGGGCACCGTCCTCAACTTCACCCTGGTCGGGGTACTCGTCACCAGCTTCACCGGCATCCTCGATTCCATCTACGTTTTCACGTATTCCATCCCCGGGATGCTCGCCCACCTCGCGGTAGGGCTAGTTATTTTCGCGCTCGGGCTCTCGCTCTACATCACCCCGGATATCGGGCAGGGCGCCGCCGACTGCATCGTCCCCGTCCTCCTGCGCCGCTTCCCGGGCCACTCCTACCGCACCTTCCGCGTGGCCCAGGACTTCATCGTGGTCCTCATCGCCCTCGCACTCTTCCGCTTTGACCTCAGCAGCGGCGTGATCGGCATTGGCACCGCGATTATGGCGCTGGGAATTGGCGTCGTCGTCGATTTCTTCAACCGCACCGTCGCGTACCGCCTGGTAGGTACGACGACGCCCTACACGGCCCGCCCCGCCCCCGCTATCACCGAGGAATAAAACGCGAGGTCAAAGCGAGGCCGCAGGCGCTGGCGCCGTCGTCGTTATGTTTGCGCCTAACCCTACGCACACCGCACCGACTGCTACGAGAACCACCTCTGTACCGCGGCTGTGATTTCCCGGTCGAAGGCATCATCGGAGTGATGCGCCGCGATCCACTCGCGGAAACTCCCGCCGCAAGCCGCATCCAGATCCACCCGGCACTGCGCGGTGCGGGTAAGAACCCTGGTGAGCATGGCCGCGGCGGCCGCGGTATCGCCATCCGGATAGAAGAAGGGATAGTGCTCGGGCAGCAGGGCGCGGGCCCAGGGTACGTCCGGGAATACCCCGAGCGCCCCGGCGCCCAGCGCCTCCACGTAGGACAGCCCGTAGGATTCCTCCGCGGCCGTGGCCAGGAACGCCGTGGTATGCGCGAGAGCCTCGTAATACGAAGTGCGGGTATCGGTGAGCGGCCCCACGTGCATCCACGGCAGGCGCGAATACGTCATGGCTTTCTCGGAAACCAGATGCGCTTCGTGCAGGCGCATCTCCACCGTGAGGGGAATAAGCTCACGCACCCGGGTCAGCACATCCATAAAGAACTCGGGGCGTTTGCGCGGGGAAAGGTAGATCGCGGGGTAGAGCACCACCGGGACGTCCGGCTCGTGCCGCTCCTGCACGTGATCGAGGCGGAAACCGAGATTCACCCACCCCAGTTTCAGGCGCCCGGCCAGCGGCGGCACCGTCCACTTATTGACCATCTCGCGGATCTCCCCGGCGGTGCGCTCCGAATTCGCGAACGTGGGGAAGAGCGCGCAGGAAAGCGCCACCGGGGCGAGTTCCTCGGCGCTTTCCAGGGTCGACACCGGCAGCCACACAAAATTCATGAGGCGCGGGGTAGCGTGGCCGGCCTTGCGCAGGCGCGCCCACAGCGCCGGAGTGTCATGCACATCCATGGTGATAACAACCGTATCCGGGGCAAGATCTTGCGCGGATGCTGCCGCCGGGTTAAGAACCGCGGTGCCCGGGTTAAGAACCGCGGCGCCCGGGAAAATACGCAAGAGACGCCGCAGCAGGGTGGCGCCGGCATCCTGGCCGACTATATTTCCTTCCGGGCTGAGCTGCGCGCCGGACCAGTGCACGGCGATATTCATGCCAGGACTCCCTTCTCGGGTTCAGAGGTAGGTTCAGAGGTGAATCCGGATCCGGGTTCGGATTCTGATGCGGATTCTGACGCAGGTGCGGGCTCGTCCAGCAGCGGATCCTCCGTGGAGGCCTGGATTCGCATGCTGTAGAAGGAACGGTAAATAAAGACGAGCGCGAGGGCCCCGAAGCACACCGCCAGGCCGGTGACCACCGCGGTGAGATTCTGGGCATTGAGGCTCACGGCCAGCTCCACGGCGAGCAGGCCGAAGAGGGTGGTGAATTTAATAATCGGGTTGAGGGCCACCGAGGAGGTATCCTTGAACGGATCGCCCACGGTATCGCCCACGATGGTGGCATCGTGGAGCGCGGTGCCCTTCGCGTGCAAATCCACCTCCACGATCTTCTTCGCGTTATCCCAGGCCCCGCCCGCATTCGCCATATAAATCGCCTGGTAGAGGCCGAAAATAGCGATGGAAATGAGGTAGCCGATGAAGAAGTACGGCTCGATAAAGGCGAAGGACAGCGTGGCGAAGAAAACCGCCAGGAAAATCGTGAGCATTCCCTGCTGCGCGTACTGGGTACAAATTTCGACGACGCGCCGCGAGTCATCATGGGAAGCCCGCTCCGCATTCTTATCCAGGTGGATGGAATCCTTGATGAACTCCACCGCCCGGTAGGCCCCTGTGGTCACCGCCTGCATCGACGCCCCGGAGAACCAGAAGATCACCGCGCCCCCGCTGATAATCCCCAGCAGGAACGGGGCGTGCATGAGCGACAGCATCTCGATTCCGGCTGTCAGCCCGCCGGTCAGCCCGATAATAATGGAGAAAATCATCGTGGTGGCACCCACCACCGCGGTGCCGATGAGCACCGGCTTGGCGGTTGCTTTGAAGGTATTGCCGGCGCCGTCGTTCTCCTCCAACATGAGCTTGGCGCGATCCCACTGCGGCGCGAAACCGAAACCGGAGCGAATATCGGCGTCGATATCAGGAAGAGCCTCAATGCGGGAGAGCTCGTAAACCGACTGGGCGTTATCGGTCACCGGCCCGTAGGAATCCACCGCGATCGTCACCGGCCCCATGCCCAGGAAACCGAAAGCCACCAGCCCGAAAGCGAAAACCGCCGGCGCTAGCATGAACTCGCCCAGGGTGGCATCCGCGATCACAAACGCCCCGGCCATGAGCCCCACAATGGTGATACCCAGCCAGAAAGCGGAGAAATTCCCGGCCACCACGCCGGAGAGAATATTGAGGGAAGCCCCGCCCTGGCGCGAACTTTTCACCACTTCACGCACGTGCCGCGAGGTCGTGGAGGTGAAGACCTTGACCAGCTCCGGGATGAGCGCCCCCGCGAGAGTCCCGCAGGTGACGATCGTGGCGAGCGCGAGCCACAGTGCGCCGTCGTGCCCACCCAAAACGAGCCAGGAGATCTCGTACACGCAAGCAATGCAGAAAATCGAGGTGAGCCATACAAGTGAACTCAGAGGTTTTTCGAAATTGAGGGTGGTGGCCTGCGCGTAGCGGGTCGCGGCCAGGCGCGCATTGAGCCCGTAGGCTAGAGCCGAGGCAATAATCATCGCCACCCGCACCGTGAACACCCACACCAGCAGGGTGGCTTGCAGCGCCGGATCATGAACGGCCAGCACAATAAAGGTCACCAGCGCCACCCCGGTCACACCGTACGTTTCGAAGCCGTCCGCGGAGGGGCCCACCGAATCCCCGGCATTATCACCCACGCAATCGGCGATAACACCCGGGTTCCGCGGGTCGTCCTCATCAATTTTGAACACGATTTTCATGAGGTCGGAGCCAATATCGGCAATCTTCGTGAAAATACCACCGGCGATGCGCAGGGCCGACGCCCCCAGGGATTCCCCGATGGCGAAGCCAATAAAGCACGCCCCGGCCACATCCGCGGGCAGGAACAGCAAAATGACGAGCATCATCAGCAGTTCCAGGGAAATGAGCACCATCCCGATGGACATCCCCGAACGCAGCGGCACCTGGTGCAGCGGCAGCGGCCGCCCGCGCAGCGAAGCGAAAGCCGTGCGCGCATTAGCCAGGGTGTTCACGCGAATCCCGAACCACGCCACCGCGTAGGACCCGCCCATACCCAGCAGCGAGAACGCCACCACAATCGCGAGCTTGCCCCACGTGAAGCCCACGAGGAACTTGTAGTAGACCACGATCACCGCGGTGATGAAGGCCCAGAGCACCAGCAGGAATCGCCCCTGCTTGACCAGGTAGGCTTTGCAGGTTTCGTAAATCAGGTCCGCGACCTCGGCCATGGCCCGATGCACCGGAAGCTTACGCAGATTCATATACGTGATGAGCCCGAAGCACAGCCCCAGCACGCATACCCCCACCCCGATGAGGAGGAGCAGCCGGCCGGAAACCCCGCCCACCGCGCTCACGCCCGACAGATCAGGCAGTACGATATTTGCTTCACCTCCGTGCACAGTTGCCCCACCGGCGGGCGCGCTCGCGGATGCGGCGCACGAACCTAGGGCAACGGGAGCCAGCGCGAGCGCCCCGAGCAGGGGGAGCAGCCGGCGTGGACGCGAGGTGTTCTTGTGTGTGGATACAGAAAAACAACGTCCCATAATTACCTCGACATAAAATGATGAGGCTCCTTTGCCTCTCTTTCATCCTAGGTCGGCCGGGCGATCAGTAATAGGGACCAGGTACGACGACGCCGCACAAGTGTGCGCCACTTTCGCCGCGAGAGGCCGGTCGTCGCCGCGTCTAGGCCCGAGGTCCCACGGTGGGTGGGTCTTTCGGGGTGGGTCTTTCGGGGTGCGGCCTTTCGGGGCGCGGCCTTTCGGGGCGTCCGGACAGGCACTCTGAGCCGGGCGGGCTAGATCGCGCTTTCTGAACCGGCGAGGCACGACGTGTTTTCAGAGCTGTACTTCATTTGTCGTACGTTCGAAGTACACCTCAGGAAAAGCACCTCGCCCCGCCGCTGCGGAGACCCGGCTCGGCGGGCGCGAGAGGCGGATTGCGGAAGCGGATTGCGGATGTGGATTGCGGATGTGGATTGCCTGGCGGTGGGGTGAGGCATATCGGTATGCCGGTGTCGCGGGTGGGTGTGGTTGGCGTAGTGGTACTGGAGAACATCGGTCCTGACAGAGTGGTACTGCACGACAGAAAATCGGGTATTGGTTGTAGCTCCAATACCACTTTGTTTGTGATCGCCGCGGGTGCCCTCTCGGAGACCGGAAAATGCATCCTCTCGGCCGGAGGTCTTGTAGAAAGAAACGCTATGGCGGTGGGTGCCACAGAAAGCAACCCCATGACGGTGGGTGCCACAGAAAGCAACCCCAGTGCATGATTTGGAAAACTTAATGTATTTGCTGTTGCATTTTGTGCGGAGCGGGAAGTGGGACACCGCGGGCACGCCGAAGACTCGGTCACCGGGGCGGATATTGGTGACGGCTTCGCCCACTTCGCGCACCACGCCAACGTATTCGTGCCCGATAATGAAATCGGTATCCACTCCCATGTGGCCAGCAACAATATGGGTATCCGAGCCGCATACCGTGGTTGCGGTGATGTCGATGAGTGCATCGGTGGGGGCTTCCAGACTGAGATCCGGGATTTCCACCAGTTTCACGTGGCCAATGTCAGTGAATTAAATACCGCGCATAAAGTCCTCCTTTGGATCGCGCAATTTGTGGTGTGGCGTTCACTCTAACAGTGTTTGCCGGTGCCGGGTAGCGGGGGCTGGGCGTGCCGGGCTGGCTATGGTGGGCCGCAAAATGTACATTTCGGACCGCGAATCTCGTGAAGTGTACGTCCCTGACATAAATTCGGGCTACATATGTCACTGGCGTACATTTTGCGGGCGGGGCACGGCCGTGGGTTGGCTGCCGGTGGGCTTGGGCTACCGGCATGCCGGTGTTGAGGCCGCGCTGGTCTCAAAGTGCAAATCCTGGACTTCGAGGGGCGCAAAGTGTAAGCCAGGAACGGGGCTGCGGACTGTTTATTGGACATTATTGCTTAAAACCGTTTGACGGTGCTCCGTGATAGTTAAACCATCGAACTTCAAGGTAATACGCTTCTGGTTATAAAAGAGCATATACTCGTCTATCGCCTCGCATAACTCATCAGTTGTAGCCCACTTCTTCCCGTAATAAATCTCGGTTTTCATCCGCCCGAAAAACCCTTCACAAGCCGAGTTATCCGGACTACACCCCTTCTTCGACATCGACCGCGTCAAACCGTAACGCTGTGTAATCCCTATCCAGGAACCCGCCCGATAGTGAACTCCCCGATCCGAATGAATCACGAGCCGGTGCTCAGGCTGGCCGGCTTGCAACTCGTTTAGACGCTGGTGCGGGAGAGTAGCCAGGGCGTTTTCAAGGGAGGAATCAACCAACACTGAGGTTGGGTGTAAACCCCTCGCATAGGCCACGACTTTCCCGTCATAACAATCAATAATCGGGGAAAGATAAACCTTGCCGTTAGCTGCGTGGAACTCGCTAATATCGGTGAGCCATAACCGTCCTGGCGCATCAGCGTGGAAGTCACGTTTGACCAGGTTTTCCGGCGCGGGGCTGATCTCCCCTCCGTAACTGGAATACTTCCGGCGTGCTTTAGCATACCTGACCGGGATTTCCTCTTCCCTCATCAAACGCCGCACAACTTTCTCCGAGACCACATACCCAAGCTTTCTGAGTCCGAAATGGATACGCCGATACCCATACGTATACAAGCCCTCGCGCGCGATCTGGGCGATCAACCCACGCAAGCGAGCATGCTTGTCAGGCCCATCTAAGTGTTGAGCGGTGTAGTAGTAAGAACTAGCCGCCAGCTTGAGTTCCTTGAGGACCATGGTTAGGGGCGTGGTAGAGCGTAGCTGGTTAGCTACCCGTGTTTTCTCTACCGCTTCACTATGCTCGCTTTTGCGGGCTTTTCCTTTTTTTGCTAGCTCGAGCTGGGCTTTTAAAACACGCTCACGCACGATGAGTTCGGCTGCTAGAGCACGTAATTCTTGCGGGTCTTGGGGTAGCTGGGCTTCCAACTGGTGGCGGGTTTTCGCTTTTATCTGGTCGCGTTCTTTCTCATTCACGGGGCTTTTCCGGCCTTTCAGCTTGAACTTTGTACACCAAGCATAAATGTTGGCCGGCGTAGCGATCCCTAGATCCTGGCCGATGGTATTGACGTTTTCCCCGTTCAGGTAACGCCGGCAAGCTTCTTTCTGAGTCATGAGAGACACGCGTTGGCGTGGTTGGTGCCCATCGTTGGTTTTCCACGCCGGGTCTTTCGCGTTTTTCTTGGCCCACCGCCATAACGTTGCCTGGTCAGGATAACCCAGTTCTAGGACTGTTTGCCTTAGAGAGCCAAGCTTTTCCAGGATGGCGAGAGCTCTTTGCTTGTCTTTGGCGGAGTACCTGATCCCGTTTGCAACTCCCGGTTTCTTATTCATTGAACGATCTCCTTAAAAATCTCTAGGAAACCGTCCGCACCCCCAACAGAAAATCGGGGAAAACGGTGCGTGGATTTGCACTTTGCTGGTGGGTTAACAAGGGGACACAAAGGAAGGGGACAAAGCACCGCTCCCCGAACGGCGGACCGAAGTCCGAGGTTCGGGGAGCGGTGTTATTGGCCAGTTTCCTGCCCGGCGCCTCATGCCAGCTCAGCGTCCGGCGCCTCATGCCAGCCCAGCGCCCGGTGGCGACCGCTAGCCAGCGCCCAACGCCCAGCGCTTAGCAGCAGCCGGTGGAGACATTCTCCTCGTCGAAGGCTGCACGCTGGCGCCAGAACTCGCGCTTGGCGAGCGGCGGATGATCGGGGTGTTCACGGGCATGCCGGGCTACGTATTTGTCGTAGGCCGATTCGCCGGTGAAGTCCCGCCACAGGCTGCGAGCATGTGCCGCGAAGGCGCGAAGCTGGGTGATAAACATGGACCTGATCTCCTAGTGCTGGGCGGACTCGGAAGAATCCGCGTCGCTGGCAGAGCCCGCCTTGGCTGCGGGCGCCGTCGTACCAGAACCAGCGCCAGAACCATCGCCAGAACCAGCACCCGCACCGTGCGGTGCCGCGCCCTTACGGTGATCGAAACCGGGAATCAACGCCGGGTCGCCCACGGCGGCGTATTCCGCCACCACCTTCTTCTCCAACTTGGTCGGGAAGAGCTGGGTAGGCGCGTAGAAGTTGGATTCCTGGTAAGGATCTTCGGAATTCACGTACTTCTTCGCGGTGATAACCCGGATGATCTTGATAATCGCGCAGACCAGCACGAAGGCCACCGTGGCCAGGAAGATGACGGAGAGCCAGCCCTGGATGAAGGTGTTGCGCACAATCGCGGACTGGATACCGATGGCCTCGGTATCGCCGGCGGCCTGCGCCTTTGCGAGCGCTACCTTAGCGTTGGTGTTCTGGGTGAAGTACCCGATGGCGGCATCGGAGGAGAAAATCTTTTGCCAGGACGCCGCGAAGGTGACCACCAGGTCGAAGGCCGCGGCAATGCCCGGGATCCAGGCCCACTTCGCCCAGCCCTTATTGACCACTACCACGGTGCACAAAATAAGCGCCATCGCGGCAATGAGCTGGTTAGCCACCCCGAAGAGCGGATAGAGGGTTTGGATACCGCCGCGCGGGTCGGTCACGCCCATGAGCAGCAGCGAGCCCCAGGCCGCCACCACGATGGCCGTGGTAATCCACGCGCCCACCCGCCAGGAGGGATCCTTGAACTTGGGCAGCACATTGCCCAGCGCGTCGCCCAGCTGGAAGCGGGCCACGCGGGTCACGGCGTCCACGGCGGAGAGAATGAACAGCGCCTCGAACATAATCGCGAAGTGGTACCAGAAGCCCATCATGGCCTGGCCGCCACCTACCTGGTGCAGAATATGGGCGATGGCCACCGCGAGGGTGGGCGCACCACCGGTACGCGAGGTGACGGAGGTTTCCCCAACGTCCTCGGCGACCTTATCGAAAGCCTCCGCGCCCACGTAGGTCTTTTCATTGCCGTTCTCATCCCAGGATTCCCAGCGGGCTTCCACCGAATTACCGTGGGTATCGGTAACCGCGAGGTTTTGAACCGCGGCCGCTGAGAGCTCGGAGCGGTTATCGGTCATCTGCACGATGGCCGTGCCCGCCAGCTTATCGGTGGTGTGCTCGGAGGTATTCATACCGAAGTAGATACCCATATTGAGGGAGGAGGCCGCCGCCAGCGCCATGATCGCCACGAAGGATTCCATGAGCATGCCGCCGTAGCCGATCATGCGGACCTGGGATTCCTTCTGGATCATCTTCGGGGAGGTACCCGAGGACACCGTTGCGTGCATCCCGGAGAGCGCCCCGCAGGCGATGGTAATAAAGAGGAAGGGGAAGAGTTCCCCGGCGAATACCGGGCCGTCCGTATTTGAAGCGAATTCGGTGACGGCCGGCATTTCCACCAGCGGGCGCACGATGAGGATGCCCAGCGCCAGCACCACGATGGTGCCGACCTTCATGAAGGTGGACAGGTAGTCACGCGGGGTGAGGAGCAGCCAGACCGGCAGCACGGCCGCGAAGAAACCGTACACAATCATGCACCACACGAGGGTGGTGGGGGACAGGTGCAGGAACGCCTGGCCGAAATCGGATTCCGCCACGTAGCGGCCCCCGATAATCGCACCGAGCAGCGCAATGAACCCAACGATGGACACCATTGTGATATTGCCGGGCTGCACGAAACGCAGCCACAGGCCCATGCACAGCGCGATGGGGATGGTCATACCGACGGCGAAAACGCCCCAGGGCGAATCGGCCAGCGCGTTCACGCAGATCATGGCGAGCACGGCCAGCACGATCATGAGCATAACGAGGATCATGACCGCGGCCACGGCCCCGCCGATCTTCCCGATTTCATCCACGGCCATCTGGCCGAGGCTGCGCCCGCCGCGACGCATGGAGAAGAAGAGGACGAGCATGTCCTGGACGGCACCGGCCACGCACACCCCGAAGATAATCCACAGGGTGCCGGGCAGGTAGCCCATCTGGGCGGCCAGCACCGGGCCCACCAGCGGGCCGGCGCCGGCGATAGCGGCGAAGTGATGCCCGTAGAGCACCACGCGGTTTGTCGGGTCGAAATCGCGTCCGTTATTGATGCGTTCGGCCGGCGTCGCGTTGGAATCGTCGGGCTTCATAATGGTTTTTTGAATAAAGAGCGCGTAGAAGCGGTAGGCGATCATGTAGGTGCAGACCGACGTCACCACGAACCACGCGGTATTGACTTGTTCACCGCGATAGAAGGCGAGCATGTACCAGCCCGCAACGCCGAGGGCTGTTACGAGGACCCACACCGCGATGCGCGGCAGCGTCCACTTCGTATGCGGTTTTGTTCCGACCGGAACACCGTGGCGGTTCCGGATAATATATTTTTCCTCTTCTTCGCTATAGCTCGGAAGAGCAGTGTCAGCTGGTGCACTCATAGCTGAAACTCCATTTGTATGGGCCGGCGCGGTCCGCGTGGACGGCAGCGCTGGCATCTCGAGCGGATCCTCGGTTGAGTACCCGGGTGGCGTACGCCACCACATCCGATAATAAACGCGTGCAACAGTATTGGGTTAACTTACGTTCGCGTTAGCACGCTATTTGTGGGCTATACCACTAAAATGGTGGCTCGCGGTGATGAAGTACGACGACGCCGCCAGCTGGCTGCGGGCCGGCCTGGGGTGGAAATGGCGGTTTGGAGCCGGTTTTGCACCTATCGCAAGATGTAGGGGTGGTGGGCGGGTGGTGCCCCTATAGGTAGTGGTAAGCTCGCCCGGTGGACGCGAAACGCGGCGCCGAAAAAATGTGTTGCACATCATAAATTTGGCGGGCGCGGGGCGAGAGTGGCGCGCCGTCGCCCTTTACAGGGCCGGGCGCGGCGGGCGCGGGGAGAAAAACGCATCCGTGTGGCGCACGAAGCACACCGGTGTCATTCTGGCCGACTACTATATGTAGTGTTCGATTTTTACGGAGGCACAAGATGTTGATTGATACCTCAACGACCACGGGGGTAGTCGTCACCAAGCGTGACGGTCGGTCGGTTAGCTTTGACGCCGGTAAGATCTACCGCGCAATCGCGCTGGCAATGAACAGCCAGGGCATCGACGATTACGCATTCGTTGAGGAAGCCACCCGCACGGTGATCGATCATCTTGATGCTGCCAAGCTTGACGTTCCCACCATCCAAACGGAAGTGGAGAACGTGCTTATGGCTTCCCGCTATCCGCAGGTGGCACGCGCCTATATTGAGTACCGCCACGATCGCGATACCGCGCGCGAACAGGCCATGGATATTTCGCGCTCCCTGGATAAGCTCATGCAGCGCGATAAGACGGTGGTCAATGAGAACGCCAATAAGGACTCCACTGTTTTTAACACCCAGCGCGATCTGACCGCGGGTGCGGTGGCCAAGGCGTACGCCCTCAAGTACCTGCTGCCCCCGGCGGTGGCCAATGCGCATATTAAGGGCGATATCCACTTCCACGATCTGGATTACAACCCCTTCCAGCCCATGACCAATTGCTGCCTCATCGATATTGAAGGCATGCTCCGTGATGGCTTCCAGATCGGTAACGCCCGGGTGGAATCCCCGCGTTCCATTAACACCGCTACCGCGCAGATCGCTCAGATCATCGCGAATGTGGCCTCCAGCCAGTACGGTGGCTGCTCGGTGGATCGCTGCGATGAAGTGCTCGCCCCCTACGCGGAACTCAATTACGCCAAGCACCTCAAGGATGCCGAGCGTTGGGTTGCCGAAGATAAGCGCGATGAGTACTGCTGGGAAAAGACGAAGAAGGACATCTACGATGCCATGCAGTCCCTGGAGTATGAGATCAACACTCTCTACTCCTCGAACGGGCAGACTCCTTTCGTCACCCTCGGTTTCGGCCTGGGCACCAACCGTTTCGAGCGGGAAATCCAGAAGGCGATCCTGACCATTCGTATTAAGGGCATCGGGGCCGATGGTCACACCGCGATCTTCCCGAAGCTCGTTTTCGGGCTGCGCCGCGGCGTGAACCTCAACCCCGAGGATCCCAACTACGACGTTAAGCAGCTGGCCCTGGAATGCTCCACGAAGCGCATGTACCCGGATGTCCTCTCCTATGACCGGCTCACCGAGCTGGAAGGTGATTACAAGGCTCCCATGGGCTGCCGTTCCTTCCTGCCCAAGTGGGTGGATCCGGAAACCGGTGAGGCCGTGAACGCCGGGCGTAATAACCTGGGTGTGGTCACCCTCAACGTGCCGCGTATCGCACTGCAGGCGCGCGGGGATAAGCAGCGTTTCTGGAAGATCTTCGATGAGCGCATGCAGGTGGTCAAGGAAGCTCTGGTCTACCGCGCCCAGCGCTGCGAGGATGCCACCCCGGAAAACGCCCCCATTCTCTACCGTTACGGTGCCCTGGGTATCCGCGCGGAAGAAGGCGATGAGGACGTCACGAAGTTCTTCCACAACCAGCGTTCCACGCTTTCCATTGGCTACATTGGCCTGTACGAAGCGGCTACCGCGTTCTACGGCCCGAATTGGGAGCATAACGCGGAAGCGAAGGAATTCACCCTGGATATCGTGCGCCGCCTGAGCCAGTACGCCGACCAGTGGAAGAAGGAGTACCCCTACTGGTTCTCTGTGTACTCCACCCCGGCCGAATCCCTCACCAACCGTTTCTGCTCCATGGATCGTGAGCGTTTCGGTGCGGTTCCGGATATCACCGCGAAGGATTACTACACGAATTCCTTCCACTACGATGTGCGTAAGAAGATCACTCCCTTTGAGAAGATCGACTTCGAAGCTCCCTACGCGGAGTACACCAAGGGTGGGTTCATCCACTACTGCGAGTACCCCAAGCTGACCCACAACACCGCGGCTCTGGAAGCGGTCTGGGATTACGCTTACGATAAGGTGGCCTACCTGGGCACCAATACTCCTATTGATAAGTGCTACGAGTGCGGCTTCAACGGGGAATTCGATCCCACGGCGGAAGGTTTCAAGTGCCCGAATTGCGGCAATGATGATCCCGACCGTTGCGATGTTGTCAAGCGCACCTGCGGGTACCTCGGTAACCCGGTCAAGCGCCCCATGGTGCACGGCCGGCACGAGGAAATCATTTCCCGCGTCAAGCACATGGACGGTCCCTGCGCTTAAGCGCGGTGGGTGTTCGGTGCCGCGCGGCCTGAGCACCCTAGCGCCCAGCGCCCGGTGTGCCTAGCTTGTCGCGGGCGCACTCTCGCAAGGCTCCCCGCACTCGGCGAATGTGCCGGGCGCGGGGAGTATTGCGACTCAGGGACCGTGAGAAGGTAAGGAAGAATGCGAGAATTGCGCCTGCTCTCCACACCTCCGGAAGCTCCGGGGGTGCACCAACCCAAGCGCCCCGGCGCCTGGGATGGGCGGCGCTTATCGCGCAGCTATGTTGCTGATTACAAGCCCTTCGTCATGGTGGATGGGGAAGGGGTGCGCTGCGCCATCTACGTATCCGGGTGCCCCTTCAAATGCCCGGGCTGCTATAACGTGGCGGCCCAGAGTTTCCGCTATGGCACCCCCTATACAGAAGAACTAGAAGAACGTATCCTCGAGGATTGCGCGAAAAGCTACGTGGCCGGGGTGTCTTTCGTGGGCGGCGAGCCCTTCCTCAATACCCCGGTGCTGCTGCCCCTGGCCCGGCGTTTCCGGGAGCGCTTCGGGGCGAGCAAAACGATTTGGAGCTGGAGCGGATACACCTTCGAGCAGCTCCTGGAAGAAACCGAAGATAAACGTGAGCTTCTCTCTCACGTGGATGTGCTGGTAGACGGGCCCTTTATCCAATCCCAGTTCATTCGCGATCTCACTTTCCGCGGCTCCAAGAACCAGCGCATTATCGACGTGCCCCAAACATTTGCCGCCATGGAAGCCGGGTGCGAAGCCCCGGTGCGGCTCTGGAAAAACGGAGAGTACGACTAGCCCTGTGGCGGGTGCTGCTGAGAGCGTGCTGTGCAGAGCATGCCGCGACAGCGGCGGCGTCGTCGTTTTTCCGCTAGTGGAAAGCGCGCTCACCACGGGGCCGCGCTTTCCCGTAAAGTGAAAGAAACAAGGAGGTAGCTATGGCTCAGCTCTCTGCCCGGCGTATCGGGCATCTTCATTTCACCGCCGTTAATGATCGCGGTGCCAGCGTGGAAATCGGGAAAGGTCCCGAACAATTCACTCCCGGGGAACTCATGCAGCTGGCGGTGGCCGGTTGCCAGGCTCTCAGCGCGGATTCTCGTTTCGAGCAGCTCCTCGGGGAGGACTATAGCGCCACCTTCACGGTGAGCGCGGATGCGGACCGGGCAAATAACCGCTACACCGCTTTCCACACTGCTCTGGAGGTGGAATTCGCCGATATGCCTGAAGAACAGCGCGGTGCCCTGCTCCGGCGCGTGAACCTGGCCATTGAGCGATCCTGCACGGTGGGCCGCACCCTTGACCATCCCGCCCCGCATGACCTGGAGATCCGCAGCGCCGCGGATAACTAAGCCCCGAACGGCGCAATTAGGATGCCGCCGGGCACCGTGAGAACGATGCCAGGCATCATGAGAACGCCGCCGGGCTCCACCAAGAAAGGACACGAATATGAGTACCGCTAGCCTGAGCGCCGCCGGAGTGAGTATCTGGCTGGACGATCTATCCCGGGAGCGTATTGCTTCCGGGAACCTCGCATCTCTTATCGAGACGCATACCGTGCGCGGAGTGACCACGAATCCCACGATTTTCGCCGCGGCCCTGCGCAATGGGGAAAGCTATACCGAGCAGGTGGCCGCCACCGCCGCGGCCGGCAAGGACGGCGACGAAGCGATCTTCGACATCATTATTAAGGACGTCCAGGACGCCTGCGATATTTTCCGCCCCATTTTTGAAGAATCCGGTGGGGAAGACGGGCGGGTGTCCATCGAGGTCTCCCCGGAACTTGCGCATGACACCTCGGCCACCGTGGCCCAGGCCCGCCAGCTGTGGGACCGGGTGGACCGCCCGAATGCCATGATAAAAATCCCGGCCACCAAAGAAGGGCTGCCGGCTATTACCGAGGTGATCGGGCACGGGATCTCCGTGAACGTTACACTCATTTTCTCCCTGGCTCGCTACGGCGAAGTGGTCGATGCTTACCTGGCTGGCCTAGAAAAGGCCCAGCGCTCCGGGCATGCGCTCAGCGATATTCACTCGGTGGCCTCCCTGTTCGTATCTCGGGTGGATACCGAAGTGGATGCCCGCCTGGAGAAGATCGGCACCGAGGAAGCCCTGGCGCTGCGCGGCAAGGCCGGGGTGGCGAACGCCCGCCTCGTCTACGAAATCTTCGAGAAGAAATTCGCCTCCGAACGTTTCGCTAAGCTCGCGGCGGATCACGCGCATGCCCAGCGCCCGCTGTGGGCTTCCACCGGGGTGAAGAACCCGAACTATCCCGATACTCTCTACGTCACCGAGCTGGTGGCGCCGGCTACCGTCAACACCATGCCGGAGAAAACCCTGGAGGCCACCGCGGACCACGCGGATATCACCGGGGATACCGTGCGGGATAACTACGGCCAAGCACACCGGGTCTTCGAAGAGCTGGCCGCGGTGGGTGTGGATATGGGCGATGTGGCCGCCCAGCTTGAGAGCGAAGGCGTGGAGAAGTTTATCGTCTCCTGGAAGGAACTGAGCGAAACCGTTAGCGCCGCGCTCGCGGCTGCCCGGTAGAGCTGGTTGCCTGGTAGGGCCGGCTGCCCGCGCTTAGTTCGCCGCGTGGTGGTCAGTGCGTGGTGCCAGTGCGGAACCGCCTGGCACCACGCACAAGCGCTTAGTTCGCCGAGCTTTCAGCTTCGGCTTCGACTGCTAGTGCCGCCTCCGCCTGGGGGAAGGCATCCGTCATCTCCCATACCGAGGCCGCGACCGTGATATCACCCTCCTCAGCCAGGAGGGTGACATCACGTTTACCCTCCACAAAGGCCAGCGAGGAGAGCACCCGCTCGCCGTTCCCGGCGATCACTTCCACCGAGCCGGCATCCACGAGCACCCGGAAACTTAGCTCAGCGAGCGGAGCTGAGTCCGCAATCTCGCCGGCGCGCTCGCCCCAGAGTCGGTAGGCCGGAGCCCAGGGCGCGGCCCGGTAGCCCAGGTTGCCCACCGCCGCGCCGCGATCCACCCCGATGGTGCCGCTATTGCGATCCACGATGATGCTCACCGAGCTGGTATCCGAACCGATGCGCAGGCGCAGCCGTTCACATTCACCCGCAAGCAGAGTCACGGAAATATCCGCCGCGGTTATATCGCGGGCAAGGAGGGTAGGCGCGCTGGCCGAAAGGGCGGCGTCGTCGTTCCATAAACAGCGGCCACGCAAGCGCGCGAGGGTGGACGCGGGCCGCAAACACAGTTCACCGGATTCGAGGTGGACGCTCATCGGTACCGTGAGTTGGCCGGACCAGCCGTCGGCGGCGGAGGCCGGGGCGCGCCCGAAGCTGCCCATCCAGCCGACAAGCGTGCGCTGGCCGTTGATGAGGCAGGTCTGCGGCGCGTAAAAACTGTGACCCCAATTGAGGGTGCGGTACGGCGCGCCGGGTTCAAAACTCTCCCCGAGGCGCCAGCTGCCTAGCAGGTAACCCGCGCTATTGACGTTGCAATGCGCGAAACCTTCCGGGCGGATGCCCATGGGCGAGAAAATCAGCACCCAGGTGTCGCCGAGCGGGAAGAAATCGGGGCATTCGAGCATGAAAACCCGCGGGTCCGGGTGGCGGTAAAGCACGCGGTCGAAGGTCCAACGGGCCAGGTCGGGGGAGGTGTACATCCACACTTCGCCGCGGCGGTCGCGGCTTTGCACGCCCACGACCATGCGGTACGTATCGCCGTGGCGCCAGACTTTCGGGTCGCGGAAATCGCGCACGCCTTCCGGGGTAGGTACGACGACGCCCTTCTTCTCAAAGGTCACTCCGTCGCGTGAGATCGCCCGGCACTGCGACTGCCCGCAGCTGGCGGGTGGTGCTGCGGCGGTGGAATCGGTATCGCCGGTGGGTAGTTCGCCGGTAACAGGCGGTTCGCCGGCGGGCGGCTCCGCAACATTGCGGTTCCCGGTGTAGAACACCTCGAGGTGCCCGCAGGGGGCCTGGAGCGCGGAGCCGGAAAAGACGCCGTCGCGGTCGGCTTCCAGGGAAGGAGCCAGGGCGAGGGGGCGGCGCTCCCAGGTGGCGCCGTCGCGCGAAACCACGTGCCCCCAGTGCATGGGCCCCCACTCGGTGGAATAGGGGTGGTGCTGGAAGAACACGTGGAGTTCCTCGCCGGTGTCGACCAGGCCGTTCGGGTCGTTGATCCAGCCTGCCGGTGCCGCGATATGGAAACGCGGGTACCAGCGCGGGTTCACGGCGGCGGCAAGCTGAGCATTCGCGGTGCGAGCCCGGGCTAGCGCCGCATCGTGGTCGGCGGTGAACTCAAAGGAAAGCGACATGGTTATCCCTTAATACCGGAAGCGGCAATAGAGTTGACGAATTGTTTCTGGAAAGCCAGGAACAGCATGATGACAGGAACGGTGATCAGCGTGGAGAACGCCATGATCTGGCCCCAGGATACGTTGAGCTGCTGGAAATAGTCGATCCCGATCATCGCCGGGCGCAACTCCTCCGAGCGCACCGTCATGAGTGGCCACAGGTAGGAATTCCATGCCGGCAGGAAGGTCAGAATTGCGACGGTTGCAGTAGCCGGGCCGGAAAGCGGCATGACGATAGAACGGTAGATCTTGAACCAGCTTGCCCCGTCCACGCGTGCCGCTTCGTCCAGCTCGCGCGGAATGGAATCGAAGTACTGGTAGAAGAGGTAAATCGAGAGTGCATTGGCAATAAAGGGCACAATCTGGACCTGGTAGGTATCCAGCCAGCTCTGCGAGAAGCCGTTCGCATCCAACCACGGGAGCTTATTAACCCACCACAGCAGCGGCAGCGCCAGAGTTTCAAAGGGAACAATGAGGGTGGCGATCACCAGCGTCAGCGAAATCTTGCGGCCCCGGAATTGTAGACGGGAGAGCGCGAAGGCCGCCATGGAATTGACGATGAGTCCGAAAACCACGATGCACACCGAGATAATGACGGAGTTGAGGAGGAAGCGCCAGAAAGGTACCCGGTTGAAGACTCCGGAGTAATTATCGAAGCTGAGGTCGCCCACCGGGAGGAAAGCCTCCAGGCCGCCCATATCCCCGAAAATTTGGGTATCCGGTTTGAAACTGGAGACCACCATGAAGAGGAGCGGCAGGCCGAAAATGGCGGCCAGCCCAATACGCAGCGCCCAGATTCCAATGGTGCGGGGGATACTGCGAGATGACGTCGCGGTGCTCATGCGCGGGCCTCCTTATCGCGAGTGAGATAGCGTTGCACCAGGTTGACGGCGAGAACCAGGACGAAGAAGACCAGGGAAATCGCCGCGGCGTAGCCGGTTTGCTGCTGGTCGTATCCGGTGCGCACCGCCTGGTAGACCACCGTTGAGGTGGAATCGAGGGGCCCGCCCTTCGTCATAATATTGATCTGGGTGAACAGTGAGAACGCCGCGATGGTGATCGTAATGAGAATAAAGGTGCGGGTTTGGCGCAGGCCCGGCCAGGTCACGTGTTTGAATTGCTGCCATGGTGACGCCCCGTCCAGAGCCGCCGCTTCGTAAAGCTCGCCCGGGATCGTTTGCAGGCCGGAAAGCCAAATAATCATATGCATCCCGGCAGCCTGCCAGGCAGACATCACGATAATGGCGAAGAGGGCCCAACTGGGATCACCCAACCAATCCGGCCCAGAAATACCAATTTTGGCCAGCAGTGCGTTGAGCAGGCCATCGGGCTGGTACATGAAGAGCCACAGCATGGAGACCACCACCATGGAGGTGACCATGGGCAGGAAGAAAACGGTGCGGAAGAAATTCAAGCCCGGGAACTTCTTGTTTACGAGCAGCGCCATAATAAGCGCCAGCCCCGACTGCCCGGGCACAATAACGAGGGCGAAAATCAGGGTATTACGCAGGGACGCCCAAAAGACCTCGGTTCCAAAGAGCCGCTCGAAATTTTCCAGGCCGATGAATTGCATCGGGCGCGGGGAGATGAGGCGCGCGTCGGTGAACGCGAGAACGAAGGTCAGGACGATGGGAACCACAAGGAAAAGCAGCATGAGGATTCCCGCGGGGGCCAGCATTCCCCACCCGGCCCGTGCTTGCGCGGAGGTTTCGCGCCGGTATTTTCGCGACGGCGCAGCAGCTGGCTTGGCACGCTGAGAAAATGCTGGTGCCGACCGGAGCGCGTGCATACTCTCCGCGGTGGCCTGGGGTGCAGAAGTCATATCACTGGCCTTTCGGCAGGGCGCGTGAGCTACCACCGGCAGCTCACGCGCCTCGCGCATCAGGTGTTACTTGAAGAAGCCGTTGGCTTTTTGGTTGGCGTCAATATTCGCCACGGTTTGGTCGAGGATCTTCTTGGGATCCCCACCGTTGAGAATGTCCTGGGTTGCCTTGGTGAATTCGGTAGCGATGAAGGGGTAGCCGGCAGTTTCGGGGCGCAGCACCGCGTACTTCTTGGAGAATTCCCGGAAGATGGAGTACTTCCCGCCCTCGGCGAAGGCCGGAACTTCCGCGGTGGCGGCATCGGTTGCCGGGATATTACGGGTAGCTACCGAAACCGAAGCCACGTACTTATCCTGAGCGGCGAACTTCATGTAATCCAGCGCTCCCTCGGGGGCCGGGCACGACGGCGACATACCCCACTGCCAGGAGCCGCCGCCAATCTTCGGGCCCTTGCCAAAATCGGGCGGCGGGAGGAAGACGACGTCGTCGCCAAAAGCCTCTTCGGTGGGCTGTGCCGCCCACGAACCCATCCACAAGAAAGCCGATTTTCCGTTAATGAAGTCCTGGGTGGGATCCGAACCCGCATTGGCCGGCGTGTAGCCCTCGGTGACCAGGGAACGCATCCACTTCGCCCATTCCAGGGCTTCCGGGCCGTTGAGGGCGCCTTCCGCGCTTTCGAACTTCGAGCGGTCGATAAGATCCCCGCCGAAGCTTTGCAAGTAGGGGGAGTAGGCGTAGGGATACCATTCGCCCTGGTCAGCGGTGTTGATATCGAAAGGTACCGCGTATTTCCCGGAGGCCTTCACCTTGGCGAGTGCATCGGTGAATTCATCACGCGTCCAGGGCTGGTCCACGGTGGGGGTGCGGATACCGAATTCGTCGAGGATGGACTTGCGGGTAATGATGGAGAGGGCCACGTCGTAGTAGCCGTAGGAGTAGATCTTGTCATCGTAGCGGCCCACCGTGGTGGGGAGGAATTTATTGAGGGTGTCATCCATGCCGTCGAGCGGGGCGAGGTAGCCGGCCCACGCCCAGTTAGGAACATTGGGGCCGTCAATATCCATAATGCACGGCAGGCTATTGGAAGAAGCGGCCGCCACCACGGATTGGTTGTAGGAAGCCTGCGGGAAAGCCTGCATGGTGACCTGGTACTTATCGGATTGTGCGTTGTAATCGGCAACGATTTGCTCGATAGCGGCGAGCTCCTCTTCGTTGCCGGCATTATGAGTCCACATGGTGACTTCTTGTTTCCCGTCCGCAACATTGCCTTGGGACGAGGTACCGCCCTTACTGCAGGCGCTCAGCGTGAAAGCGAGTGCAGCGGCGGATGTTAGTGCGGTGAGTTTCCGGAATCTTTTACTCATCACCCCTCCTTGGGTTTGTTTGGCGCCCCGCCCGGGAAGCGGGAACGTGCTAAGAACCATCACGCGGCACCTTTGCACCGTGATAAATGCATTTAGCACTTGCCAGAAACTATAGGACCGGCGGTGAGTATGCGCAATGCGGGAGCGTAGGTGAGCTTGGTCACCTTGGTGATCGGATACCCTTAGCTCAGGCTGTGGCCCACAGGTGGGAAGAATGGCGCGAGGAGGTTGAATGAAGCGAGCGACGATCGCTCAGGTGGCACAACGAGCGGGTGTTTCACCCACCGCGGTGAGCTTGGTACTCAATGATCGCCCCGCGCGTCTCTCCCAAGAAGTACGGGATCGGGTGATTGAGGCAGCGGCTGCTCTCAATTACCGCCCTAACCCGGCCGCGCGTTCTCTGCGGACCAATACCACCGGGATTTACGGGGTGATCAGCCGGGACGTTACCGTCACGCGCTACGCCTCGGCCATGCTGCGCGGCATCCTCGATGCCGCTGACCAAGCGGAGAAAATCGTGTTCCTCGCGGAAGTGGGGGATAGCGCGAGCCGCGCGGAGAACTCGGTACGCGAGATGCTCAATCGCAATGTTGATGGGCTTATTTTCGCGGAAATGGGCGCGAAGATGATCACCGTTCCGGAGATCGTGCGTGGACTGCCGGTGGTGGTGTGCAATGCGGTGCCGGATCGGGAAGGAAGTTTCCCGGCGGTGCTCCCGGCCGAATACGCGGCCGGGCGACGCATGGCCAATGTGCTTATCGAGGCGGGACATCGCAACATCGCGATTATCGGCATGGATGACGAATTGCGCGAGCCGCGCATCTCCGCCACTATCGGTCATCGTTTTGACGGAATTCTGGATGCTTTTGAGGAAGCGGACCTCAAGCCGGTGAAGATTTTCCCGGGTACGCTGTGGGACCCGGATCTCGGTTACGAGGCGATGGGTGAGCTGCTGGATAACGGCCCGGAGTGCACCGCGATTCTTGCTCTCAACGACCGTATTTCTTTGGGTGCGATTCAACAGTGTTTGGGGCGCGGCATGCATCTGCCCGATGATCTCTCGATTGCTTCGTTCGACGACGACGAAATCGCGCTCTACGTTCACCCGGCCCTCACTACCATCGCAATTCCCTACTGGGAGATCGGGCAAACTGCCACCCGGCTCCTGGGTGAAGAAGGCGCGGGGGACCGCGATATTCATTTGGTGGATATGCCGCTACGCATGCGCGAATCGGTGCGCCGGCTCTAGGTGCGGGGCTGGGGCTTATTCTGCCCGCAATACCTGCGCTACCCGCCGGGCGAGCTCGGGCATCTGGCCTGGGCAATAGCGTTGGTCGATGGGCAGGGCGAGGATATACGGCCAGTCCACGCTGCGGCTGAGGTGCGGCCAAAAAGCGGGGGTGTACACTCCGCGGGCGGCCAGGCGTTCGGGAATGCTAAGCGGGTTACGCATGGCGGGCCAGCTTGACGGTAGCGCGTCTAGACGGAGGGCGAGGGCGTAGGGTGCGCTGCTCTTTGAATTGCTACTGTTGGCCGCGCCGTTTATAGCCCCGCCGTTCATAGCCCGGCCACTTCCTTCGCCATCGCCGAAAAGCGCATCCGCCGGTACGCCCTCGCTGACCAAGGCCGCGCGCAAAGCCCGGGCATTAGCCCGCCGCCGCTCCAGCGCCGCCCCGACATCCAGGTGGCCAAGAATATCCCGGGCCGTCTCGCTCATCGGGCTCGGGATGAGAGCGGCATCGATAGCGGCCTCAGCTGCGCCGTCGTGCTCTTCCCCGCGCAATTGCAGCAGCCCGCACCGCGTCGCCTCGCGCGCCAACGCATTTTCCGCAGCCGCGGCGGGAAGCGCGGCGCCGAGCGCCCAGGCGCCGTCGGGAATCGGAAACCACTTCCGCAAAGACGCCACCGCATAACGCGTCGGAACCTTGTGTATGGTTGCGGCACTGAAGGGCGCGTGCGTGAGATCGGCGACGACGGCGCCACCGCGGCGCTCCCACCCCTCGAGCATGACGCGTAACTCGGGAGCGGGCCAGGCTCCGAAGGTGGTGGAGACGAGCACCGCACAGCGCTGCGGCTCAGTGAGGAGTTCGGCGAGGCGGGCCGGGGCGGGCAGGAGATCTGGGCCGACCTGAACCCAATGGACCCGGATGCCTTCCAGTTGGAAAGGCTCAATAGCGGTGGCACACAGGAATCCAGGCGCGACTAAGCTGCGGATGCCGCGGGCGGCGAGGGCCTGGGCGATGAGGCCGAGAGCCTGGCGCCCCGATTGCACCAGCACCGCACCGGGCGGAACCGGGAGTGCGCGCGGACCGGAGCGGGGCGGGAGAGAGGTGAATTCGCCGCCGAAGGTCAGCGCGGCAGAAAACACCATCATTATCCCTTTCATTAAAGAGCCCATAACCGGCTTTTGTTTCGTATACTCATGCTATCCGGCAAGGGTGCCGGGTGGTGATGACGGTCAGCACGAAGGCCTTGACCGAATCTAAGGAGGAACCACAATGAAAATGATTCTGGACCTGGACACCGGTGTTGATGATTGCCTGGCAATCACCTACGCTCTCGGCTCACCGGAAGTCGAATTAATTGGCATCACCGGCACCTATGGGAATGTCCTCCTGGAGACCGGGGTGAAAAACGATCTTGATCTCCTCGATCTTTTTGGGCATCCGGAGGTGCCGGTCTATCCGGGCATCCCGCACGCTCGCGAAAAGGACGGTTTTGAGGTCCTCGAGATTTCCGAATTCATTCACGGCAAGAACGGTATCGGGGAGATTGACATTCCAGCTTCGAATCGGGTAGCGGAAACCACGCCGGCACCCGAATTTATGGTGGAAGCGGTGCGTGAATACGGTAGCGACGTCGTTATTGTTGCCACCGGGCCCATGACCAACCTGGCTCGTGCTATTGAACTGGACCCCACGTTCAAAGATAATGCCCGCATCGTCATTATGGGCGGGGCGCTCACGGTTCCCGGGAATTGCAATGACGTGATGGAAGCGAATATTTCCCAGGACCCGGAGGCTGCTGATCTGCTCTTCCGCTCGGGTGCTCACGTCACGATGATCGGCCTGGATGTCACCTTGCAAACACTCCTCACCTACGAACACACCCAGCAGTGGCGAGATTTGGGAACTCCGGCGGCAACAGCCCTGGCTGATATTACCGATTTCTATATCAAGGCGTATGAAACCACCGCCCCACATCTGGGTGGTTGCGGCTTGCACGATCCGCTGGCGGTGGCCGTGGCGATTGATCCTTCGCTGGTCACGCTCTTCCCCTGCAATATCAAGGTTGATCTGCACGAACCGGTGCGCGGGCGCACGATCTGCGATGAGGAGCGGCTCAACGATCCGGTCAAGACCGCGGATGTGGCCATCGCGGTGGACGTGGAGCGTTTCCTCTCCGAGTTCATGTCCCGCATCACCTCGCTGTTGAAAGGCATCTGACCGTGAACGCGCGTGATCGATCTCAGGTTGATACCGCGGCTGCCGTGCGCACGCTGCCGCAACTCATCATTATTTTCATTACCTCAATTCTCACGATCCAGGGCTTCAACCTGGTTTTCCAAGACATCGGCGCGCAGCTCAATGCGGTCGAATATGCCCCGCTCATCACCTCAATTCCCGGCATCGTGCTGGGTATCGTGTGCGTGATTTACGGTTCGCTCGGTGATTTCGTTTCCCTGCGCAAAATGATGATGGTGGGCATTGTGCTCATCGTGATCGGCTCGGTACTGGGCCTGGTGGCATCCCGATCCTCCATCTGGGTGGTTATTATTGCTCGCGCGATTCAAACCGCGGGCACCCAGGTATCCGGCTCGGTCTACCTGGTGGTCACCACCAAGTATGTTCCCGGGGTAAAGAAGGTGCTGTATTTCGGTGTCTTCACCGCGGCCTACCAGTTCTCCACGGCCATCGGGGTACTGGCGGCCGGATGGCTCATCACCATGTCCTGGGTGTGGCTCTTCGCGATCCCGCTCATTTCGGTGATCTTCATCCCCACCCTGTGGCGGGGCCTCCCGGACGTTTCCGGACAGGCCCAGCGGATCGACGTTCCCGGGTTCCTGCTGGCCGGCGTTACGGTCACGGCCCTGGTCATGTACTTCAACTCGATGAACTGGCTTTACCTGGGCGCCTTCGCGGTGCTCCTGGCCCTCTTCATCATCTACATTTCCAAGGCCAAGAACCCCTTCGTCACCCCGGAGTTCTTCCAGAATCGCCGCTACCTCATGGCGGTTTCCCTGGTGCTGCTCTTCTACTTCGGTAATTACGCCATGACACCGCTCTTCAACCTCGCCGGTGGTATTTTCCACGGCAAGACGGCCCTGGAGATGGGCTTCGTGCTGCTCGCCGGTTACGTTGTTGCGACCGTCATGGGCGTGATGAGTGGCGCGATCGTGGCGAAAATCGGTAGTGGAATGGGCATTGTACTGGCGGGCGGATCCGCCGCTATCGGTGCTTTCCTCGCCGCGTTCACGGTGGATAAGGGCCTGTGGGGCATTATCGTTTCGGCGGTGTTCCTCTTCGGCGGCTTGGGCCTGGCCTACGCCCCGGTGGTGAATACCGTGATGGGAACCGTGGATGTGTCCGAATCGGGGCGCGCGGTGGGAATGAATGACCTGGCCATGAATATTTCGCCCTCGATTGGTATCGCGATTTTGGGCTCAATGATGCCGGCGGCTGCCCGCCCGGAAGGTGTGGCCGAGGCCCAGTATCTGGCCGATTCCGCGCACAGCCTCACGCTGCTCTTCATTATCGTGGGTGCTACGTGCCTGGCGGGGGTGCTGGCTTTCTTCGCTTTCCGCCGCCAGCTTTTCCCTGCTGATGGGTGGGGAAAGGTCACGAGCGAGGAGGCGTAGCCCCTTCGCACGGCACCGCTAGGTGCGTAATTCTTATAGCGTGATTCTTATAAAAGAATAATGAGCAGAGCAATACCCAGCGCTGCCGCGAGTCCGCCCATCCCGAGGCTCAGGTAGCGCTGGGTTTGCGCGTGGGATTGCGCCTCGCTCAGCTCCTCCTGCGCCTCGGCCAGCTCATCCTCGCTGGTCTCCAGCTGGGTGCGGGTGGCGGCCAACTGCGCCCGCACCTCGCGCAGCTGCACCTCAAGGGTGCTGATCTGGCTGGTATAACGTTCCTCATGCGCGGCCGACGTGCGCGCCGAATCCACAGTCAGGCGCGCCTCCCGAGCCCGCCCCGCCGCCTCGAGGGCCGCGTAGCGCCGTCGTTCTTCTTCCACCTGCTGCTCTAAACCGCGCACGCGCGCAACCAGGCGGGCCGCGCGCCGCATCGCGTCCTCGCTGCGGGCCTGCGCGGTCACGGCACTCTGCTCCACGCCCGAGGCATAGACCACGCCCGCCTCCAATTCTTTTTCACGACGACGCAAATCCGCCACCAGGCCCTCCAGCTCGGCTACGCGGGTCTGGAGAGTGGCCGCCTCCGCGCGGGCACCCTCATGCTCGCGGCGCAGCTGGGAATTTTCGGCATTCAGCTGGGAATTTTCCGTGCGCAGCTTCTCGCACTCGGCGTGCAGCCGGTCGCGTTCTTCCCGGAGCGCTGCTTTTTCCGTGGTGGCAGAGGTGGCGGGCGCCGAGGCGCGTTTGCCGCGCGCGGGAGTATCAAGTGCCCGAGAACCGCGCCGTCGCTCCGTAGCCATGACCCTCCTTCGTCCGCGCTTGACTTTACCTAATAAACATAGCGCGCGCAGATCTTCGCGGCCCGCCCGCGGCCGGCTTTCCAGGCCAAATACCGCGAGCGTGAGCGATGCCACTTCAGTGGCGTGGGCGAGGGGGCGCAGGGCGAGCGTGGGTGGCGTGCGCGGCGGCGCGGGCAAGTAGGCGGAGGCAGCGCGCACGTAGCAGGCGCTACCCTTGGAATCATGACAAAGGATCAGCTTACCGGCGCGGCCGGCACCGCCGCCGCAACGCAGCCCGCCGCCGCAGCTCAGCTCACCCGCACGGAAACGGATTCGATGGGCCCGATCGAGGTGCCCGCCGCGCACTATTGGGGCGCGCAGACCGCCCGCTCGCTCCAGCATTTCCCCATCGGCGGAGAACGCTACACCTGGGGCGGCCCCCTCATCCACGCCTTTGGGCTACTCAAAGGCGCTGCCGCCCGCGCGAATGCCGAACTCGGGGTGCTCGATCCGCAGCTCGCCTCCCTTATCACCGCGGCAGCCAGCGAGGTAGCTGAAGGTGTGCTCGACGCGGAATTCCCGCTCAAGGTGTTCCAGACCGGTTCGGGCACCCAAACGAATATGAACGTCAATGAGGTGATTGCCGCCCGCGCGAATGAGATCGCCACCGGCCAGCGCGGCGGGAAAAGCCCGGTGCACCCCAATGACCACGTCAATAAGGGCCAGTCCTCAAATGATGCCTTCCCCACCGCGATGTATGTGGCGGTGGCTCGGGAAACGCACCGCCACCTCATCCCGGCGGTGGAGGCTCTGGCGGCCACGTTCCGCGCTCGCGCGAGCCAGTTCCCGGATGTGGTGATGGTGGGGCGCACCCATCTGCAGGACGCCACCCCGATCCGCTGGGATCAGGTGGTGGGTTCGTGGGCGGCGCAATTGGAGGGCGCGCTCGCGGGGGTGCGGGCAGCCGCGGCGGGCCTGTACCGGGTGGCGCTGGGCGGGACCGCGGTGGGCACCGGCCTGAATTCGCATCCGCGTTTCGCGGCGCGGGTCTGCGAGCTGCTTGAGGAGGCGACCGGTTTGCCGTTCCGCCCCGCGGATGATCTTCCCGCGGCGCTGGCTGCCCACGATGACCTCGTGGCGTTTTCGGCGAGCCTGCGCACTCTGGCCGCCGCCGCCATGAAGATCGCGAACGATATTCGCTGGTATGCCTCCGGCCCGCGCGCCGGCATCGGCGAAATCGTGATCCCCGATAACGAGCCGGGCTCCTCGATCATGCCGGGCAAGGTGAATCCGACCCAGGCGGAGGCCCTCACCCAGGTTTGCGTCGCGGTTTTCGGGTATGACGCCGCGGTGGCTTTCGCCGGCTCGCAGGGCAATTTCCAGCTCAACGTCTACAAACCGGTCATGGTGTTTTCGGTGCTGGAGGCACTGCGCCTCCTCGGCGACGCCCTGCGCACCTTCGAACGTTTCTGCGCGGCCGGCATCACCCCGCGCGAGGACGTCATCGCCGCGCACCTGGACCGCAATCTCATGCTGGTCACCGCACTCGCTCCTCATATTGGGTACGACGCCGCAGCCACGTTGGCGCGCGCCGCTCAGGCCAGCGGGGCGTCGCTGCGGGAGGTCGCGCTTGCTTCGGGGCAGGTCAGCGCGGCTGATTTTGACACGTGGGTGAATCCGGCGGCTATGACCGAACCGGAAGCGAGCTAGGTGCGCGGCACGACAGGTTGAGCCGGCGCGCCGTTAGGGCGTGACCGGTGTGGTTTCGGGGACGGCGAAGCCGGCTTGGGCGAGGAGCTCGCGCAGGTAGGCGTGTATTTCGCGGTACCCGCGCGCGGTGGGATGCATCCAGGCCCGAATATCCGTGGAGGTGAAGGGGGAGACGAGCCAGGTTTCTTCACTATCGTCACTGTCGTCACTGCCGCGGAAGGTGTGGGCACGCGGTTCGTGCCCGGCGAATAATGCCCGGGTGGAGGCGAAGAGGAAACGGTCAGATCCGGTTTCTTTCCGCATCTGGACGATGACGCGTTCTTGCATGGCATCCGCGGCGTCCTGGAGTTGGGTGAGGGCAGCCCCGGCATCATAGCTTTCCACGACCGGTGGGATGAGGTAGGAGTGTTCCGCGAAGAGCCGCGGATAGCCCACCAGGATAGCGGTGGCTTGGCCGTGGGAGGCGGTATCAATGGAGCGCAGGATACCGAGGGTGGCTTCTTCGATAGCCGGGAGGGCTGCGGTGGCTGTGTTCATGGCTTCTTCGCAGCTGTTCGGGGTGCGGAGCACGAAGCAGGAGCTGATGATCTGGGTGAAGTTGGCGTCGTTGCCGCCGGCGGTGAGGAAAACGACCGAGGTGGCCGGGGTGACGGCACTAACTTGTTCGGCGATATCGGATGTTCGTGCCCCGGAGCACGAGGCGTCGGTGTAGCTGGCGCCGAGTTCGCGCGCGAGCGGGGCGGAGTAGTTATCGGGGGAGCGCCGGCAGGTATCTTCTTCGTAGGTGCCGGCCCCGTTGCCGGAGGAAAAGGAATCACCGAGCTGCACGATGGTGGTGATGGGCCGCGGAGTGGGAGATGGCGGCCCGCCCGCTTTACCGGTGGGAGTGCAGGCCGCGCAGCTGAGCGCCACGGCGGCAAGGCCGGCAGCGGCCCGCGCGGTGCGTGCGCGAAAGGCGAGCGAAGTGCCGGCCTGAACCCGGCCGGAGCGAGACCGCCCGGCCCGCGCGGTGCGCGCGCTGCCTAGCCCGCGGCGCACAGCACCCACACGCGGCATTTAGGCCACCTGCCAGGCCGCATCCGAGGTAGCAGGAAGTAGATCCTCCGGGATAGCAACACCGGGGCGAGCCCAGACTTCGTACCGGTAGCGCAGCCCGGTACGCGAGGTGTGCCAGCAGTCATGAGCGGCTCCCGGTGAGCAGAGCCGCAGCTCCCATTCCGGGGTGATTGCGGGCGCGAAAATATCGGCATCTACATCGGCATCGATAACGGTGCGGATAAGTACCTGGGAGCAGTCCCGGGTTTCGGCATAGACTCCGGCGCCTCCGCATACCCAGGCGGCATCCGCCCCGGTAGCGCGGGCCAACGTGAACGCCTCCTCAAGATTCGCGGCCAGCTGCGCACCGGGAACCTCGAAATCCTCCTGGGTGCTCACCACGATGGTGGGGGAGTGTGGCATGGGCCGCCGCCCCGCAGAAATCCAGGTTTTCCGCCCCATAATAACGGGCCGCCCGCGCACCGCCGCCCGGAAAAAGGCCGAATCTTCCGGAACATTCCAGGGCAGCCGCAAGCCTTTCGCGAGGGCGTGATCACGGGCTTCCGCCCAGATTTGTGCAATGAGCATGGCTTCCTCCTAGACCGAGACCGCGCCGGTGAGCTTGGGGTGGTGCTGGTAGCCCTGGGTGGCCGAAATATCATCCATCTCATAGGAGAAGAGGGAATCGGCTTTGCGCAGCTCCAGGGTGGGGAAGGGGTAGGGTTCACGCGAAATCTGTTCGCGCACCTGATCAAGATGGTTGAGGTAGATATGGCAATCCCCGCCCGTCCACACAAAATCACCGACATCCAGGCCGACCTGCTGGGCAATCATATGGGTGAGGAGAGAATACGAGGCAATATTGAAAGGCACCCCGAGGAACATATCCGCACTGCGCTGGTAGAGCTGGCAGGACAGCTTGCCATCGGCTACATAGAACTGGAAGAACGCATGGCAGGGCTGGAGCGCCATCTTATCCAGATCAGCCACATTCCACGCGGAAACGATCATGCGCCGCGAATCCGGGTTGCTGCGCAGGGTTTCCAGGAGCTGGGAGATCTGATCGATATGCCGGCCATCCGGCGCGGGCCAGCTACGCCACTGGTAGCCGTAGACCGGGCCGAGCTCACCATGTTCATCAGCCCATTCATCCCAAATGGTGATGCCATTACGCTGCAACCACTCAATATTGGTAGAGCCGCGCAAGAACCACAGCAGTTCCCCCTTGATAGGCTTCATGGCCACGAACTTGGTGGTGATACGCGGGAAACCATCAGCCAGGTGGTAGCGCAGCTGGCGCCCGAAGACAGAGAGGGTACCCGTGCCGGTGCGGTCCCCCTTGCGAGTCCCATTGGCGAGGATATCGGCAAGCAGATCTTCATATTGGCGATTAATCATGAACCCATCCTACGTGGCTATTACGACAGAAAAACTGGCTCCGAAAAAGCTACCCGGCTAAGCCGCTTCGGCAAGGCCTCCCCGGGAAGGACAGCATGCCGAGCGAGCATCCTAGCCCTGCGCGATGATCTCGCGGATAAGCGCGGCGTCGCGCTCCACCACTTTCGCGGCGTACTGGGCCACCTTCTCTTCAATTTTCTTGCCGACGAAAGGAATGGAGACCCGCACCTCACCGGTGACCGTGACGGTGGCCGGCCCGGGGCCGGAAACCTGGAAATCGGCGCTGGCGTGGACGGGAAGTTTGGCTTCCAGCTGCGCTGCGACGTCGTTCCCACTGCGGGTGAACACGATACTGGCCGCTAAACCGGAAGAAAGGAAACGCCGCGCCTGCGTGGGAAGCTGGTCGGCGCTGACCTGCACCGTCATGACCGCACGCTCGGCGCCGGGCGTGAAGGAAGACGGTTGCGTGTGGAGCGCGGCGAGGCGGCGGTTGGCGAGTTCTTCGGACATGAGGACGGTGGCGACGGCGCTCGCGGGGGCGCTGATCTCGTAGCTATGGGAAAACTGCATGGCTGTATTTTCCCGCATGGGTGCGGCACGAGGGAAGCTCGGCCGGGTTTTTCAGCGCAGAGCCGGAGAGGCGGGGGCGTGGCGCGCGGAATGGTTACTCAGCGTCGAGGTCTCGCACGTTGTATTCGATGGCGACGCCGATAGCTACCGCGTAGGAATGCAACTCTTGCAAAGTGGGGTTGATACCCCGGCCTTCCAATTCATCGATTCGCTCCGCTGTGGTACCAAGGCGCCGGGCAACAAGTTCTTGAGAGATGCCCTTGCTTTCACGCATGTTGCTTAGCGTGTCAATGAACTGGCGATTTCGGCGGGCTTGCTCATATGAGCGTTGCGTAACTTCGGGAAGGAAGTCCATGGTTGTTACCTCACAGTCTCTTTCCGAGTCAGCAACCCGTACGCAATTTCAACACCGCCAATCACCAGCAGCAGTGCCCACGGCACCCACCAGCCGCGCTGGAGAATGATGGTGAGAAGAAGGAGGAGGCCGGCAGCAATAGAGCTCGCCCCGGCCCACATCCAGCGTTTAGTTTTCGCTGACTCCATTAGTTGTAGCTCCTTGGCTCCCGGTCGCGGCATTACGCGCAGCCTCGGTACCACGCGCAGCTTCGATGCCTCGTGCAGCTGCGGTGCCTTGCGTGGCCTCGGTACCACGCGCAGCTTCGTCGCCATGCGAGGCTGCGGCACCCCGCGCCGCTTCCTCACCGGCCAGATCGCGCGGCGCGGGCAGCCCGCGCACCCGATCCAGAAAAACATAGATAAGAAGAAGGATACCCAGATAGGGCAGCCCGGCATACCAGGCTACCGGCATGAGCCAGAAGAGCGCCACAAAAATAGCCAGGCAGCCGGCCATGACGGCCAGATTCGTCACCGGGGCGCCCCAGAGGCGAGCCGGTGGGAGCTCGAGTCCCAGCTGCTTGCGGCGTCGTCGAAAAGCAATATGAGTGGCCATCACTAAAGCCCAGGTGAGCAGGGTCCCGACCGTAGCGCAGCCGTACAAATACGAGAAGCCGGCCTGCGGGGAGGTGAGCGCCAAAATACAGGCGACCACCATTCCCACCATCGCCAAAGTCACCGCACCGCGCGGGGTGCCCTTCGGGGTGGTGCGCGCGGCAAAAGCGGGGGCCATACGGTCGGTCGCCAGCGCGTGAATCATACGCGAGGAGGTGTACAGGCACCCGTTCGCCGCGCTCAGCGCCGCCACCAGCAGCACCGCGTTCATAATATGCCCGGCGGCGGGAATCGCGGCGGCGTCCAGCGCGTGCACGAAAGGCGATTGGGAAGTATCGTGGAGCGGCTCGGCGGTGACCGTCCACGGCTGCATCGCCACCACCACCGCAATCGCCCCCACGTAGAAGAGCAGCAGCCGCCAAATCATGGTGTGCGCGGCGCGCGGAATATCGTAACGGGGATTTCCCGATTCCGCGGCCGTGACCGAGACCGTTTCAATCCCGCCGAAAGAAAAAACCGCCATGCACGCGGCAATGAAAACCGAGCCGGCGCCCAGCGGCATAAAACCGCCGTGCTCGGTGAGATTGACCAGCCCCACCGGCTCGCTCGCGGGCAGCCCCACAAAAATAATAATGAGACCCAGCAGAATAAAAACCGAAATGGCCGCCACTTTAATCATGGAGAACCAGTATTCCGCGGTGCCGTACAGCCGCACCGTGGCCATATTCAGCCCCACAATAAAAAGGGAGCAGGCCACCGTACCCACCGCGCTATTGAGCTGGGGCAGCCAGTGCTGGAGGTATTTCGCGCCGGCCGTCACCTCCGCGCCCACCGCCACAATATAGGTGACCGCCAGATTCCAGCGCGTCACAAAAGCCCCCAGGTTCCCCAGATAAGCCCCCGCGATGGTGCCGTGCCCGCCGGGAACGGGATGCGCGCTGACCATTTCCGCCAGCGCCCACACCACCGACAGCGCCAGCAGCCCGGCCAGCGCGTAAGAAATAATCGTGGCCGGCCCGGCCAGCGAAATCGTGGCACCCGCCCCGAGGAACAGCCCCGTGCCCAGCGCCCCGGATAGCGCAATCATCGCGATTTGCGGGGAGGTGAGACTGCGCGCCAGCGCGGTATGGTGCGAGGTGGCGCGGGTACGTGCGTTGGTGCGGTTAGCGGCGCTGCGCGTGCGGGCCCGGGCGCCGGGCGAAGCGTGGTGGCGTGCGGCCATGCGGGCTTCCCTTCGTGGATAGAACGACGGCGCAGCGCGGCGCCGCCCCACCCGGCCTCCACCGCCGGCGCAGCCCGGCCCTCGCACTGCCGTGAATATAACTAACGCGGAACTACTAGTGTACTCGCGCGAGCGACTACTCTTAGGGGTATGCCATCTCTCGGTCATATCTTGGAACGGTCCCAAACGCTCTCCGCTTCGCAACGCGAATGGTTGCATCAGCTGGTGGGGGACTGGCAGTTACTCTCCGATTTTTCCTTCGCGGACCTCGTGCTGGTTACCCCGCTCCAGGATGAACGCTTCATTATTGCGGCGGCCTGCCGCCCGGCCACCAATGCCACCGCGCTCGATAATGACGTGGTCAATATGACCTTCGATCCGGCCGATTCGGAGAAATTCCGGGAGATTATTGCCACCGGGCAGCGCGGCACCGTTTATATTCACGGTCTGCGTTACGAAGGCTACCCGGTGCGCCGGGCCGGTGAGGATCCCTTCGCGGTTCTCGCCCTGGTGTATTCCCAGCGTTCGCGCAAAGAAACGGTGCTGCGGCATTCTTCCTACGAGGAAATTGAAGAGCAGCTCCTCGATATGGTCACCCAGGGGCTTTTCCCCCTGGAAGGCACCCCGAGCGGTTTCCGCCACGGTGCCCCGCGCGTCACGGATGGCTTCACCCATATCGATGCCGACGGCGCGGTGATTTTCAATAGCCCGAATGCGGTGTCTAATCTGCACCGCCTCGGGATTCGTTCCACTTTCGAAGGCCAGCTGCTCGCCGAGCAAATTACCTCGAGTATTGACGCGGAAACCCGCCTGGATGATGCGCTGCCGGTGGTGCTGCTCGGGCGCGCCCCGTGGATGACGGAGCTCGAATTGCGCGGGGCGGTGCTCTCCCTGCGCGCGGTGCCGCTGTGGAAGGACGGCAAGCACGTGGGCGCGGTGGTGCTTTCGCGTGATATTAGCGAGCTGCGCCGGCGCGAATTGGAACTGGTCAGCAAAGACACCACGATCCGCGAAATCAACCACCGCGTCAAAAATAATTTGCAGACCGTATCGGCATTGCTACGGATGCAGGCGCGCCGCGCCGACGATAAAAAGGTGATCGAGGTGCTCTCCGAAGCGCAGCGCCGCGTGGAAACCATCGCCCTCGTCCACCAAATCCTCTCCCAAACCGTGGACGAAATCGTGGACTTTTCCGAGGTTCTCACCCCGCTGATCACCATGGCCACCGATATTGCCTCCACGGATGTGCGTGTTTCTTCTGAGGTGCGCGGCGAATTCGGGATGGTGGACGCCAATACCGCCACCCGCCTGGCCGTTGTCCTCAACGAACTGGTCTCCAACGCGGTGGAGCACGGCCTGCCGCACGGCGGGCATATTGTGGTGAGCGCGGACCGCGAAGGGGACGTCCTCACGGTGCAGGTGAGCGACGACGGCGTAGGCGTGCCCACCACCGGCGTCAAGCAGGGCCTGGGCACCCGGATTGTGCGCACCATGGTGGAAGGCGAATTGCACGGCACCATTAAATGGGAGGCGCGGGAAGGCGGGGGTACCACCGTCACGCTCACGATTAATGTGACGGCTGGGTTGCCGCCCACGGATGAAAAATAGTTTCCGTTCCCGGCGCGCGTAAAAATTAAGTACGAGGACGCAGAGCGCTAAGTACGACGACGCAGCCCACGCGCAAAGCACGTGGGCTGGTAGGGTTTGGGCCGGTTCGCCTTAGGAAGCAAGTTCGCGCACTCGGCGGGCGCGGGCGGTGCGGCGGCGCAGCCGGCGGCGTTCATCTTCGGAGGTGCCACCCCATACGCCTGAATCCTGGTTGTGTTCAAGGGCGTAATTCAAGCAGTCGTCACGGACGGTACATTCCTGGCATACCCGCTTGGCCCGATCCGTTTGGGCCAGGGCCGAGGCCGAACTACCAATCGGGAAGAAAAGCTCCGGGTCTTCCGTCAGGCACGCGGCACGCGAACGCCAATCCATGAATCCTCCTTTTCCCCGCCAGCGCGGGGCATTCCCGCCTCTGCGGGATATAGCCGTATGTGAGACCCATATATCTTTGCAAAGAGCGCAGCCGCGGTAAAGAGCCCACCGGTGTGATATTTCAACGCCCGTCCTTTCCGGGCTACTCACTTGTTATTCCAGGCTTAAACGACTATGGGGTGGCCCGCCGCGCGCTGGGGGTTTGAGGTGACCCGGCGGTGAGGGACAATAGGGGCATGAGCATTGACGAGGCCCGCCGCCGTTGGAATGAGATTGCCCCCACGCTAACCCGCGCGCAGATCGCCTACCATTCCGGGGCCGATCCGCTCATGACGGATGACCACTACGACCGCCTCATTCACGAGCTGCGCGATCTGGAAGCACGCTACCCGGAGCTCGCGGCACCGGATTCCCCCAGCCGCGCCGTCGGGGCACCGGTGCTGGATACCGGAGCAGCAGATGTTTATGCCACGGCACCCCTACCAGAACCTGAGGTACTTGGTAAGGTTTTGGTTCCCAAGATACTTGAGCTAGAAGTTCCAGAAGCCCAGCCCTTCGCGCCGGTACGGCACCGCGAACGCCTCTACTCCCTCCAGGATGTCTTTTCCCTCGAGGATCTGCGCGCCTGGTACGCCGCGCTCCCGGGAGTAGCTGGGGAATCCGGCGCCGCCGTCACCGCGGAAGCAAAAATCGACGGCCTCGCGATCAACCTGCGCTACGACAACGGCGCGCTCACCGTGGCCGCCACCCGCGGGGACGGCGTGACCGGGGAAGATGTCACCCGCAATATCGCCACCATCGCCGCCATTCCGCAGCGCCTGCGCGGCAGCGATATTCCGGAGGTCATGGAAGTACGCGGGGAAGTCTTCTTCCCCCTCGCCGATTTCGCCCAGTTCAATACCGAGCAGCGCGAGCGTCGCGAAGCAGCCGAACGCGAGCGCGTGGCCGCGGAACAGGCCGGGGATACCGCAGCGGTGCGCGAAGCCAACCGCATCATCCGCTCCTGCCGCGAATTCGCCAACCCGCGCAATGCCGCGGCCGGCTCACTGCGCCAAAAAGACCCGGCCGTCACCGCCTCCCGCCCGCTCTCCTTTATTGCCCACGGCATCGGGGCGCTCGCGGGCGTACCGGCCTCCCTGGCCGAAGCACTCTCCACCCAGGCCGGCGTATACGAAGCATTCGCACGCTGGGGCCTGCCCATTTCCCCCTACACCAAACTCGTTTCAAACTGGGAGGATATCGAGGCCTTCGTGGCAGACCTGGCCACCCACCGCTACGATCTCATCCACGGGATTGACGGCGCCGTCCTCAAAGTCAATAACCGCGCGGCGCAGGCCGGGCTCGGCTACACCTCCCGCGTCCCGCGCTGGGCCATCGCCTATAAATACCCGCCCGAAGAAGTGGAAACCACCCTCCTGGATATCCAGGTCAATGTGGGCCGCACCGGGCGCGCCACCCCCTACGCCATTATGGAACCCGTGCTCGTAGACGGCTCGGTCGTCACCCAAGCCACCCTCCACAACCGCGAAGAGGTAGCCCGCAAAGGCGTGCGCATCGGCGACGTCGTGATCGTGCGCAAAGCCGGGGATGTTATCCCCGAAGTGGTCGGCCCGGTCCTCCTCGAGCGCGACGGCACCGAACGCGAATGGGTCATGCCGCGCGCCTGCCCCTCCTGCGGGGCCACCCTCGCCCCCGCCCAGGAAGGCGATGTGGATATGCGCTGCCCCAATGCGCAATCCTGCCCCGCCCAACTGGCCGAACGCGTGGTCCATATCGGCTCACGCGGGGCGCTAGACGTGGAAGCCCTCGGCGAAGAAACTGCCCTCTGGCTCACCAACCCGGATGCCCGGCGCCGCGAAGCACTCATCGCGCTCGCTAGCGGCCACCGCCTGGAAATCGAAGGTGCGGACGGGCGCAAAAAAACCCTGCGTCTCGCGCGTGAAACGGCACGCGACCTGGGTATTGTGGATGGCGACGGCGCCATCCTCGACTCCGAGGTGATTATCCCGCCCGCGGTGGCCCGCAGCCTGGGCGTTCCCGAACCCCAAGAACCGGTGCTCCACAGCGAAGCCGGACTTTTCGCGGTACAAGCCGCGGACGTAGCCACCACCTGGGTATGGAAAGAAATACGCAACGCCGGCCAACCCACCGGCGACTACCGCTACGTGCGCGCCGCCTGGACCAAACCCACGTGGGGAAGCAGCGCCGGTCAGCGCGTCATCACCAAAGAAAGCGAACCCGGTAAAGCCCTTCTCACCATGCTCACCGAGCTGGAAAAGGCTCGCGGCAAAGAACTCTGGCGCAAACTTGTAGCACTCTCCATCCGGCACGTCGGCCCCACCGCGGCCCGCGCGCTCGCGGCGGCTTTCCCGGATCTGGAGCAGCTGCGCGCCGCTTCCGTGGAGGAACTCTCCGCGGTAGATGGCGTGGGGGAGATTATCGCCCGCTCCTTTAAGGAATGGTTCGAGGTGCCCTGGCATCTGGACATTATTGAGCGGTGGGAAGCCGCCGGGGTAGTTTTCGCCGATGATACCGCGGCCGCGGAGCAGGTTCCCCAAACGCTGGCGGGCATGACCATTGTGGCCACCGGTTCCCTGGAGGGCTACACCCGCGATTCGGTCAAGGAAGCGATCCTCACGCACGGCGGGAAAGCGGCCGGCTCGGTCTCTAAGAAAACCACCGCGGTGGTGGTGGGGGAGAACGCCGGGTCGAAAGCCGCCAAGGCCGAAGAACTCGGTATCCCGCGCCTGAGCGAGGCCGAATTCACCGAGCTGCTGCGCACCGGCCAGCTGCCCGCATAGAACTAAACAACGCAAAAACCGAAGGCCGCACAGTAGCGACGCGGCGGGACGGCGCTGCGGCGTCGTACCCGTTGCGGCCGTGCGCGCCCCGTGCCACTACACCAGCGCGGCTATAGCAGCGGCGCCAGCGGAGCCATGACCTTTTCGGTCACCCGCGCGAGCGTGCCGCGCTGATCCCATTCTCCCAGGGTGAGCTCGCGGGTATTCCGCAGGTCGAATTCGAAAATCTTCTCCATAACGGCCGCGAAACCGGCATCGTGAATCGACATATTAATTTCGAAATTCCCCCGCAGGGACAGCCGGTCAATATTCGCGGTCCCCACGGTGGACCAGGTGGAATCCATCGTCATGGTTTTCGCGTGAATCATGGCGTCCTGGTAGAGGAAAATCCGCACCCCGGCGCGCAGCAGCCGTTCGTAATGCGGCCGCCCCACCCAATCCGTATAAATGTGATTGGAGTACTGCGGGATAAGAATCCGCACGTCCACGCCACGTTCGGCCGCGTCGGTCAGCGCGTCGAGCATGGGCGCATCCGGAATGAAATACCCCATGGTGATCCAGGCCCGCTGCGAGGAGCGCGCCAGCGCATCCAAATACAGCGAAGAAATAGGATAAGTATTATGCGCCGGGGAATTCGTAACCGCCCGCATGCGCGAATCCCAATGGTGGGTGAGGGCGCGGCGCAGGGTGGGATGATCGCGCTTGCGGTAGGCGTTCCACATATCCACAAAAGCCACGTCCAGCTCCCACACCGAGGGGCCTTCCACGCGCAGGTGGGTATCGCGCCATTCCGTCACGTACAGGCCGCCAATATTGTAGCCACCCACGTAGCCGACGCGCCCGTCCACCGTCAAAATTTTGCGGTGATCGCGCCCTTTATCGCGCGAACGCCCGGTCAAAATACCGGTGCGCACCAGCGGGAAATTCATCCAGTGCAGATTCGCGATCCGCGGCGGATGCCGGAACGAGGGCGGCTGATTGAGATTCCCCCAGGTGTCCAGCAGCACATGCACCTGCACCCCGCGGTGCGCGGCCGCGATAAGCGCGTCGCGGAAACGGTGCCCCACATGGTCCGCTTTGACAATAAACCACTCGAAATAAATATGATCCCGCGCATTATTAATATCGGCGAGCATCGCGCGGTACACATCCGCGGCGCCCGTATACAAGATCGCGTGGTCGCGCCCGAGCTGCACCTCTTGCGGGGGCAGATGCGGATAAGAACTGACCGGTGGGGTGCGGCGTTTGCGCATTTCATCTACAACGACGACGGCGCCCGCGGCGGCCAAAGGCGCCGCGGCCGCGAGCATACCCGCCGTGCGCAGCACCCGGCGCGAAGTCCACTCAGTCATAGCGCCAATTGTAGACGCTCCCCGGTTCTCACTAATCCGCGCGTGCGCCATCGCGCGGTGCAACCGCGTAGACTTGAGCCATGTCGTCATTTTCTAAGGAAGAGGTAGCGCGCTTAGCGGACCTATCCCGCATCGCCCTGACGGATGCCGAGGCCGAAAAAATGGCCGGTGAGCTTTCCGTCATCGAGGATGCAGTGAAGGCGGTATCCGAAGTTGTTAACCCGGATATTCCCTTTACTTACAATCCGCTCCCGCTGGCCAATGTTAAACGCCCCGATATTCCGGGGGAAACCCTTGATCGTGAGGAAGTCCTCGCCGCGGCCCCGGCCGCCGAAGAAGGTAAATTCCTCGTCCCGCGCATTATGGGGGAGGAATAAATGAATAGCTTGTTGCTCAAGTCCGCCGCGGAGCTTTCCGCGCTGCTGCGCGCGGGGGAGATCACCTCCGTGGAACTCACCACCGCCTGCCTGGATCGCATCGAGGCGCTCAACCCCAAGGTGAACGCTTTCCTGTACGTAGATCGGGAGGGTGCCCTGGAAGTGGCCCGCGGGGTGGATGCCGCCCGCGCGGAAGGCCAGGAACTCCACCCGCTGGCCGGTATTCCTATCGCGGTGAAGGACAATATTTGCACCCGCGGGATCCCCACCACGGCGGCGTCGAAAATCTTGGAAGGGTGGCGCCCGCCGTACGATGCGAGCGTCGTCGTAAAAATTAAAGAAGCCCGGCTCCCTATCGTGGGCAAAACCAATATGGACGAATTCGCGATGGGGTCCTCCACGGAGCATTCCGCTTTTGGGCCCTCGCGCAACCCCTGGGATCTGGACCGGATTCCGGGCGGTTCGGGCGGCGGTAGCGCCGCGGCCGTCGGCGCGTTTATGGTGCCGCTCGCCCTCGGTTCCGATACCGGCGGGTCGATCCGCCAGCCCGCCGCGGTCACCGGAACGGTGGGAACGAAACCCACCTACGGGGCGGTGTCCCGTTTCGGTTTGATCGCTATGGCGTCCTCGCTGGACCAGATCGGGCCGGTTGCCCGTACCGTGGAAGATGCCGCGCTGCTCCAGGAGCTGCTCAGCGGGCACGATCCCCACGATTCCACTTCGCTTCCCGATACTCCTTCCGGCCTGGTGGCGGCCTGCCACGGCGAAGCCGGCAGCTGGGACGGTGCCGGAAGCGATCCGGAGCGCCCGCTCGCGGGCCTCAAGGTGGGGCTCGTGGAAGAAATGCACGGGGAGGGCTACGCGCCCGGCGTGCTCGAGGCTTTCGAAAACGCGGTGGCGCGCATGCGCGAACTCGGCGCGGAAACGGTGGAGCTTTCCTGCCCCAGTTTCCACTATTCGCTGGCCGCCTACTACCTCATTATGCCCGCCGAAGTTTCCTCCAACCTGGCCCGTTTCGACGGGATGCGCTACGGCCTGCGGGTGGAACCCGAAGAAGGGCCTGTCACCGCGGAAACCGTGATGCGCGCTACCCGCGCGGCCGGTTTCGGTGAGGAAGTCAAGCGCCGCATTATCCTGGGCACCCACGTGCTCTCCGCCGGGAACTTCGATGCCTTCTACGGCGCGGCGCTGCGGGTCCGCACCCTGGTTCAGCGTGATCTGGAGCAGGCGTTCTCCCGGTGCCACGTGATCGTATCGCCCACCTCGCCCACGGTGGCCTTCCCCTTCGGCTCGAAAACGAACGACCCGCTGGCCATGTACCTCAACGACATCGCCACCATTCCCGCCAACCTGGCCGGAATCCCGGGTATTTCGCTGCCGGCCGGGCTCTCGGAAGGGCTGCCGGTGGGCTTGCAAATTCTCAGCCCGGCCCGGGCGGACGCCCTCATGTACCGGGTGGCCGCGGCCATCAACGCCGCGCTCGGCCACAACGTCCCCGCTGCCTGCCCCGCGCGGGATTGGGAGGAATAAAGCATGGATGAACTCATGAATTACGAGGACGCCGTCGCGCGTTTCGACCCGGTAATCGGTTTGGAAGTGCACGTGGAGCTGTCCACACACACCAAGATTTTCGACGCCGCACCCGTGGCTTTCGGTGCGGAACCCAATACCGATGTGCAGCCGGTTTCTCTCGGGCTTCCCGGTTCGCTCCCGGTGGTCAATGAGGCAGCGGTGGAATACGCGGTGAAGCTGGGCCTGGCCCTCCATTCCCGTATTAACGAGCTCTCGCGTTTCGAACGCAAGAACTACTTCTACCCGGATCTGCCCAAGGCCTACCAGATCACCCAGAACGCTCAGCCGATTATCCTGGGCGGCTACCTGGATATCGAGCTGGCCGACGGCACTCCCTACCGTTTCCCCATTGAACACGCGCATCTAGAAGAAGACGCCGGGAAGAACACCCACGTGGGTGGGGCCGATGGGCGCCTCCAGGGGGCGCGCTATTCGCTGGTGGATTACAACCGTTCCGGGGTGCCGCTTATTGAGATCGTTTCCGATCCGGCTACCGGGGTGGGGAAGAACGCCCCGGAGATCGCCGGTGCGTACGTGCGCGGGATCCGCGAACTGGTGCGGGCGCTCGGCATTTCCGAGGGGCGCATGGAGCGCGGCAATATCCGCGCGGACGTCAATGTGTCCCTGCGGGAAAGCCCGGATGCTCCTTTCGGCACCCGCACCGAAACGAAGAATGTCAATTCTTTCCGCGGCATTGAAAACACCATTCGCTACGAGATTTCCCGCCAGGCCGCCATCCTGGCCGCCGGCGGCACGATTCTCCAGGAAACACGCCATTACAAGGAAGAAATCCAGGGCACCATTGCCGGGCGCGTGAAGTCCGACGCGGATGACTACCGCTACTTCCCCGAACCGGATCTGGTTCCGGTGATCTGCACTCCCGCGTACGTGGAGGAGGTGCGCGCGGGGCTGCCCGAACTGCCGGCCGCGAAGCGCGCCCGTATCACCGAGGAATGGGAGCTTTCCCCGGAGGAATTGCGCGATCTTATCAACGCCGGCGCCGTGGATCTGGTGGATGCCACCGTTCGGGCCGGGGCAACGCCCGCCGGAGCCCGCAAATGGTGGATGGGCGATATCGCCCGCTACGCCAAGGATAACGACGTCGAACTCGAGGACGCCCCCATTACCCCGGAGGCGGTTGCCGAGCTGGACGGCCTGGTCCAGAGCGGGCGCCTCAATGACAAGTTGGGCCGCCAGGCGCTGGCGGGAGTCCTAGCCGGGGAAGGCAGCCCGGAGGAGGTTGTTGCCGCGCGCAATCTGGAGATCGTTTCCGATAGCGGGGCCCTGGAGAAGGCCGTGGACGAAGCCCTGGCTGCCAACCCTGACGTCGTCGAAAAAATTCGCGGCGGAAAGGTGCAGGCCGCCGGCGCCATTATCGGTGCCGTCATGAAGGCGACCCACGGTAAGGCCGACGCCGGTGCCGTGCGCGCCCTCATTATGGAGCGCGCCGCGGCAGAATAAAGCGGCGGGGGTCAAGCGGCTCGATAAAGGCGTGGCGGTCAATGGGCCGGCCCGATAGAGCCGCGGCAGTGCACCGGACGAAACCGGGCATATCTCGTGAAGGAGGCGCAGGTGGCGCGAACACAAGCAGGGACAGAGCAACAATCTGACGTGGCATCGCCTTCGGGTGAAGCCCAGCAGTTCGCGCCACCTCCCTCCCAAAGCGAGATTTTTGCGGCCCATGAAGGCGGCAAATTAGAAACCCACGCGACGGCCGCCATCGAGAACCGCGAGGACCTGGCCCGGGTGTATACGCCCGGGGTGGCGAAAGTCTGCGAAGCGATTCACGCCCAGCCGGAACTGGCCCGCCGCTACACGGTGAAATCCAATACCGTGGCCGTGGTGACAGACGGCACCGCGGTGCTCGGCCTGGGCGATATCGGGCCGCTGGCCTCCCTCCCCGTTATGGAGGGGAAGGCCGCGCTCTTCAAGCGTTTCGCCGGCGTGGATGCCTGGCCGGTGCCCCTGGCCACCACCGGTACCGAGGAAATCATCGCGGCGGTGCGCGCCATCGCCCCCGCGTATGCCGGTATCAATCTGGAAGATATCTCCGCCCCGCGCTGCTTCGAAATCGAGAAACGCCTGCGCGCGGAACTTGATATCCCGGTATTCCACGACGACCAGCACGGTACCGCCGTTGTGGTGCTGGCCGCCCTCATCACCGCGCTGCGCGTGGTTGGGAAAAAACCAGCAGACGCACGCGTGGTGGTATGCGGAATCGGCGCTGCCGGCACCGCGATTATTCGCTTACTACTGGAATACGGGGTACGGGACATCATTGCCGTGGACCGCGCCGGCACGCTCGGTCCCTTCCGCAGCGAAATCAACCCCGGTCACGCCTGGGTTGCGGGCCGTACCAATCCCCGGCAGATCGACGGCGATGTGCGTGCGGCCTTGCAGGGTGCGGATGTGTTCATTGGCGTTTCCGGCCCTAATATTCTCGACGGCGCAGCTCTGGACACCATGGCCAAAGATGCCATCGTTTTCGCCCTGGCCAATCCCACCCCGGAAATCGCTCCCGAAATCGCGCGCGAGCACGCCGCGGTGGTGGCAACTGGCCGTTCGGACTACCCGAATCAGATCAATAACGTGCTGGCTTTCCCCGGGATCTTCCGTGGTTTGCTTGACGCTCATGCCACCGAGGTCAGTGACACGATGCTGCTGGCCGCGGCTAAGGCCCTTGCTGATCTAGTAGGGGAGGATGCCAATCCGGATTACATCATCGTTTCCGCCTTCGACGAGCGGGCTGCCGCCGCGGTGGCGCAGGCGGTTCGCGAGAGTGTGGCGGTGGCCTAGGAGACTCAGCCCGGTTCTCTCGGGTGTGTGGTGGGTGTCTCTTTGGTTTGATTTGCGTCTAGCGGGCCGGGCTTGTAAGCTTGTTATCCGTCGCCGAGAGCCGGAAACGCCTCAAAGCGACACCAAATCCTCGTGATTATGTTCTAGTCCACAGGCTTCCTGGTTTGTAAAGAACCGGGCCATGGTGGTAGGCTAACGGGGT
>NZ_JBOZGG010000016.1:0-40208 GCF_051267215.1 Actinotignum vesiculae
GGTCTCTTTTCGAACCCGGTAGCTAAGGTTGTTTGCGCTGATGGTACTGCACTCGGTGGGGTGTGGGAGAGTAGGTCACTGCCGCCATGTTTTGTTAGTGTGTGGGGTGTGTATATGTCTTATCTGTTAGGGCATAGAACACACCCCACACCTTTTTTAATCTCTGCGCGCCAAAATTTACTGCTCAGCGCGCGGCCGAGCTGGAGTCGGCCTAAAATAAGCACAGCATCGTGATTCTTTACAATCGAACTGCGAGGAATGAAATGTCTGACCACGAAGAATGGAGCGAAGAACGCTCCGAAGACGACCGTCCGAAAGGACAATGGAGGTCCGCACGGCAACGGCGCGAATCCTCGCAGGATGAATCCGGAGAAGGCGGTGAGGGACGCGCTTGGAACGATCCCCGCGAAGCCTGGAATGACCGCCGAGGAGGCTCACGGCGTCGGGATAACCGTGAAGGAAACTGGAACCGTCATAATAACGACCGGCGTGGGGGCCGCGGCTATGGCCGCGACCGTGACTCATGGGAATCGCGAGATTCTCGCGGTGAACGCAACGGTGGAAACCGGCGTTCGTCGTGGAATCGTCGTGGTGACTTCCAGGATGGTCGCGACGAACGAGGCCACAAGGGCGGATTCCATAACCGTCACGACCGAGACGACCACCGCGGGTACCGGCGCGATTGGAATGATCGCGACTCGGGTGATTCACGTGAATCTCGCGGATCCTGGGATCGTGGCGGCGAAGGCCGCTACGACCGTCAAGACCGGCGCGGAGGACGCGGTGGCCAATGGCGCGATAACCGCCGAGGCCAGGACAAGCGATTCGGGGGCCGGCGCGATAATCGTTTCAATGAGCGCCCCGAGCGCGAAGATCGTCGTCGTACCGAAGAACATGAGGTACGCGAAAACAACAGCTACGGGCGCCGCGACCACTATGATGACAAGCCGCGCTTTGAGCGGGACGAACGCCGGCGTGACGACCATCGCCGTGATGATCACCGTCGCGATAACTATCGCCGTGAGGACCGGCGGCGCGAAGAGCGTGGTGGATACCGTGAGGACGATAAGCGTCGGCGCGATGACCGGCGCAGCCGCGGCGGCGTGAAGGATCCTTTCATTCCCGAAACGGTCAATGCGCAGGATCTTGCGGCGGAATCGCGGCGCAAGCTCAAGGTGCTTGCGCCGGCGGTTTCCGATAACGTGGCGCGGCACCTCGTTTATGCCGGTTCCATGATGGATCAGAATCCTGAGCTTGCCTACGAACACGCGAAGGCGGCCTACCGGCACGCCGCGCGTATCGATATTGTGCGTGAGGCGCTGGGATTGACCTCCTACCTGACCGGGCGGTACTCCGAAGCTTTGCGTGAGCTGCGTACCTACCGGCGCATGACCGATGATTATTCGCATGTGGCCCTCGAGGCGGATTCCGAGCGCGGGTTGGGCAGGCCCGAAAAGGCTCTCGCTTTTATCGCTGAGATTCCGCTCAAACGGCTTAATACCGCCACCACGCTCGAATTGGCGCTAGTGACTTCCGGGGCTCGTGCGGATGCCGGTGATTCTGAGGCTGGCCTGGCTGTTCTTGAGAAAATCAAGGTCGAGAACCTCGATGAGGAATTGCGGGCCCGCGTTGAGCTCATCAAGGCGGATCGCCTCGAAGAACTCGGGCGCGAGGAGGAAGCCGAAGAGCTGCGCACCCGCTGGAATCCGGTTTACAACGCCGAAGGTGAAGTCGAACTTTTCACCGCGGAGGAATCCGAGCCTGAACCGGCGCAGGAAGCTGCGCGCGAAGCTGAAGCCGAGACCGATGTGGATTCTGAGGCGGATTCTGAGGCGGATTCTGAGGCGGATTCTGAGGCGACATCGGAGCAGGAGTCCGAGCAGGAGTCCGAGCAGGAGTCGGAAGAAGAGTAATGGCGAGCCTGGTATCCCATTTCGACGGCGCAATTTTCGATCTGGACGGCGTGCTCTACCTTGGCACCGATCCAGCACCGAACGCCGCTGATGCTTACGCGCGCGCCATCGCGGCCGGAATGCGCCCGCTCTTCCTCACCAATAACGCCTCGCGCACCCAGGAAGAAGTCGCCGCGCATCTCGCAACCGTTGGAATCTCAGCCCCGGCCTCAACGGTGCTCACCTCCGCGATGGCCAGCACCCGCCTGGCCGCGGCGCAGGTGCCTGCCGGAGCAAAAGCCCTCGTCATCGGGGGCAATGGCCTGCATCGCGCGGTGAGCGAGACCGAGCTTGTGCCCGTCGCATCGGCCGACGATAATCCGGACGTGGTCATCATGGGTTTCTACCCGGCCATTGACTGGGCGGCGCTCTCGGAAGTCGCCCTGGCCATCCGGCGCGGAGCGCTTTTCGTCGCCACGAACCTGGACGCCACGCTCCCCATGGAACGCGGATTTATGGTCGGCTGCGGTTCGCTTGTGGCCGCGGTCGTCAACGCCACCGGGGTGACCCCGCTATCCGCGGGCAAACCCGATCCCGCGATTTTCGCCATTGGGATGGAGATGCTCGGATCCACCCACCCGCTCGCCATCGGCGACCGCCTCAATACCGATATTCGCGGGGCGCGCGCCGCCGGAATTCCCAGCCTCCACGTGCTCACCGGCGTGAGCGCCGCGCGCGATATTATGCTGGCCGCCCCGGCAGAACGCCCCGATTACCTCGGCGATGACCTGCGCGTCCTCAACGAGTACTACCCGGATATTCACCGGGAAGGCGAACGGTGGGTGGCCGGCGCGTCCTGGGCGCAGGTTGAAGAAGGGAACGACGGCGCAGCGGCCCGCCTGGTCACCTCCGATGGACGCGGGCCACACCTGGGTCTGGATACCTACCGGGCTGCGGTGCACGCGGTATGGGACGCGCGGGATCGCGGTATGGGGGAGAACCTTGTTCTCGAGGACATTACCGTGGAGCGGCGATGACGGACCAGGTGAAAAGCGTGGCTCCCTGGCCGGTGGTTCCCGCGCCGGTGGTTCCCGCGCCGGCGGTTCCCGCGCCGGCGGTTCCCGCGCCGGCGGTTCCCGCGCCGGCGGTTCCCGCGCCGGCGGTTCCCGCGCCGGGGGCACCTGGGCCGGGGGCACCCGGTCCGGAGGCTGCCGGGCCAGGAGTGCCCGCGCCAGGGGCGCCCGGGCCAGCGGTACCGCTCCCGAGCGCACCGCTCAATATCGAGGCAGCCCTCGATCATCTCAATGAGCTCGACCTGCCCGAACAGATTGAACAATTGGAGGCGATTCACGCCGAATTGGGCCGGCGCCTCTCCCGGGCGCGGGTCTAAACCAGAAAGGTGCTCGGCTATGGGGCGTTTACGGCGCGTTGACGCGGAACTTGTGCGGCGCGGACTCGCGCGCTCCCGCCAGGATGCCGCGGTACTCATCCGCGAAGGCCAAGTATTCCTGGACGGGGCTGAAATCACGAAACCCGCCCGCCAAATGGATCCCGCCCAGGCACTTCTCGTCAAAGAAGCCGCTCGGGATCGTTACGTATCCCGCGGGGCATATAAACTCCTCGGTGCTCTTGATTACCTCGGGGAGGCCGGCCCGCGCGTGGAAGGAGTCCGGGCCCTGGATGCGGGTGCGTCCACGGGCGGATTCACCGATGTGCTGCTGCGGCGCGGTGCCGCCCACGTGGTGGCCGTGGATGTTGGCTACGGTCAGCTGGCCTGGAAACTCCGCGAAGATCCCCGCGTCACCGTGCTGGAACGCACGAATGTGCGCACCTTAGATCCCGCGGCGGTCGCTCCCGCGCCGGATCTGGTCGTAGGGGACCTCTCCTTCATTTCTTTGCGACTGCTAGTCGCACCCCTTGCTGCCGCGAGTTCGCCACGGGCCGATTTTTTGCTCATGGTCAAACCGCAATTTGAGGTGGGCCGGGAGAAGATCGGTGCGCACGGCGTGGTTCGTGATCCGGAGTACCACGTGGAGGCGGTATGCGACGTCGCCCTTTCTGCCCGCGGCGCCGGGCTAGCCATCCAAGCAGTCGCGCCCTCGCCCCTGCCCGGGCCGGCCGGTAACGTTGAATACTTCCTCTACATGAAGAAAAATGCCCCAGATCTGCTCGGAGAGAACCTCGAGGAAAACGTGCGGGCGGCGGTGGCAGCCGGGCCGGCCGGGCAGGGACGGCCCGCGCGGTAGCGGGTAGGATACCTGAAGAGAGGGGAGGCATTCGATGGCACAACCAAAAGTCGCCCTGGTCGTCAATCGCACGTTACCACCGCAGATGGAACGTGCCGCTCACGATGCGATTGTCGCCCTGGAAGAACGCGGAATACAGGTGGATACCAGCGAAACGCTGGCGGGGGCCCGCGATGCGGATCTCATCCTCGTTATGGGGGGAGACGGCACTATTTTGCGCGGCGCGGAGCTGGGGCGCAGCACCGATGTGCCCATCCTCGGCATCAACTACGGGCATATGGGTTTCCTTTCCGAAGCGCAACCCGATGAGCTGCCCGCGGTGGTGGAACGTATCGCCGCGCGCGATTGGGTTATTTCCGAACGCATGACCATTGACGTGCATGTGCAACGCCCGGATGGCTCGTGCATCGTGCAGTGGGCCCTCAATGAAGTCTCGGTAGAAAAAGCTTTTAACTCCCGCCTCATCGAAACGTCCATTGGAGTGGATGGCCGCGAAATTTCCGCTTTCAAAGCCGATGCGGTTCTCCTTTCCACTCCCACCGGTTCCACCGCCTATAACTTTTCAGCCGGCGGCCCGGTGGTCTGGCCCAGCGTGGAAGCACTCCTGCTCACCCCGGTGGCAGCCCACGCTCTTTTCACCCGCCCGCTCGTGGTCAGCCCGTACTCCACCTTGGAAGTTCGGGTTTTGCGCGATGAAGCCATGGTGTCCTGCGATTCGCGGCGCCGGCTCGTTGCCCCGGAAGGAACTGTTATTACCGCGGTGCGGGGGGAGCGGCCCGTCAAGCTCGCCCGCCTGAATGAAACCCCCTTCTCCGGGCGGCTGGTGGCACGTTTCCACCTGCCGGTGCGCGGCTGGCGCGAGCGTGAGGTGCGCGAATGATCGAACAGGTACGCATCCGCAATCTCGGCGTGATCGCGGAAGCCGAACTTAATCTTGGGCGCGGGCTGACAGCCCTCACCGGGGAAACCGGGGCCGGAAAAACCATGGCGGTTACCTCCCTCACCCTGCTTTTGGGTGCGAAAGCCAATCCGGCCCGAGTGCGGGCCGGTGCAACCCAGGCAGAAGTGGAAGGAACCTTCCTCGTGGATGCGTCCTCCCCGCTCCTGGACCGCATTACCGAGGCCGGTGGACGCTATGACGTTGAGGGCGATACCGCCGCCGTTATTATTGCCCGGCATATCCCCGCCAAAGGCCGCTCCCGCGCTTTTGTAGGGGGCCGTTCGGTGCCCACCGCGGTGCTCACCGATATCGCGGCGGAACTCGTGACCGTGCACGGCCAATCCGATCAGATCCGTTTGGGCAACCCCAGCCAGCAGCGCGCCGCGGTTGATGAATTCGGGGGCGACACCATCACGCGGGCAAAAGCTACCTGGGAGCAGGCCTGGAAAAACTACGGTGCAGCACGCGAGGCCCGCGATGTCTTTCAGGCCGGGGCGCAGCGCGCCGCCCAGCAACGTTTGGCGTACCGCGCTTTACTCGACAAAGTCGAGGCGGTCAATCCCCAACCCGGAGAAGAAGAAGCCCTGCGGGCCCGCGCCCGGATTCTGGAAAACGCGGTGGAAATGTACGGGGCCTACTCAGCTGCCGCCGAAGCCCTGAGCGGGAATGATACCGAGGCCGGCGCCATATCCGCCCTGGGCGTGGCGCTTAGGCAACTCGAACGCGTCCTTGAGCTAAGCGGTTCTGATATGCCAAACGCCCAGCTCGAGGAGCTCCGCGAACGCCTGGAAAGCGCTGAAGCGGATATCACCGATATTCACGCGGATATTGCGGAACTGGCCCGTGGCACCCAGGCCCAACCCGATGAACTCTCCACTATTTATTCGCGCCGCTCTGAGCTGGCGGGGTTGCGCAAAAACCTAGGGATGAGCGGCGAAGAAATCCTGCGGGCCGCAACCGAGGCGCGCGCGGGCTTGGAGCAGCTTGATGATCCGGCCGCCACCTTGGAACGCCTTGAAAAAGAGCTGGCTCATGCCCACGGCGCCATGGAGAAAGCCGGTGCGGCCCTGCGGGAGGCCCGCGCCGCCGCCGGAAGCGAACTGGCCCGCGCGGTGGAAGCGGAACTTCCCGAACTTTCCCTGCCCGATGCCCATTTCACCGTTCAGGTTGAAGCCGCGGAACCCGGGCCTAACGGTGCGGATTCCGTCACTTTTTTGCTGGCCGCCCACCGCGGCGCGCCACTCGCCCCGCTTGCCTCCGGTGCTTCGGGCGGGGAACTTTCGCGTGTCATGCTCGCCCTGGAAGTGGGATTGACGGCCCGGCGCGCCCAGCAGGGTCACACGTTCCTTTTCGATGAAGTGGATGCCGGGATTGGCGGCCGTGCCGCCAGCGCCGTCGGGAAAAGACTGGCAAAACTGGCCGGAAGCGCCCAGGTTATTGTGGTCACGCACCTGGCGCAAGTCGCGGCCTGTGCCAAGCACCAACTCGTCGTCGTGAAACAGCTCGAAGAAAGTGCCGCACGCACTGAACTACGTGACGTTAGCGGGCCGGAACGCGAAGCCGAACTGGCGCGCATGCTCTCCGGAAGCGATACCGATGTGGCACGCGCGCACGCAGCTGAGCTACTTAAGGCCGCGAATGTGGCACTATAAAGCTTGTGGCATCGAAGTTATGGCGAAAAAAGAAGGTCGTTGCGGAAGGAACCCTGGCCGGTCCGGCTCGGGTGGACGCGCGCACCAAGAATCTCACTCGTCGTCTCCAAGCCGGCGATGTAGCGATTATTAACCACACGGACCTGGATCGGGTCGCCGCGGAAAACCTGGTGGCCGCGCAGCCCGTTGCCGTGCTCAATGCCGCGAAATCCATCTCGGGGCGCTACCCGAACCTCGGCCCCGCGATCCTGGAAGAAGCCGGTATCCCGCTTATTGACGATCTCGGCCCGGAAATTATGGATATATCCGAAGGCCAGTGGGTGGATATTGACGGGGCACGCGTGGTGGCCGGCGGGCGCGTTATTGCCGAAGGTACCTTGCAAACCGCGCAGAGTATTGCCCGCGATAGCGAGGCGGCCCGCGCCGGCATGACCGTACAGCTGCGTGCTTTTGCCGCCAATACCCTCGAATATCTCAACGAAGAACAGGGTCTCATCCTGGACGGGGTGGGGATCCCCGATATTCGCACGTCCATGGAGCACCGCCACGTGCTCGTGGTGGTACGCGGCTACGATTACCGGGAAGACCTGCGCGCCCTGCGCCCCTATATTCGGGAGAACCGGCCCCTCATGATCGGGGTGGACGGCGGGGCGGATGCCCTTCTGGAACTGGGCTACACCCCGGATATTATCGTCGGTGACATGGATTCGGTATCCGATAAAGCGCTGCGCTGCGGCGCCGAAGTGGTGGTGCACGCCTACCGGGATGGGCGCGCCCCCGGCAAGAAACGCGTGGAAGATCTGGGCGTGGATCACGTGGTCTTCCCGGCCACCGGCACCTCCGAAGATGTTGCCATGCTGCTGGCCGATTCCAAAGGCGCCAAGCTCATTGTGGCGGTGGGCACCCACAATACGATTCTGGAATTCCTCGATAAGGGCCGGGCGGGAATGGCCTCAACCTTCCTCACCCGCCTAGTGGTGGGCGGCAAACTCATTGACGCGAAAGGCGTCTCGCGCCTCTACCGCTCCTCGATTTCGAATTGGATGCTGGTTGCCCTGATTCTCGCGGGAGTTTTTGCGCTCTTCGCGGCCCTGGCCGTTACCGGTGCGGGCCAAACCTTCTTGTCCGTGCTCACCACTCGCCTCGGGGATCTTGCCGAGTGGTTCCGTAATCTCTTCTAGGAAAGTTAGCTGATGGTTGATTTTAGGTATCATCTCGTTTCCCTGGTCTCGGTGTTTTTGGCGCTGGCCATCGGAGTGATTCTCGGGGCCGGCCCGCTGCAAAATTCCATTGCGCACGGGCTGACCGGCCAGGTGGATTCCCTGCGCGAATCGCGCGATAAGATGCGCGTGGAGCTTGATCAACGCGGGGCGCAGCTCGATGCTGCGTCGACGGCGCTGCTAGGTGCCGGCGAACAACTCAATGCTGGAACGCTGACGAATCGGCGCGTTGCTATCGTGGCGGCGGCCGGGGCAGACGGGGCCGTCGTGGAGAAAACCCGGCAGAGCCTAACCGCTGCCGGGGCGCGTATCACCGGGGAAATCACCTTGGCCCCGGCTTTTACCGATACCGAATATGCCACGTACCGTTCCACGCTTTCCGGTAACCTCGGTTCTTACGTCAAGGATCTGCCCGCGGGTGGTTCCGCGGACGCGATTCTCGGGGCGGCCGTGGATACCGTGGTGCGTTCCGCGCCGGAAGATGCGGGGGCGACGACGCTCATCACGCTTCTGACCTCTCCGGAAAATAAGCTCATCGATGTGGCGGTTGCTCCGAGCGAAGCCGCCGAGGTGGTTGTTTTTATCACCGCTGATCCGGTGGAAGCCGCACCGGCGCCCGCCGATAAAGAGACCGCCTCTCCGCATATCGCGGATACCTACCAGGCGGCCTTCGCCGCCATAGCCGGGCGTGGCCCGGCGGTAGCGGTAGGCGCGGGGACCGACGGAAACTCTGTGCTGGGAGCCGTGCGCTCGGCCAAAGCCGGCTCCACGGTGGATTCGGCGCAAACGGCTCTCGGCGATGTCAATATTCCCATGGCGGTGGCTGCCGAACTACATGAACGGCACGTGCACCTCGGGGTAGCACCGGGGGCAGATAGCGCAATTGGGGAACGCCAGAGCGCTTCCGGGCCCGCGCCCGCGCAACCGGCCCCGGCTCCGCAGCCCGAACAGGCTCCCGCTCCGGCACCCGCACCCGCGGCCGGCGGGCAAGCTCCCGAAGGCGGGCAGGCCCCGGCTGGGCAGTAACGGTACCATGGGTGCATGACCCTTTCTGCTTTCTGGAGGAACCAGGTGCGCCTGGGCGCTGCCGCCCTGGCCGGATACGCCGCCGCGCGCGCCGCTGAGAAACTGCTTTCCCGGCGGCCCGCGCCCTCCTGGCAACGCACCGCGAAAGACGGGCGGAGCGTCAGTTTGCGGGAAGGCCCGGTCGCGGTGGCGGGTACCACCGTGGGCTGCGCGGCGGGAGCCCTGCTCTCCGGAGGCAGCTGCTCGGCTGGTCCGGTGATCGCGGCGCTCAGCGGGGGGCTGGCCGGATATATTGATGATTTTTACGAGGGTGCATTTTCGCGTACCTCCAAAGGGCTGCGCGGCCACCTCGGGGCGCTCTCCCGGGGCCACCTCACCTCCGGGGCGCTGAAAATAGTGATTATCGGGGCGGGCGCGGCGCTAGCCGGAAAGCTACCTACAGATAGGGGACTGCCGCCCTCTAAGCGATTCGCACTCCGCGCCGAACGCACCATTCTTATTGCCGCCACCGCGAATCTGATTAATCTCCTTGATCTCGCGCCGGGCCGGGCTTGGAAAGGCATCCTCATCGCCGCAGCTCCCTTCTCCCTGGTTAGCTACCCGCCCGCGGGGCCCGTTGCCGCGGCTCTGGTGGGCACCGGCGCAGCCTGCCTGCCCGAGGACCTCGCTGGCACGGTCATGCTCGGAGATACCGGGGCAAATGCGCTGGGTGCGGCCCTGGGGTGGGCACTGGCCAGCCGCGGCCCGTGGGTGCGGCGCGGGGCCCTGGGCGCCGTCGTCGCCCTTAATATCGCAAGCGAAAAAATATCATTTTCGCGGGTTATCGCAACCCACCCGTGGCTGCGCGCCCTCGACCAGGCGGGCCGGGCATGAAAAAAGTTCTCGGAACGGCACTCGGAGCAGCCGGAACCATAGCGATTCTCACCCTGCTCTCGCGTGCCATGGGCTTCGTGCGCGCCTGGGTGCAAAACGGGGCGCTGGGGGACTCACTCGCCGGGGAAGCGTATTCAACGGCGAATACCGTCCCGAATGTTCTTTTCGAAATCGCGGCCGGCGGGGCCCTGGCCGCCGCGGTTATCCCGCTCGTCTCCGGGTTCCTGGCGAAGGCCCTGGCCGCAGAAGTCTCCCGCACCGCATCGGCGCTGCTCACCTGGGTGCTCGCCATTGGAATTCCGGTGGCCGGGCTGGTGACCCTGGGTGCCCGTCCCATTATGGAGGTGCTCCTGGGGGCGGATTCGCCGGCGGCCAGCGTGGATTTCGCCGCCACGCTGCTGCGGATTTTCGCCTGGCAAATTCCGCTCTACGGGCTCTCGGTGGTGTGCACGGGGCTATTGCAGGCGCATAAAAAATTCGTGCTTCCCGCCCTCGCCCCGCTGCTGTCCTCCGTCACGGTTATTATTACGTTCCTTATTTTCACGGAACTCGCCGCCGGTAACCAGCACGATCCGGCCCGCATATCCCGCACCGCACTCTACGTGCTGGCCTGGGGTACCACGGCCGGAGTGGCGGTCTTTTCACTGCCCCAGCTCATCCCGGTGCTGCGGCGCATCACGTTACGGCCCACCTTCCGTTTCCCACCCGGGGTCGGGCGGCGCGCGCTACGACTGAGCGGAGCCGGGCTGGCCGGCCTGCTCGCCCAGCAGATTCAAATCATCGCGGTTATGCTTTTCGCCAATGCGCGCGGCGACGTGGGAACCTACCCGGTTTTCACGTTCGCGAACCAGCTCTATATGGTGCCCTACGCGGTGCTGGCCGTCCCCATTGCCACCGCGGTGTTCCCGCGCCTGGCGGAAGCTGCCGCGATTCCCGGGCGGCCGGGCCTGGCTCGTATTACCGCACGTTCCTCCCGCCTCGTTTTTGATATTGGCTTGCTGTGCGTGGCGCTGCTGGTGGCGGTGGCGGAACCCGCCCAGGCGCTGTTCGCGGTGGCGCGCCCGGTGGCCCATATGGATATTGCCATGCTGGCCATGGCGCCGGCCCTCCTCGGCTACGCCTTTATTTACCACGGTTCGCGGGTGCTTTACGCGGTGGAGGCGGCCCGCGCGGTCATTATCGTCAATTCGGCGGCGTGGCTGAGCGTTGTGGCGGTGCTCATTGGCGCGGCCGGCCTGGGGGTGCGCGGGCGCACCGAGGTCCTCATCAGTATCGGCGCGGCAATGTCAGTAGGCATGACGGTGGGCGGCATCGGCCATATCCTCGCGATCCAGCGCGCGGTAGGCCCCGGGGCGCTGCGCGGCGTGGGCTACTCCTTGCGCATCGTGCTCCCGGCTGCGGTGCTCGCCGGCGGGGTCGGATACGCCACCGGGCGCGCGATACTGCGCTGGTGGGGAGAAGGTGCCCTGGGTGCGCTGGGAGCAACCGGCGCGGCCGGCGCGCTCACCCTCGCCATCGGGGGAGTGGCGCTCTACCTGGTGGACCGGCGCGCGCTACGTTTGGCGCGTGATGCAGAGGCGCCGTCGACCCAAGAAATGCCGGCCATTGCCGTGGCCCTCGACGAAGCGAATGCATAAGGGCCGGGCCGCAGCACGCATGCATGGACGTACGCGCCCGCACGCATGGACGCACGGGCACGCTTGCACGTGCCCGCCGCGCGAAGGAAAGGAAAGACAATGAACCACGAGCTCAGCGACGAGTACCGCCCCGAGCATATGCGGCGCCTGGAGCGGCGCAGCGTGCTCGAATCGCCTTTTATTAACGTCTACGAGGACACGGTGGAACTACCCAGCGTGGGGGCGCGCATGGAGCGCTATTGGGTGGAGCATCGTGACGCGGTTGCGGTACTGGCGGTACGGAATAGCGGCGACGGCGCAGCTGAGGAAGTGCTTCTTATCCGCCAGTATCGGATCCCGGTCCGCTCGCTCCTGTGGGAAATTCCCGCCGGTATTCTTGATATTGAGGGTGAGGATCCCGCGGATGCCGCGCGGCGTGAATTACGCGAAGAAACGGATTATGAGGCCGGAAACCTGGAGTTCCTCACCAGCTTCTACACCTCGCCGGGTTTCACCAATGAACATATGACGGTGTATCTCACCCGCGATCCGGCTCCGGCCGCAAGCACCTTCGCTCGCGAGGATGAAGAAGCGGAAATTGAGGTGCGGTGGGTGCCGCTCGCCCGGGTGCGCGAGGCGATTCTGGCTGGGCGGCTCGGCAATCCGCAGCTGGTGGCCGCGGTACTCGCCTACCTGGCGCGTAGCGCTTAGCCACGGGCGTAACCCGCGCGCACGGCGGGCGGGCACCGGCACGCTCGCGCCTTTTTGCGTCCGGTTAGGCTGTCCAAACTAGATTACGCAACGCCCGTGTTGTTTAATTGGATGGCGAGGTCCTAGATATAGCAGGCCGGCGCGTGATAAAGCAGCGGTGGGCGATTCGGGGGAGCCGCGGGCTACGGCCCAGGGTTCCGAGCAGCGCTCATGGATGCTCGGTGAAGGTGTAGAACAGTGGAAGGGGTGGTGATCCAGATGGCAGCGGAAGAAAGCGCAGGGATCCGCCCCCGGGAAGAAACAACCCGAGAGGGAATTCTGCGCCTCATTATGGAACGCGGGCCCATTAGTGCCGCGGAACTAGCCCAGCTGGCTATTCTCACTCCGGCGGGCGTGCGCCGCCACCTGGTGGCGCTCGAAGATGCCGGTGCGATCACCGAATGCGAGAAACCCGGGCAGCGCGAGGCGCGGGCCGGGCGCCCGGCCCGCTATTACGTGGCGACCGATACCGGGCAGAACGCCGGGGCAACCTCGTATCACACCATGGCGAATGCCGCCCTTGATTTTCTGCGCGAAAATCTGGGGGAGGCCGGGGTGGAGGAATTTGCGCGCCGGCGGGAACGTTCCCTGGTGGCGCGTTACCGCGATGCGCTCGGGGATACCGAAAACCCCGCGGAACGGCTGCGCCGCCTAGCGCGTGCCCTCACCCAAGATGGCTACGCCGCGTCGGTTCGGGATGTTCCGGGCACGCAGGATGGGCCGCGCCAGATGATCCAGTTGTGCCAGGGGCGCTGCCCCTTGCGCGATGTCGCCACACACCATCACTTTTTATGCGCGGCGGAAACCCGCGCTTTTCACGAACTACTCGGGGTTCCCGTGCAACGCCTGGCAACCATTGCATCCGGGAGCCACGTGTGCACGGTGACGCTGCACGCTGACAGCGTTTAAATCGGGAGGAAACACATGGCACAAACACGGCACGAGGCAGCAATTGCGGAGGCCGTGGCGCAGCAGGAACACGTGATCGCGAACCTGTCCGGCGCCTATGAATTTGGGTGGCACGATACCGATACCGCCGGGGCGCACGCGCGCCGCGGCCTGGATGAGGGCGTGGTGCGCGCGATTAGCGCGGCGAAAAATGAACCGGAATGGATGCTCAAGCGGCGCCTACGTGCCCTGCGCCTCTTTGAGAAACGCCCCATGCCCACCTGGGGAGCCGATCTTTCCGGTATCAACTTCGATGACTTCAAATACTTCGTGCGGGCCACCGACCGCCAGGTCACCGATTGGAATGACCTCCCCCCGGAAATCAAAAACACCTACGACCGGCTCGGCATCCCCGAAGCTGAAAAAGAACGCCTGGTGGCCGGGGTGGCCGCCCAGTACGAATCCGAGGTGGTGTACAACTCCATTCGTGCGGACCTGGAAGAACAGGGCGTTATTTTCGTAGATACCGATACCGCCCTGCGCGAGCATGAGGACCTAGTGCACGAATACTTCGGCACTGTAATCCCGGCCGGGGATAATAAATTCGCCTCCCTCAATACCGCGGTGTGGTCGGGTGGTTCCTTCATTTACGTGCCGAAGAACGTGCACGTGGATATTCCCTTGCAGGCGTACTTCCGTATCAATACCCAGGCGATGGGCCAGTTCGAACGCACCCTCATTATTTGTGACGAGGGCTCCTACGTGCATTACGTGGAAGGCTGCACCGCCCCGATCTACTCCGAGGATTCCCTCCACGCCGCCATCGTGGAAATCATCGTGAAGAAGAATGCCCACTGCCGCTACACCACCATCCAGAACTGGTCGAATAACGTGCTCAACCTCGTGACCCAGCGCGCCACCGTGGCCGAAGGCGCCACGATGGAATGGGTGGATGGCAATATCGGCTCGCGCCTGAATATGAAGTACCCGGCCTGCGTGCTCCTGGGCGAACACGCCCACGGGGAAGCGCTCTCCGCCGCTTTCTCCGGCCCGGGCCAGCATCAGGATACCGGCGCGAAAATGCAGCACCTGGCTCCGAATACCACTTCTTCGATTGTTTCTAAGTCAATTTCGCGCGGGGGTGGGCGCTCCTCCTACCGCGGCCTCGTGCAGGTCTCGGAAGATGCCCGCGGCTCGAAGTCCAATGTGGTCTGCGATGCGCTGCTCGTTGATGATATTTCCCGCACCGATACCTATCCCTACGTGGATGTGCGTACGGACGATGTTGAAATGGGGCACGAGGCCACCGTGACGAAGGTGAGCGAAGAACAGCTCTTCTACCTCATGCAGCGCGGCCTGTCCGAACAAGAGGCCATGGGGATGATCGTGCGTGGCTTCGTGGAGCCCATCGCCCGCGAACTGCCCATGGAATACGCACTTGAACTTAATCGTCTTATTGATCTGCAAATGGAAGGGAGTGTGGGCTAATGGTCAGTACTGATCATTCCCAGGCGGTGCTGGCAGACGAAGGATTCCATACCGCGCACGCCGACCGCTCGGACCGTTTCGCCTCCTTCAACCCGGAGGAGTTCCCGATTCCGCGCGGAACCGGGGAGGAAGAAGACTGGCGTTTCACGCCGATGGACCGGGTTGCCCCGTTCATTCACGATGCCGAGGGCGCACGCGATGCCACCGTGACCGCCACCGTGGTAGGTGGGGCGCGTGTGGAAGAAGTGGACCGTAGCGATCCGCGCCTGGGCACGGTAGGGAAACCCGATGACCGCGCGGCCGCCCTCGCCTGGTCGGCTTTCCAGCATGCGCATATCGTGACTCTTGACGGAAGCGAGCACGCGGACGTCGTCGCCATTATTAACGGGGAAGGGAAACTGAGCGTTGCCCACACCCTCATCACCGCGGCCCCGGAGGCCAGCGGCACCGTGGTGCTTGAGCACACCGGCAGCGGTAACCTCACCGAAACCGTGGAAATTGAGGTGGGGGCGCACGCGGATCTCACTGTCGTTTCTGTGCAGGAACAAGAACGCTGCGCGTCCCAGCATTCCGCCCAGCGCATCCGGGTAGGTGAAGGCGCCAAATTCCGGCATATCGTGGTGACGATCGGCGGGGACCTCATCCGCATGACCACCGCGTGCGAGCTGGAAGGGGAGCGTTCTGATACCGAACTGCTGGGGGCTTATATCACCGAAAGCCACCAGCATCACGAACATCGGATTTTCGTGGATCACGTGGCTCCGCATTGCAAATCCCGGGCCACCTACAAGGGCGCGCTCCAGGGCGATGAGGCGCATTCGGTGTGGATTGGCGACGTTCTTATCCGCGCTCAGGCCGCCCAGACCGATACGTATGAACTCAACCGCAACCTGGTGCTCACCGAGGGAGCCAAGGCCGATTCGGTGCCCAATCTGGAGATTCTCACCGGGGATATTGCCGGGGCGGGGCACGCCTCAGCCACCGGGCGCTTTGATGATGAGCAGCTTTTCTACCTCATGGCTCGCGGCATTCCCGCGGATGTGGCGCGCCGCCTGGTGGTGCGCGGTTTCTTCGCGGAGTTGGTGGAGCAGATCGAAGTGGATTCGGTGCGCACCAAGCTCATGGATGCCATTGAACGTGAACTCGATTTGGCTGATGCCGGAAATGGGGAGGAGGCATGAGCTGGCAGCAGGTGTGTACCACCGCGGATCTTGAGCCGGAAAGCGCTCTGAGTGTGGAAGTCCGCGCTGCTAGCGGCGCCGTCGTACCCGTATGTATCGCACGCGACTGCCATGGAACCTGGCACGCCGTGGGCGATATCTGCACCCATGAAGACGTTAACCTCAGCGACGGCGAAGTTTTTGATACCACAATCGAATGCCCCAAACACGGGGCGGAATTCGACCTGTGTTCCGGGCGTGCCCTCACGCTCCCGGCGGTCACACCCGTGCCCGTCTACCCCTTGACCTGCGATAACGACGGCCGCGTTTTTATTGACGTGGACACAACACCTGAGGAGAAGTAATGGCTACTCTCGATATTATTGATCTGCACGCCTCGGTCATCACCCCCGAAGGCCCCAAACCGATTCTGCACGGCGTGAACCTGCATATTGGCGATAATGAAATCCACGCGATTATGGGTCCGAACGGCTCGGGTAAATCGACCACGGCCTACGCGCTGGCCGGGCATCCCTCCTATGAAATCACTTCCGGGCAGGTGCTCCTCGACGGCGTGGATATTACCGATATGACCGCCGATGAGCGCGCCCGCGAGGGGCTTTTCCTCGCCATGCAGTACCCGGTGGAAGTGCCCGGCGTTTCCGTCTCGAATTTCTTGCGGACCGCGAAAACCGCGATTGACGGGGAAGCTCCCAAGCTGCGCGAATGGTCCCAGGCATTGCGCAAGGTCACGGAAAAACTGCGAGTGGATGCCGATTTCATTAAGCGTGATCTCAACGTGGGCTTCTCCGGCGGTGAAAAGAAACGCACCGAAGTGCTCCAGATGGAATTGCTGGAACCCAAGATCGCCGTGTTGGACGAAACGGATTCCGGGCTGGACGTGGACGCGCTGCGCGTGGTCTCCGAAGGCATCGTGGACGTGCATGAACGCACCGGTAATTCGCTGCTGCTCATCACCCACTACAACCGGATTTTGCAGTACGTCAAACCCGATTACGTTCACGTTTTCGCCGGCGGCAAGATTGTGCGCACCGGCGGGCCGGATCTGGCCAGCGAACTGGAAGCCTCCGGGTACGACAGCTACATCGAAGCGGAGGCGAAGTAGGTGAACGCCGTGCGCCCGCTGGTGGTGCGGGATGATTTCCCGATTCTGGCCCGGCCGATGCGCGGGGGTCAGGCCTTCGTGTACCTAGATTCTGGGGCGACGGCGCAGCGTCCGCGCGCCGTTCTAGACGCGATGGTGGATTTTGATACGCGCTCCAACGGGGCGGTCAAACGCGGCAGCCACCTGCTCGCGGAGGAATCCACCGTGGCCTACGAAGAGGCCCGCGCGAAAGTGGCGGCTTTCATCGGGGCGGCGCCCCAGGAAATTGTGTGGACCAGCGGGAGCACGCAGTCCCTCAACCTCCTTGCTTACGCGATCTCAAATGCTACGGCGGGGCGCGGTTGGGGGAATGCGGATCGTTTCCTGCTGCGCGCCGGTGACGAGATCGTGGTCACCCGTGCCGAGCATCACGCGAATCTGCTGCCCTGGCAGGAATTGTGTGAGCGCACCGGGGCCCGCCTCACGTGGCTTGATCTGGATAGCGAGGGCCGGATTGACCCGGCCACTCTCGCGGTCATCGGGCGGCGCACCCGTATCGTTGCTTTTACGCATGTCTCGAACGTGACCGGGGCGGTCTCCCCGGTGGCGCAGATCGTGGAGGCGGCCCACGCGGTGGGTGCTTTTACGGTGCTTGACGCCTGCCAATCCGTGCCGCATCTGCCGGTGAACGTGCGGGAACTCGACGTGGATTTCGCGGCGTTTTCGGGCCATAAAATGTACGGGCCCACCGGGGTGGGGGCGCTGTACGGGCGCGAAGAACTCCTCGCGGACCTGCCGCCCTACCAATTCGGCGGCTCGATGATCGAACGGGTCACGATGGAAAAAACGCGCTACGCGCGCCCGCCGGCCCGTTTCGAGGCGGGAAGCCAGCCGGTCACCCAGATCGTCGGGCTCGCGCGAGCGGTGGATTACCTCAGCGCCATCGGCATGGAGAACGTGGCGCGCTACGAAGATGAACTGACCGCCCAGCTGCTTTCCGGGCTCGCGCAGATCCCGGGGATTCGGGTGCTCGGCCCGAGCGAGGGCACCGGACGTACCGGGATCGCGGCTTTTACCGTGGACGGCGTGCACCCCCATGACGTGGGGCAATTCTTGGATGCGCGCGGTATTGCGGTGCGGGTGGGCCACCATTGCGCCCAGCCGATTCACGATTTCTTCGGGGTGCCCGCCTCGGTGCGCGCCTCCGTGGGAATCTACACAACAAGCTCGGATATTGACGCGTTTCTTGATGCGTTGAGCCAGGTCCGCGGCTATTTCCGGGTGGAAGGATACATAAGTTGAGCGAACTTGATGAGCTCTACCAGCAGATTATTCTCGATGCGGCGCGCGAACGCCACGGGGAAGGTGAGTTGGCGCCGGTGGCGGCTGGCGCCGTCGTACCACAAGGGGAGTCCACCCAGGTCAATCCCATGTGCGGGGATGAGGTGACCCTCGAGGTGCGCCTCTCTTCGGATGGAGAGAAGATAGCCGAGCTCGCCTGGCAGGGGCAGGGCTGTTCCATTTCCCAGGCTTCGATTTCCATTATGAATGACCTGGTGGCCGGGCACTCCATCGAGAACCTCACCACCCTCTACGGTTATTTCCGCGAGATGATGGACAGCCGCGGGGCGGAGCTTTCAGATACCGCCGCGGACGCCCTGGAAGACGCCGCCGCTTTCCACGGGGTAGCCCGCTTCCCCATGCGCATTAAATGCGCCCTGCTCGGCTGGATGGCGGTCCGCGAAGCAACCGACGAAGCCCTCCACCGCCTCAACACACCCGGCGCGGACGCGAGCAATTCAGTGGAAGCTAAGAATTCCGCGGGCGCCACGTCGCCCCAGATGAAGGAGACCCCGGAACAATGACGGAGAAGAACGAAACAACCCCGCCCGCGCCCGAGGCCACTGCTTTCGAAGCCACCGCGCCCGCAGCGGAAACCGCGTCTGCGGCAAGCGTGGAAACAGCGTCTGCGGCAAGCGTGCCGGAAACTACCGCTGCAGCAAACGCACCGGAAGCACCTGCGCCGGCAGCGGATGAACGGATCGGCGAAGTGGTCTACACCGATGGTGATAGTCCGATAGACGACGTCGATCCCTACCTCGTCCTCGAGGCGATGAAAGACGTTATCGATCCAGAGCTCGGCGTCAATATTGTCGATCTTGGCCTCGTCTACGGCGTGACCACGAACGGCCGCCACCTCCACCTCGATATGACCCTCACCTCGCCGGCCTGCCCCCTCACGGACGCGATCACCGATGGCATTATTATCGCCACGGAAGATCTTGTGGACGACGTGGATATCAACTGGGTGTGGCTACCGCCGTGGGGCCCGGAACGCATTACCGAAGACGGCCGCGATGACCTGCGCGCCCTCGGTTTCAATATTTAGTACGACGACGCACGTGCGCCCAGAAAACTCTGGGCGCACGCCGCACTTCCGCCAGCGCCTCTTTAGCGCCAGGTATTGCAGGCGTTGAAATCGCCTGTTTCGTAGCCGGTTGTTAGTGCATCCATACGCTGGGCAGATGACCCGTGGGAGAACTTTTCCGGATTGACATCCATGCCGGCGCTTTCTTGGATATGGTCATCGCCAATCGCGGCAGCGGCATCAATCGCGCTGGCGAGCTGATCACGGGTGGGAACTTTGAGAATCGGGATCCCGCTGGCCGGATCAACGGTGCTGGCGGCGTGATGCAGCCAGAGGCCAGCGTAGCAATCAGCCTGCAATTCCGAGCGCACCTGCGAAGAATCCGGGCCGGTATCGCGCGGATCGACGCGCTCGAATACCCCGGTGAGATTCTGAATATGATGCCCGAATTCGTGGCCGACCACATAGGCCTGAACCAGGGTGGTGTTCTCCGCCCCGAAATTAGCTTCCAGTTCATCGAAGAACGTGGTGTCAAGGTAGACGGTTCCATCGGCGGGGCAGTAGAAAGGGCCCACCTGACTGGAGGCATTCCCACAGCCGGTGCTCACCCCTTCAGAAAAGAGCGCGAAGCCAGGAAGGTCATAGCGGGTGCGCGTCGCGCGGGGCAGTTCCTTTTCCCAAAATGCATCGAGGGATTGGGCCACCGCCACCATAAAACACTCGGTGGAAGCATTGGCATCCGCACCGGTACGGCACTTCTCCGCGAAATCGGAGGTGGTGGATTGCTGGGCGGAGCTGCCCTGAGGGGAGGTGCCCTGGGTGATAGCAGCCGGCGGGGGAGTGCCGGTGACCATGTACCAGACCAGGGCGATAATAATTCCGGTGAGCCCCATGCCGCCGCCAATCATGGCACCGCGTCCGCGTCCGCGATTTTGTACTCTCGCCCCGTCGAGGCGCACGCCGTCGTTAACACTCATGGCTTCGAGCCTACCCTCCCGGCCCGGACCCCGCGGCCCTTTTCCGTTAATACCGCGCGATAGCGTACCCGAGGGGAAGCGCCGCCACGATCACGCAGATGAGGCAGGCGAGGAAGCTCCATCCGGCCACCTTGCGGAAGCGCAGCTGCCCGGGAGTGGCACGCTGTTCGCGCGAGAGCGTGACGGCGGTGAGGACTAGGCCCGCCACCGCGCCCAGCCAGGCGAGGAGTTGAACGAGCAGCCGGCCGTGCCCGAGGAATACGCAGGCCGCAGCGCACACGGATATCACCACGGGCAGCACATAAGCGCCGTGGGTTTCCGGATGCTCGCCGGGATCCGGTTCGGGTGCTGAAGATGGTGTTGACACCTCTCCATTGTCCCGCGTGCACGCCTCGGGCACCAGTGGCGCGCTGCCGTGACACCACCTGCAAGCCGAGGCCCATCGGCGGCACAGGCGACCTGACCAGCGCACGCCAGCGGCACACTACCGTGACGGCCAATGCGGCCCGCACGCGATTTTCTCGGTAAAGTAGGCCCTTGTGATTACGGCTTCTGATCTCACGATTCGCATCGGTACGCGTGAACTTGTCCAGCACGCCAGTTTTCAGGTCCACAAGGGTATGCGCGTGGGCTTGGTGGGGCGCAATGGCGCGGGCAAAACCACGATGACCCGCCTGCTGGCGGGCGAAGGCACCACCTCGGATGCCGTTGATTACGAAGGAACCCTGCACCGCAGCGGCACCATCGCCTACCTCCCGCAAGATACTCACGATGGGGACCCGAACCAGATTGCCCGGGATCGTATCCTGGAGGCCCGCGGGATTGACGCCACGATCCGCCGCATCCGCAAGGCGGAAAAGGATATGGCCGAATGCACCGGCACCCGCCAGCAAAAAGCTATGGAACGCTACGTGCGCCTGGATCAAGAGTTCACCGCGGCCGGGGGCTGGGGCGCCAATGCCCAGGCTTCCCAAATGGCCGCGGCTCTGGGCCTGGACGAACGCATCCTCAACCAGCCGCTGGGGACTCTCTCGGGTGGGCAGCGCCGCCGCGTCGATCTGGCGCGGGTGCTTTTTTCCCAGGCAGATACGCTACTTCTGGACGAACCGACCAACCACCTCGACCACGATTCTCTCCTGTGGTTGCGCGATTACCTCGCGAATTATTCGGGTGGTTTCGTGGTGATTTCCCACTCGGTGGATCTGCTGGAAGAAACGGTGACGGCGGTATGGCATTTGGATGCCAACCGGGCGGCCCTCGACCAGTACGCGATGGGCTGGTCGGCCTACCTCAAGCAGCGCGAAACCGATGAGCGCCGGCGCCGGCAGATGCGCGCCAATGCCGAAAAGAAAGCGGATCATTTGCTGGCGCAGGCTAATAAGATGCGCGCGAAGGCCACGAAGGCGGTTGCCGCTCAGAATATGGCGAAACGCGCGGAGAAGCTTCTTGAGGGATTGGAAGAAGAACGCGCGGACGACAAAGTGGCAGCGCTACGTTTCCCCGAGCCGGCCCCCTGCGGGAAAACACCGCTGCGGGCCCGGGGCCTGTCGAAATCCTACGGTTCGCTGGAGGTGTTCACCGGCGTTGACCTGGCGATTGACCGCGGTTCGCGCGTCGTCGTTCTTGGTCTCAACGGCGCGGGCAAAACCACGCTGTTGCGTTTACTGTACGGAACGGAAACCCCGGATACCGGTGAAGTTCTCCCCGGGCACGGCCTCAAACTGGGCTATTACGCGCAGGAACACGATTTTATCGATACGGATAAAACTGTGGTTGATAATTTGCGTTACGTCGCCCCGGAGTTCGACGAAACAGGCTTACGTACCGTGCTCGGTTCCTTTTTGTTTTCGGGTGACGACGCCGATAAGCCCGCCCGCGTCCTCTCCGGCGGTGAAAAGACCCGCCTGGCTTTGGCCATGCTGGTGGTTTCGCGCGCCAATGTGCTGTTGCTGGACGAACCAACCAATAATCTTGACCCGGCCTCCCGGGAGAAAATCCTTGGCGCCCTGGGCAAGTACGAAGGCGCCGTCGTGCTGGTCACGCATGATGAAGGTGCCGTGACCGCGCTCAATCCCGAGCGTGTGCTTCTCCTCCCGGACGGGGACGAAGATTTGTGGAGCGACGACTATCTGGAGTTGGTGTCCCTCGCCTAGCGCGGGTGTGCCCGGTACCGGAAAACCGATACCGGGCACACATACTAGCCTGAAGCTAGGCAGGCGGTGCAACCACTGAATAACTCAGGCGCACAACCGCTTAGCGGCGCACCACCGCATTCTTGGGAACCACAACCACGCCGCCTTCCGAGACGTAGAAACCGCGTTCGCGGTCGTAATCGTGATTGACACCCAGCTGCGCGCCTTCTTCAATCTGGACATTCTTATCCACGATGGCACGAATAACGGTGGCATTGCGGCCTACGTTGACGCCGTCGAGCAGCACCGATTCACGCACCGAGGACCAGGAATTCACCCGCACCCCGGGGGAGAGCACCGATCCGATCACTTCGCCACCGGAGACGATAACACCGGGGGAAACAATGGAATCCAGGGCGTGCCCGAGGCGTTCGTGATGCCCGTATACGAATTTTGCGGGCGGCAGCCCGGTGTAGCCGGTCAGGATCGGCCAGCGCTCGTTGTACAGGTTGAAATCCGGGGTAACGGAAATAAGATCCATATTCGCCGCGTAGTAGGCGTCAATAGTACCCACGTCACGCCAGTAGTCCTTATCCCGTTCACCTTCACCGGGGATACGGTTATAGGTGAAATCGTAGACGCCGCAATTACCGGCTTCCACGAACCGCGGAACAATGCTGCCACCCATATCATGGGCGGAACTGGGATCCGCGGCATCATTCTGGAGGGCCTCAACCAGCGCGTCAGTATTGAAAATGTAATTGCCCATGGAGGCCAGGAACTGATCCGGGGCTTCTTCCAGGCCCAAACCGCTTGTATCCTGCGGCTTTTCCAGGAAACGGGAAACCTTCTGGTGGTTCTCCGCATCCACATCAATAACACCGAAGGAGGGGGCCAGTTCCAGCGGCTGGCGAATACCGGCAATGGTTAGGTCAAAACCGGATTCCACATGCTGGTCCATCATCTGGGAGAAGTCCATGCGGTAGATATTGTCTGCTCCGGTTACGAGCACAACATCGGGCCGTTCATCATCGATGACGTTCATGGACTGGTAAATGGCATCCGCACTACCGGAGAACCACCCCTTGCCGCGCCGCTGCTGGGCGGGAACCGGGGCCACATAATTGCCCAAGAGGTTGGACATACGCCAGGTTCTCGTAATATGACGATCCAGCGAATGCGACTTGTACTGGGTAAGCACGATGATCTGGAGGTATCCAGAATTCACGATGTTACTCAGCGCGAAGTCGATCAGCCGGTAAATGCCCCCGAAAGGAACCGCGGGTTTCGCTCGATCTTCAGTGAGCGGCATTAAACGCTTGCCTTCGCCTCCCGCAAGGACGATGGCCAGAACGCGTAAATCTCTCCTCATGACTACAGCGTACCGTAAAACGTGAAGTTGAACACCCGCTTCCGGAAGGTAGGTGGACAAGTCGGGCGCCGGTCCACGCTGTGGATAAATGGGGCCCGCGGCTGTGTTTCCGGGGGTGGTGGGTTACCCTTGAGGTAGTACGCTCGCATGATCCGCTTCGTGGGGAAGCGGACGGCGGCGAAGAAGCCGGAGGCAACCATGCGCATTGATTTACTTACTCGCGAATACCCCCCGCATGTGTACGGAGGAGCGGGAGTTCACGTGACCGAGCTCTCCCGTGTGCTCGCCCAGCATGCTGATATTCACGTGCGTGCTTTTGATGGTCCGCGCGCACCTTCTGAGAACAAAGACGTTCCCGCGGGCGTATCGCTGGAAGGCTATGACTACCTCAAGGAACTTGAGGGCGCGAACGCTGCCGTGCGCACCATGGGTGTTGATCTCAATATGGTCACGGATGTGGAAGGTGCGGATCTGGTGCATTCCCACACCTGGTACGCGAATTTCGCCGGGCATATCGCTTCGATTCTTTACGGTATTCCGCATGTGATTTCCGCGCATTCCCTGGAACCGTTGCGCCCGTGGAAACGCGAACAGCTCGGGGGCGGCTACCAGCTGAGCTCCTGGGTGGAAAAAACCGCGTACGAATCCGCGGCCGGAATCGTGGCGGTATCGCACGCGATGCGCTCCGATATTTTGCGCTGCTACCCGAATATTGCGCCCGAGCGGGTGCGGGTGATTCATAACGGTATTGATTTGACTACCTGGAAGGCTCCGGAAAGCAGCGCGGAAAAAGAAGATGCCCGCCGGTATTTCGCCAGCTACGGTCTGGATCCGGATCGCCCCACCATTATGTTCGTTGGGCGCATTACCCGCCAGAAGGGCGTGCCGGGGCTGCTGCGCGCGCTGCGCCAGGTAGATAAGGGCGTGCAGGTAGTGCTGTGCGCCGGGGCTCCCGATACTCCCGAAATCTTGGAGGAAACAAAGGCGCTGGTGGCGAAGCTGCAGGCCGAACGCGAAGGCGTGGTCTGGATTGACGATATGCTCAGCCAGGATCGCATCGTCGCCCTGGAATCGTGCTGCACCACCTTTGTCACCCCCTCCATTTATGAGCCGCTCGGCATTGTTAACCTGGAGGCGATGGCGGTGGGGCTTCCGGTGGTCGGCACCGAAACCGGGGGAATTCCCGATTGCATCGTGCACGGAACCACCGGGCTGCTCGTTCCTATCGAACAGGCTCAGGACGGCACCGGCACCCCGCTCAACCCCGAGCAATTCGAGGCAGATCTGGCCGCGGCTCTCAACGAGGTGTGCTCCGATCAGGAGCGAGCCGCGCAGATGGGCCTGGCCGGCCGGCGCCGGGTGGAGGACCACTTCTCCTGGGAAGCTATCGGCGAAAAAACCATGGAGTTCTACCGCGAACTCGTGGATAACTATCCGCGGCGCTAACCGGTTATGTCGTAGCGGCACGCTATTCTAGAACCATGGGTGACGTGCTGTCTTTGAAAGATGTATCGCTGCGCCGCGGGGCTACGGAAATCCTCCGCTCGGTATCCTGGGATGTTAATTCCGGGGAACGCTGGGTGATTTTCGGGCCCAACGGTGCCGGGAAAACCACGCTCATACAGGTGGCCGCCGCGCGGCTCTTCCCCAGTTCGGGAAGCGTTGAGCTCATGGGCGAACGCCTCGGCACGGTGGACGTGCGGGAGCTGCGCAGCGCCGTGGGCGTAACCTCAGCCGGGATTGATGCCCGCATCCCCGGGGGTGAAACCGTTTTCCAAGCGGTGCGCACCGCCGCCTACGGGCACCTGGCCGCCTGGAATGAGGAGTACGACGCCGCAGATGACGCCCGCGCCCGCGCTATGTTGCGCAGGCTCGGTTTACGGGACCTCGAGGATCGTAAAGTTGCGCACCTATCTTCCGGGGAACGTAAACGCTTAGGGATCGCGCGGGCCCTCATGCCCAATCCGGAAGTCCTTATTCTGGATGAACCGACCTCGGGCCTGGATCTGGGTGGGCGCGAACGCCTGCTGGCCACCCTCTCGCGGCTGGCCGGAGCGGCGTACGCCCCGGCGATGCTGCTGGTTACCCACCACGTGGAGGAAATCCCGGTCGGCTTTACCCATATGCTGCTCCTCAAAGCGGGCGGTGTGGTGGCGGCCGGGCCGCTAGCGGAAGTTCTGACTTCCGCGCAGCTCTCACAGGCATTTGATTATCCACTCCGGGTGGAAGAAAACGCGGGCCGGTATACCGCGCGCGCTGCCCGCTAGGGGAATCTGGCGCTCGGTATATCCGTAGCCCGGGCTATTTCGCGGGCGGAATAGCCCGATATTCCGCGCTCAGTAGATTTTCCGCTCGGTATATCCGAGGCGCAGGGTGTCCGGTAGCATGGCACCAGAGGACGAAGAGGCCCGGAGCCGGAAAACCGGCTGGGTGGAACTCTCAGGAAAGGGAGAACAATGACGTGGCAAATTTGGGTCATCGCCGGGTTGGCACTCGCAATTGTTGAGATGTTTACCCTCGATTTCACTTTCCTTATGCTGGGGCTAGCTGCCCTGGCCACCGCGGGAGTGGCCTTGGGAACAGACATCCTGTGGATCCAGATCATCGCATACGGAATTTTCGCTCTGATCCTCTTGTTTTTCGCCCGTCCCTGGGCGCGCCGCCACATCAACCCGCGCGGCGCTGCCGTCGGCAATGTGGAGGCGCAGGTGGGTCGGCGTGCTTACGCACTCACGGAGATTACCGAGCGCGGCGGGCGCGTGAAAATTGGCGGAGATGAATGGACTGCACGCACTACCGAGGGGCGCATCCCGGAGGGCGGCGTCGTACTTGTGCAAGCAATTGACGGTGCCACCGCAATCGTGACCCCGGAATCATAAGTTTTATCTGCTTCACGTACCACCGAAAAGTCACCGAGGCCGCCTAGCGGCACAAAGGAAAAATCATGGATGCTGATATCAACGCGAGCACGGTTATTGGCGTGCTCCTGCTCTTACTCCTTCTCCTTGTGGTGGTGGCGGTGTTCCGTTCCGTCATCAAGGTGCAGCAAGGCTACCAGGTGGTTGTGGAACGCCTGGGCCGCTACCATTCCGTGCTGCAACCGGGGCTGCATTTCCTGGTGCCGTTCTTCGACGCGGTACGCCAGCGCATCGATATGCGTGAGCAAGTGGTGCCTTTCCCGCCCCAGCCGGTTATTACCTCCGATAACATCAACGTCTCCATTGACACGGTTATCTACTACCAGGTGACAAACGCGTATTCCGCAACCTACGAAATTGCCGACCCGATGACCGGTATTGAGCAGCTGGCCGTCACCACCTTGCGTAACATCATCGGCACCATGGATATGGAACAGGCCCTGACCGGCCGTGACCGTATTAACGACCAGCTTCGCAGCGTGCTGGACGATGCCACCGGGCGTTGGGGTATTCGCGTGTCCCGCGTGGAACTCAAGGCGATTGACCCGCCGGCTACCGTTCAGGGCGCGATGGAACAGCAGATGAAGGCCGAACGTGACCGCCGCGCCGCGATTCTCACCGCGGAAGGTATCAAGCAGTCCCAGATTTTGACCGCTGAAGGTGAAAAGCAATCGGCTATTCTCAAGGCTGAAGGTCAAGCTCAGGCAACCGTCCTCAAGGCCCAGGGTGAATCCCGCGCTATTCTTCAGGTCTTCGACGCGATCCACAAGGGCAATGCCGATCCGAAGCTGCTCTCCTACGAATACATTAAGACGCTGCCGCAGATCGCCAATTCGCAGTCCTCGAAGCTGTGGATTGTTCCTACCGAGCTCACCGCCGCGCTCGACGCGGTGCAGAAGGGCTTCGGCGGGGGCCGCAGCGGCGGGGGAGATGACGCCAGCCCGGCCGGACCCACCGGGGTCGATTTTGAGAACGCGGCCGATGTGGCTGATGTTCTCAAGGAAACCACCCTCCCCGATATTGATTCGGCGCTGGCCGATGCGCGCGGGGAAGCCAATCGCGCTGTTGATGATGCGCGCGGTTCCGTTTCCGATCCCAACCAGATCCCGAAGAACTAAGCGAAAAAACAAGCTCACCGGCGTGTGGAATCACCGAGCTTGATATCGATAAGTGGCCGGGGCCGCCCGCTGTACACAACGCGCGGGGCGGCCCCGGTCATTTGTATCCGATACCGGCGTGGTGGCACGCTTGCTATGTGTTGATTTACCTCGATAACGTTGCCGCTCCCGAACTTGATGATTATTTCCGGCTTACCGATGTGCACCTGCGCCGCTTACTCGAACCCGAGCGCGGGGTGTATATGGCCGAATCAACGAAAGTTATTGAGCGGGCTTTGCAGGCCGGCCACCAGCCGCGTTCCTTCCTCACCTCCCCGCGCTGGCTCCCGGATTTGCAAGCCTGCTTGGAGCGCTGCGGCTGGGAAGTGGACGGAGCGGCGGCACCCATCTACGTGGGTACCGATGAGATGCTCCAGGCAGTAACCGGCTTCAAAGTCCATCGGGGCGCCCTGGCCGCGATGCACCGCCCGGAATTGGCCGATGTGGCAACGCTGCTAGCGCAGGCACGCGAGGGGCGGGGCGCGCGGCGCGTCGTCGTTCTAGAAGGACTGGTGGACCACACAAACGTGGGCGCTATTTTCCGTTCCTGCGCCGGGCTCGGGGTCGATGCGGTGCTGGTGACCGATACGTGCGCCGATCCGCTGTATCGACGCTCGGTGCGGGTGTCCATGGGGACCGTGTTTCAGGTGCCGTGGACGCGGATTCACGAGTGGCCGCGCAGTATCGAAAAATTGCACGGTCTTGGTTTCATTACGGCCGCTTTAGCGTTGGAGGACGACGCCGAAACTCTGGACGATTTCGCGAACCGCGCTGATGTGCTCGCCCCGGATTCGCGGGTCGCGCTTATTCTCGGAACAGAAGGGGACGGCCTGAGCGCGCGCACCGTCGCGAGCGCGGGTACCCGGGTCATTATTCCCATGGCCGGGCACGTGGATTCCCTCAATGTGGCCGCGGCGAGCGCGGTGGCTTGCTGGGCGCTGCGCACCCGCGACTGAGGGGGAGTGAAGGGGGAGTGGGCCGGAAGGGAAGCGGGACTGCTGTGATAGTGGCTCGGGATTGTGCGGGATTGTCGCGAAACTAAGGGAAGCGTGGAGCTAAAGGAAACGCAGAACTGAGGGAAGCCGAGCGCAACAAAACGGCAGGTAGAGCAGGCCCTTGAGAAAATAATTACTGTTAATGCCGGGTATACCCGGTGGAAAGAAGGTGCTACGCACGACGAAAGTGGAAGGGTGCAGGACAGTTCCCAAATTGATTCGCTCGTCGCGTGGCGCTTGGCGAAAACAGTACGTGACCGGCGTGAAAGCCTGGGAATGTCGCAAGAAGATCTCGCTTTGCGCGCCAATCTCAATCGCACCACGTTGCAATCGTTAGAAAGTGGGCGTTCCGATCATAAAACCGGAAAGCCGTCGAATCCGCAGCTACGCACGCTGCTCCAATTGGCGCGGGCGCTGGAGATGTCCGCCGGGGAACTCCTCGGCGAAGCTGAGCGCCTCTACGATCAGGCGCTTCGCGAAGAAGGCTTATAGCTAGTCCTATGGTGCTGTAGCGCGGCGGGAGGGGTATTGCCCGGATGCGGGCAGCCGCTAGCTTGGGGCCGTGTGCGGCGTGCGCTTAATGTGCGCGTGGGCAGCTGGTTGAGGCGTGCCCGGAAAATTCTTAGGAAAATTGGGCGGCGCCGGGGTATCCGAGCTGGCGCCAGGCTTCGTACACGGCGATGGATGCCGCATTCGCAAGATTAAGAGACCGCAGGTGGGGGAGCATCGGTATGCGCACCGCCGCGGTAATACGTTCGTGGGCGACGACGCGCGCGGGCAACCCGGTTGGTTCAGGCCCGAAAAGGAGATAGTCCTCGGGCTGGTAGGAGACTTCGGCGAAGTTATTTTGGGTATGACCGGTAAAAGCAAAGATGCGAGCATCGGGCGCGCTGGTGAGAAACTCCTCAAAATTCGGGTGAATAACGAGGTTGGCAAGGTCATGGTAATCCAAGCCGGCGCGTTTGAGATGGGCGTCAGAAAAATCAAAACCGAGGGGCTCAATCAGGTGCAAAGTAGCACCGGTACACGCCGCTAGGCGAATGGCCGCGCCGGTATTACCGGGAATGCGCGGCTCAAAGAAAACAATATGAAGCACCCGTCCAGGGTACTCGCCCAAGAATTTCGCGCGCGATTTTTGTGTCGTATCCCTTCGGTAGAGTAAAGCCGTACCGTAAAATCGAACATGCGTTCTAATGTGTTGTGTGGGGGTGCTATGGGTGCGCAGAAATTAGCTGCCGCGCGGGCCGCGCTTGCCCGTGCGGAATCCGCGGTGGGATTAGCCGGCTCGCAACCGCAGGTACAACCGCAGTCGGGCGGGAATAGCTGGGATCTCCCACCGGAACTTTCTCCACTTTTCCCGCGGGGTCTAGCCCCGGGGATGACGCTCGGAGTTAGCGGTTCGCGCATTGCGCTGGCTCTGGTGGCCTCCCTGGTAAGCGCACAAGGTGCGTGGTGCATCTATCTGGGCGTGCCTGATATGGGCTGGGAAGCCTGCGCTGGTTTAGGCAGTGATCTCAATCGGATTGTTACTATTCCCTACCTCCCTCCGGCTCGGAGCGGGGCGGCGCTTTCGGCCGCTATCGATCTTTTTGACGTGGTGATTGTGGGGAGCGCGCTGCGCCTAGATACGCGGGAACAGCGCCGGCTCGCGCAGCGGGCCCGTAACCGGGAAACTCTGCTTATTGCGGAAAATTGGCAGGTGCGGGATCGGGTGAATGCACGCTATGAATCGGTGACGGGCCCGGCTAGTGGAAGCGGGCATATCGCGCATATCACCGTGGAACTCCGCTCCGCGCATGGCGTGCGCCTGCGGATTGCGTGGGATGCTACCGGCTGGCATCCGGCTGCGGGCTTGCGGGCGGTGCCATCTGCACGCGAAGCTACTCCAGCTTTGAATGAGGCCGCTCCGGCTTTGAATGAGGTCGCCCCGGGTATGCACGGCGTCGCTTCGCGCCGCGCGGCGCCCGCGCGCCGGATCCCGGGTGACCAGGCTCCCGGAACCGGGCTTCGTTTGGTACCGGTTACCGATGCGCGGGGGAGGTGCGGGGAATAATGCGTCAGGCAACAGTCTGGGTTCCTCACTGGCCCATTATCGCAGCCGAAATGGCGGGGATCGTGAGCAGAGAAAATCCCGTCGCGGCCGTGGAACACCACCGGGTGGCCAGCCTCAATATCTGGGCCTGGCAGAAAGGCGCCCGGGTTGATATGCCCACCCGGCAACTGCAATCTCTCGTACCGCAATGCACCGTTATTCAACGTGACGGGGCGCGTGAGCTACGTTTCTTCGACCCGGTGCTGCGCGCTATCTCCAATCGAGTGGCGCGCTTCTCGATGCTGGAACCGGGAGTGGTTATCTTTTCAGCCGCGGGCCCGGCGCGCACCGCAGGCGGAGAAGAACGCCTATGCGAAAGCATCGTGGGGGATATCGTTGATGCCGCCGGGTGTGAAGCCCGGGTTGGAATCGCAGAAGGAACCCTTCCTAGCCTGTGGGCGGCGCGCACCTCGCGCATTATCGCTCCGGGCGCCTCCGAACAAGCATTGGCCAGCCAACCAATCTCGCTTTTCCTTCTTGCCGCAACGTCAGCAACCCGCCCCGCGCTCCGCGATTGCGTGGAACTACTTCATGATCTGGGTATCACCACTATCGCGGATGTTATCGGGCTGGGGCAGCGTTCTCTCGTCACGCGTTTCGGGAATATCGGGCAATATATGTGGGATCTGGCCACAGCGCGCACCCTGCCCGCACATGAAGCAACCCCGGATACCCGTGATATATCTGTGGTAGCTACCTTTGATCCGCCCCTGAGCCACGCGGAACACGCGGTTTTTGCCGCGCGTAATCTCGCCGGGCAACTAGAAACAAAAATGCGTGCCGGTGCAGCTGGCTCCGCACGCCTGGATATCCGGGCGGGAGCCGCCTCCGGAGAAGTAATGACACGCAGCTGGCACCTCGAACTTCTCACCCAAGAAGATGTGGTGGATCGGGTGCGGTGGCAAATTTCCGCCTGGATAGCACAGCCGCATGATGCCAGCGAAGCTCCAGCGGAAACCCGCGGAGGTATTACCCAATTAGAACTGATAGCCCGGGATATTACTCCCGCGGGCAACCACCCGGCGCCCCTCTGGGGTACGCGCACCACCAGCGATGCGGCAGCGGCGCGCGGGGCTCACCGCCTCCAAAGCCTTCTCGGTGAAGAATACGTGCGGGTACCCCGCCGGGTGGGTGGGCGCCTCCCCGAAGAAGATATACAAGAAATCCCCTGGGGCCAGGCGGTAGATACCTCCCGGGCTGGGCTTCCCTGGCCGGGCCGGTTGCCCGAACCCGCCCCGGTACAGTTCCTACGCACTCCCTATCCGGTGGCGGTGCTATGTACCTGTGGGCAGCCACTCGCTATTGCTGCAACTACCGCATTGCACTGCCCGGGGGAGTGCCAGCGGCCATATCCGGCTACTATCCGAGCGGCTTCCCGCACCGGCGCGGCTTCCCTCATCGGTGCGGCTTTGCCCGCAAGGCACGCTGCCTCATCAGCGGGCCATGCTGCCTCACTCGCGGGCCCTGCCTCATCAGCGGGCAGCGCCGGGCCTTCCACCGCATCACTCCGCGCGCTTTTCGGCGTGGAAGATTCCCTCACGGTACTCGACTACGCCGGCCCCTGGGTGAGCGAACAACGCTGGTGGGCGCGCCCCACCCGGCGTGCCTATATCCAAGCGGTCACCACCACCGGGGCGGTACTTCTCTATAGAGAACAGGAGCGCTGGTACCTTGCTGCCAGCTACATCTAGCCATGACAACTCTTATCACTAGCTCTCCCTATGTCCCGTATGCGGAACTGCATGCCCACTCGGCTTTCAGTTTTCTTGACGGAGCCAGCTTGCCCGAAGACCTCGTGCAAGGCTGCCTGGATCTGCGTATCGAAGCCCTCGCCCTCACCGATCACAATGGTTTTCCCGGCGTCATGCAGCTCGCGCAAGTCGGGCGAGATACCGGCCTCCCCACCATCACCGGCACCGAAATAACGCTGAATAGCACCCAGCCGCGCGAAGGCCCGGATCCGGAAGGTGAGCATCTTGTTTTCCTTGCCCGCACTCCGGCCGGATACCAGCACCTCTCCCGCGCTATCGGAACGGCCATGCTCGCCAGCGGTGCAAAAGGAATCGCGCACCATACGCTGGCTCAGCTTGCCCGCAATAATGGCGATATTCTCGTCCTCACCGGCGGCTGCCGCAAAAGCGCACTCCGCCGCATTCTTGACACCCAGCGCGGCAGCGAGGCCCGCCGCGCCGCCCGGCAAGAACTTGAGCTTCTTATCAGCACCTTCGGGAAAGATAACGTCGTCGTGGAACTCACCTCCCACGCCGGGCCACTTGACGCACAGCGATGTGACCTTCTCGAAGAACTGGCCCGGGAAACCGGAGTTCGCGCGGCGGTAACCGGAAACGTCCACTACGCGCATCCCGCCGACCGCCCAATTGCCGATATATTCGCCGCCACTCGGGCCCGCCGCACCCTCGATGAGATAGATCCCTACCTTCCCGCCGCCGGGGCCTATTTGCGCTCCGGCCACGACTGGCGCATCCTGCACCGCGGGCGCGAACGCTACCTGGAAGCCGCAGCCCGCATCGCCGAAGAATGCGCCTTTGACCTCTCCCTCGTCAAGCCGAATCTTCCCCCGTTCCCGGTCCCGGAAGGCTATACCGAAGCCACCTGGCTGAGGGAACTGGTGCTGCGCAAAGCCCGCGAACGTTACGGAACACCGGCGGACTACCCGCGTGCCTGGGAAGTAATCGAGCATGAACTCGAGGTCATTACCCAGCTGGGTTTCCCCGGATATTTCCTCATCGTGGAAGAAATAGTGGACTTTTGCCACTCGCGCAATATTTGGTGTCAGGGGCGCGGCTCGGCCGCGAACTCCGCCGTATGCTTCGCCCTGGGAATCACCGCGGTCGATGCCGTGAAACACGCCATGCTTTTCGAGCGATTTTTATCCCCGGGGCGCTCGGGGCCACCCGATATCGATATTGATATCGAATCCTCACGCCGCGAAGAAGTCATCCAGCATGTATACGAACGGTACGGGCGTTCCTGCGCGGCCCAGGTCGCCAATGTCATCTCCTATCGGCCTCGCTCTGCTATCAGAGATGTGGCCCGCGCCTTCGGATACCCGGAAGGTCATATCGACCAATGGGCATCAGCATTCCACCATCGCAGTATCAGCCGGGGCAGTGGCGCCCAGCCCCAGCCCGCCGGGCTACCCGAACGCGTCGCTGCGCTGGCTACCCGCATACAGCAGCTCCCGCGGCATCTGGGAATCCACTCCTCCGGAATGGTGCTCTGTGACCGCCCGGTTATTGATGTATGCCCGGTAGGGTGGGCATCCAAACCGGGAAGAACAGTACTGCAATGGGATAAAGACGATTGCGCGACCGCCGGGCTCGTGAAATTCGATCTTCTCGGGCTCGGAATGCTCACCGCCTTGCGTATCAGCTTCACCGAACTCACCCGCCGCGGGATTCTCGCACCCAACGGCCAGCCCCTCAGTTTGCATAATGTGCCCGCGGAGGATCCGGAGGTATATACCCTCCTCCAAGCAGCCGATACCGTCGGAGTCTTCCAGGTGGAATCCCGCGCGCAGATCGCTACCCTGCCGCGCCTGAAACCCGAATGCTTCTACGATCTGGTTATCGAGGTGGCTCTCATCCGCCCCGGCCCCATCCAAGGCGGATCCGTCAATCCCTATCTGCGGCGCAAACAGGGGAAAGAAAAAGTGAGCTATCCGCACCCGCTCCTGAAAAACGCGCTGGAAAAAACCCTGGGGGTTCCGCTCTTCCAAGAACAACTCATGCATATTGCCATCGACGCCGCAGGATTCACCCCCGCACAGGCCGACCAACTCCGCAAGGCCATGGGCTCGAAACGCTCCGCAGCCCGCATGGAACGCCTGCGCGGCCAACTCATGGAAGGTATGGAAAAACAGGGGATAACTGATCCGGAGGTGCGTGCGGAGATCTATGAGAAACTCGCCGCCTTCGCCGAATTCGGTTTCCCCGAATCCCACGCCTTTTCCTTCGCCTACCTCGTTTATGCTTCCGCCTGGCTGAAAGTTCACCACCCGGAAGAGTTCTATATGGGTCTGCTCAATGCGCAACCGATGGGCTTTTACTCCCCGCAATCCCTCGTTGCCGATGCGAGGCGGCATCGCCTCGTGGTACGGCGGGCCGATGTCACGCGTTCGCACGAACACGCCAGCGTGGAAGAACTACCCGATACGCAAGATCGTCCGAAACGGGAACACCCGCGTATCCACGTGGATAGCCGCCGCTACCTCCAGCTCGGGCTCAGCGGCATCAAGGGCCTCGGGAGTGCGGCCACACAGCGAATCCTCACGGCCCGCGCCCGTGCACCCTTCCGTGACCTCGCTGACCTAGCGCAGCGCGCCCGGCTGAAAACAGCAGATATTGAGATTCTTTCCTGTGCCGGAGCCACAGACAGTTTGGGCGTAAGCAGGCGGGAAGGTGTCTGGATAGCCCAGGCAGTGAGTAATGCTGAGGTAGCACACGGCACCACATATCAGCCCGCGATCCCCGGAACCGAACCTTTCGGTGCGGTGCCCGAGCTCCCGGCCCTCACCGCCGTGGAACAATCCCATGCGGACCTGCGCGCCACCGGAATTTCTCCCGATTCCTACCCGACGCAATTCATTCGCCCGGCCCTCACCGCGCGTGGGATCCTCACGGTGTTCGCAGCAGCCATGCACCCTGAAAAAAGCCGGTGCAAAGTGGCCGGACTGGTTACCCACCGCCAGCGTCCCCATACCGCGAAAGGAATCACCTTCCTCAACCTTGAGGACGAAACCGGGATGCTCAACGTCCTCATCACCCCGCAGCTATGGGAACGCTATCGGGAAATTGCGCGCACCTCGAACGCCCTGGTGATCCGCGGGATGGTCGAACGCGATGGCGGAGCCGCTGTTTTCCACGCGGATGGAATCGAAACTATCCCGCTCGGGATCAACCTGCCCTCCCGGGATTTCCGCTAGCCGCGCGGCAGGGCTGGGGGCGGGAGCAGCGGCGTCGTCGCTTAAAACCTCTTAGCGAAAAGAACGCAACCGGCCGCGAACAATCGATACGATAACGGAAGTTGCTCTCGAACTGGAGCATCACCCGCACAGAATCTGGAGGCACAAGGTTATGGGTAAATATCGGGCACTGTTGCGGCTTGCGCGTCGGATCGGCCCCGCCATCGTTTTCGTGATCACGCGTTACGGACCGCAACTGCGCGCCCTCATCCGCGAGAATCCGCAGATTGCTTCCAAACTCCAGGACCGCATGCATCAACTTGCCGGGAAAAAGCCGAATGAGCGGGACGCGCACAGCCTCAGCGGCCGCATCGAGATCCTCAAAGAACACGTCACCTTTCTCTACGCCTCGGCCAACACCGCTGACATTGCCGAAAAAGCCGCGGCGTGGCGCGCCGAACTCGACTCCATCGAACGGGCCATCCCCGTCCTCGACGCCATGGCCCGCGCGCAGCGGCTCACCGAACGGCGCAAGCTCTCCAAGCGGATCGACGTGCTATCCCAACAGATTCTCTCCGCCAGCCTCAGCGATTACATTGAAGACGCCATTATTGACGACGACGGGAGTGCGAGCTAATCGCGCGGGGAGAGCCCCAAAGCCCGCGGAATATCCGGATTGAAGAAATTCGGGCCCTTGAGGACCTTGCCGTCTTCCCGGTAAATCGGCCGCCCGTCCGCCCCGAGTTTCGACAAATTCGAGGCCTGCACCTCGGCAAGCACATCGGCCATAGGAATGCCCAGTTCCAGAGCCATCCCGTAAATCACGTACACCAAATCTGCGAGTGCATCAGAAATCTCAACGATATCCCGGGTTTCGTCATCGAGATCAACAGCCCGCGCGAAAGCCGCGCTGATCTGTTCACCGGCCGCCTTCCCGTAGGCGGCCGTCACCAATTCGGTAAATTCCTCCGCGATAAGGGACATACGCATGGGCAGGCGCGGCCGATCCGCATTCGGCCCGTCGGTGACAATAGGAAGCGCGTACGTTTCGTGGAATTGGCGCACCAGATCCTCTGGGCGGCGCGGATCGGGAAAAGCCGGATGCTTCTCACCGGGGCCAAACCAGGCGTGCGCGGGTGCCATGGCATCCCCGCGCTGGAGAGTTGCTTGGAACAGGCCGTAAACCTCGCCCTTATTTACGGTGACGGCCGGTCGGATACCGATGAAAGAAAACCCGAGCTTCCAGGCGACCTTCGCCGACGCCCAATTGATATCCGAGCCCTGCACTTCACAATCCCAGTGCATCGCCGCCAGCTCGGTCTTATCGAAGAAATACTCCAGGACGGTGCGAACTGCCTCCGTCACCATCCCGGTATTGCGAGCCTCTTTGGCGGCCCAAAAACCGAGCCGGCCGATGCGCCCGTTTCCGGTCACATCCACCTGCACGCAGCCCAGCGGGGCGGATTCAGGCCCGCGGCGGATCAACCATACCGGCGAACCTTCTGCCCACTTCTGCGGCGCGAACTCGGTGATGAACGCTTGCGCATCCGAGCGTGAATAGCCGGCAGGGATCGTGGTCCAGCGTTGAATATCCGGGTCCGCGCAGATGGTGGCCAGCGCGGTTTCATCCGCGGGGCGCGGAGCGCTAAGAAAGTACGACGGCGTGGTTAGTGTGAACTCCTGCATGGCTTTAGTGTACGCAGGCCAGCAAGCCTACAAAAACGCGAGGCCCGAACCGCCACACAGTTCGGGCCTCGCGCCAGCTCCCGGACGCCTTTTCAGGCGCCCTCCGGTGCTTCCTCTCGAGCATCACCGTGGTGCCGCAAAGGCCGCTGAGCTCAGAGCTCAGAGCTCAGAGCTCACGCAGTACGCTTAGACGCTTAGCTCTCCAGCAGTCCGTGCCGCTTGAGCAGCGCGGTGGCATCCACATCTCGCCCGAGCAGCGCCGCGAAGGACTCCTTCGGATCACGCGAATTACCCCGCGAGAGAACCTCGCGGCGCAACTTCTCGCCAGCCTGGCGATTCAAGCCAAGATCGCCCTCGCGTGCGGCGTCGTTCTGGAACCACGCCACCGTATCCGCATCCAGGGCCTCGCACCAGGTGTAGGAGTAGTACCCGGCAGAATACCCACCGGAGAAAACGTGATTGAAGTAGGCACTGCGGTAACGCGGGGGCACCAGGTCATGCTGCACGCCCGTGGCCTGCAAAGCCTTCTCCTCGAAGGCTTCGAACTCCGCGGGGCTGGCCGGCACGTCGGCTTCACCGAGGCGATGCCAGGCCTGATCCAAAAGCACCGCCTGCTCGATTTCGCACATGCGGAAGCCGGCCCCGTAGCCGCGCGACGCAACAAGCGCCTCGGTTTGGGCTGCGGGCAGCACCTCACCGGTCTGGTAGTGGCGAGCGTAACGCGAGAGCACCTGCGGGTGCCGGGCCCAAATCTCATTGACCTGGGAGGGGTACTCCACAAAATCACGCGGAACATTCGTTCCGGCCACCGAAGGCCAGCGCACATCGGAGAGGAAACCGTGCAGTGCATGCCCGAATTCATGGAAAGCAGTTTCCACTTCGTCCCAGCTCAGCAAGGTAGGTTCGCCGGGAGCCGGCTTGGTGATATTGAGGTTATTGCAGATAACCGAAGCGGGGGAGCCCTCCGCGGATTTCTGCACGATAGCGTGCATCCACGCACCCCCGCGCTTACCGGGCCGCGCGTAGTAATCGCCCAGGAAGTAACCGAGGAAAGTGCCGTCTTCTTCGGCAACCTTCCACACGATCACGTCATCGGTGTACCCATGTTCTTCAGTGCAGGTGAAAGTCAGGCCGTAGAGCCTATTAGCCGCATAGAAAACACCCTTCTCCAACACGTTATCGAGCTCGAGATACGGAGTGAGGGCCTCATCATCAATGCTGAACTTTTCAGCGCGCGCCTGATTCTGCGCCCGCACCCAATCGCTGGCGGTGAAGCTCTCCTTCCCCCAGCGTTCCTTGACGAAGGCGGCCAGCTCCTCAGCTTCGGCAGCAACATTGCGGGCAATGGGCGCCATCATGGGGGAGAGGAGCGCATCGATATTTTCCAGCGTCCCGGCCGAAGAATTCGCGGCCACGTAGGCGGCATGGTTCGGGTAGCCGAGCAGCTTGGCGGCCCGGGCCCGCAGCCGCACCAGTTCCAGAATCGACTCGCGGGTATCGGTGGCCGCGTCATGACCATCGCAACGCCGCAGGGACGCATCCAGGAGGCGGGCGCGGGCTGCGGCGTCGTCCAAATTATCCAGCAAGGGCTGCTGGGTGGGCAGGCGCAGCGTGGCGAGATAGGCGGCCGAGCTATCCGCGGCTGCGGCCTCCCCGGCCAGGCCTTCGCGCTGCGAAGCCGAAAGCCCGCTCAGTTCCGCTTCGGTGAACTCCACCGCGTCATCCAGGCCGGCCTGCACGATACGCTGGCCGATCTCGGTTGAAAGCTCGGCCATGCGGTTATTAATAGCGGCCAGTTCACCGCGCGCGGCCTCGTCGAGCCCGGCGCCGGATTGCTGGCAGCGCTTGAGGTGCTCGTGGGCGGTATACGCGGTTTCCGGATCCAGATCCGCCTGGCACAGCTGCTCAAAACGCCGGTACAACCGCGGATCCATGTACAGCGCGTCCTCGTGCGCGGTCATCTTCGGGCTGAGCTCGGCCTCAACCCGATCCCACTCCGCCCCGCCAATCGAAGAACAATAGGTGTAGAAAATCGAGGCTTCCACCTCAAGCTCAGCACCGGAGAGTTCAAAGGGGCGCAAGAAATTTTCAACGGTGGGCGCCTCGGTAACCTCGAGAAGAGAGGCGACGACGCCGCGCTGGTGCTCCATCAAATCAAGGACCCTGGCAAGTTGGGATGCCGGGGTCACATGCGAAAAATCAGGTAAGAGAGTACTCATAGGCTTAACGGTAGCGGGCCGGGCCGAACAAGTACCAGCACGGCCCGCAATCAAGCTGCCGACGTGGCCCGCGCTATAGGTACCCGCACAGCCCGCGCCAGCGCTTGGGCCAGGACCCGCGCTAGGACGTGCGCCAGCCGTGCGCCAGCCGTGCGCCAGCCGTGCGCCAGCCGTGCGTAAGTGGAATCACACCTGCTCCCGGCCGCATGATTTGAAAAAGTGGGCGCGGGCCTGGTAGATTCTTCTCTGTTGCTCAGCACGGCGTGCTGGATAACAATCACCGCGCGGGTGGCGGAATAGGCAGACGCGCTAGCTTGAGGTGCTAGTCCTCGTATAGAGGGTGGGGGTTCAAGTCCCCCTCCGCGCACGGTGAGAAAGCCCTGGAAATCTACATCCGGGGCTTTTCGCATGCCCGGGTGCGCGCCTAGCTGCATGCGGGTTAATAGACAAAAAGTGGGTCTAATGACGGCGTGTCGTTAGCTCCCGATCCGGCCTTTACGGATGTTCAGACC
>NZ_JBOZGG010000017.1:0-37630 GCF_051267215.1 Actinotignum vesiculae
CTCAATAAGGCCGACTTTTCGTTGCTATGGCGGGGCAAACCCCGGATATAAGACCCACCATTTGTCTATTAACCCGCGTCCCGTGCGTCGGGTAGGTCAACACTCCCGCCGCCCCGTAAAGAAGCGGGTTCTGGTTGCGTGTGAAGGCTCAACAGTGGGCCTGCAACAGGGTGCAAATCCACGCACCATTTTGGCTGGATTTCTGCACTGGGCTTGCACTACGCAACCCCGATGGTTCCCAATTTGCATCCTGTGGCATTCCTTCGGCGCTCAGCTTTTCCGGCCGGTGGGCCGGGGTGTTTTTCCGGGGTGTACTGCGGATGTTGTACATGCGAAGTACAGCTCTGCCAACACATGCCCCCTCGCCAGGTGCCGGTGTGACTGCTGAGGCTCGCGATGGCCGATAGCTGCGCCGTCGTATCAGAACGTAAGGAAACGGGCCCGGAAGGCACGCGAACGCGGGCGGCCGGAACCCTGGACAGGGCCCAGCCACCCGCGTTCGCGTTAAATCTAAGTATGAAACGCGGAGACTAGTGGGCGCGGCGCTGCAAGCGACCAATCTCCAGGAGCAGTACGGCGCGACCTTCGAGCCGAATCCACCCGCGGGAAACAAAATCAGCCAGAGACTTATTGACCGTTTCACGCGAAGCGCCCACGAGATGCGCGAGCTCTTCCTGCGTGAGGTCGTGCGCCACGTATACGCCTTCGGGGGTGCGCTCGCCGAAACGATTGGCCAGGTCGAGCAGCGCCTTCGCCACGCGGCCGGGAACGTCCGAGAACACCAGGTCAGCAAGATTCTCATTGGTATTGCGCAGGCGACGCGCCATTTCACGGAGCATCGACATGGCGAGCGCGGGGTGCTCCTCGATGAAATTCTTCATATCGCGATGCGCGAGGGAAAGCAGATGCGTCGGCGCAATAGCGGTGACGGTGGAGGAACGAGCCCCCAGGTCAAAGAGCGAAAGTTCGCCGATGATTTCCCCGGGTCCGAGAACGGCGAGCAGATTTTCGCGCCCGTCGTCGGACGTGTGACTGAGCTTCACCTTGCCGTCGGTGACGATGTAGAGGCGATCACCCTGGTCGCCTTCGTGGAAAAGCGATTCGCCCCGCTTGAGGGACGTATCGCTCATCATCGCGCCGAGAGCGGCGAGACTTTCCTCATCCATGTCCTTGAAAAGGGGCACGGTTCGTAAAACGCTGGTATCCATCTCTAGCCTTCCTCCGATGTACTCAGAATATTCCTGAAGTAGTCTCATGTCACATTTTGCCATTATTCACGGAAAATGTCTCATACCCGGGCCGAGCGCTCGAGTTGAGAAAGGAAATCCAGCACGATATTAGTGAATTCGCGCGGGGATTCTTCCGGGATGAAATGCCCGGCGCCCGGCACGGCAATGAGCCGGTAGGAGCCGGTAGCGAAAGAACGATCATCAGCCCAGGCCCGCTCATTAATCATGCGATCGGCCAGGCCGCGCACCGCCCACACCGGCACATCCACGGGAGTGGAGAGGATATCGCGCCAGGTTTTTCCGGAGGGGCGGCGCCTCCATGTTGCGGTCCAGCGCAGTTGTTCGACGGCGCTCGCCGCCGCTTCCGGGAGCCGCATGGCAGCGGCGTACTGTTCGGCTTCGTCCGCGGCGCCGTGGCTGTGCGGGGCGGACCATTCCAGGAGCAGTCGGCGCATATTCCGCGTATCCCCGAGCGCGCGCGGGGAACGATTCCCCAGCCGCGAGGTGAGTAAACCGAGCAGGCCGCGCGGGCGAATACCGCGCCCGAAATGCCGCAGCCCGAGCGGATGCGGGCTGGCCACCGTCACGAGCCCGGTAATAATATCGGGGGCCATGGCCGCCGCCGCCCACCCGAGCGCCGCATTGGAGCCGGCCGCCACGATCACCGCCGAGCTCGCCCCCAGGGATTCGGTCAGCGAAATAAGGTCCTGGGCCAGTTCGGGCCCCGATTGCACCGACGGCGTTTTGTCGCTGCCGCCCACGCCCCGCAGATCCACGGCCGCAACTTCGTAACCGGCCTGCGCCACCGGCTCGATCTGGTGGCGCCAGGCATACCAGTACTCCGGGTAGCTGTGCACGAATAGCACCAGCGGGGTACGAGTCGAGTGGCTCCCGGCATAGGCCAGGTGGAATTGCGCACCGTTGGCCGTCACGAGGCGATGCTCCCACGATCCGGGGATCCATACGCAGGAATTATCGGCGGGAAGTGAGCTCATGCGGTACCTTGTTACGCTCGGGCTGGGTAGGCTTTGGGTTCTCTAAGCGCGGGTTTTCTGCGCGCGGGTTTTTGCGCGGCCTTTTCGACGCCCCCGCTTTTACGCCTCTTCTTCGGAGAGGCGGTATTCGCGCACCGTGAAAGCGCGGGCGCGCCGCGAACCGCGGGACCGCGCCCAGTGCGCCGCGACTCCGATGGCCGTCAGCACCGCGCCCAGTAGCATAAACCCACCGAACGCAAGGTCGTAGGCGAAGTGGTGCACGATATTATCCGTGATCGGCTTGAATCCGCCGATAAGCGAATCAAGCCAGTGCACCCCGCGCAACGCATAACCGGGAAATACGAGCCCCGCGAGACCGGCAACAACCAAGATTGGGCCCCACAGCAGCGCGCCCAGGGAGGACAGCCCCGCGAGCAGCGCAATAACCACGAGCAGCGCGATGCCGCCGGCCATTTCGATGAGCGCCGCCGCATTTACCGGGGCGGTTTCCAGGGCGATGGGGCGAGCCAGGTGCAGGCGCGCCACCGCGTCAGAGATGAGATACCAGGTCAGCGGGAGCAGCAGCAGCGTGACCGCCGCGACCCAGATATGGGTCCAGACCCGGCCCTTGGGGGCATCCGGAATCGGCTCCACTTCGGCGATATCCGCCCAGGTGCGCTGGTCTTCCAAGCTTTCCTCGCGCACGGTCGGGAAGACGGGTGCGTCGAAGCCTGCGGCGTGGGCGGCGGTAGGTGCCGTTGCCGGTTCTGCGCCGGGTTCGCCGAACTCGCCGGCCGGCGGGTAAAGCGCGGTTGCGGTCGCTTCCCCGGAGGCGTACGGGTCCGTGTTTGTGGTGGCGTAGGGATCGGCCCCGGCGGAGGCGTAGGGATCGGCGGCCGCGGGGGTTGCGGTGGCACCGGTTTCCGGGCCGGCGGACGCTGCGGGAACGGTTGCGGTTACGCCGGCTGCCTGTGCCAGATTCGCGTATTCGCGGTCCGGGGCGGTGTTTTCCGCCTGGTAGCCATCATCGAAAGCCCCGGCGGCCAGTGATTCAGATACGGAACGACGCCGCGGCGCGGCTGGCTCCGAGGTTGATTCCTCCGGTGCGAGTGCTGCTGGCGTGGTGGACTCAGCGGGTTCGGCGGGGGTGGCCTCAGCAGGAAGCGTGGCTTCGGTGGGCTCCGCAAGAGGCGTGGTTTTGGTGGGCTCTTCGCTGGTTGCCTGCGCGGCTTCGGCTTCTTCCGGAGCGAGCTGAGCCGAGACGGGCTGCTCTGTTTCGGTGGTGGCGCCCTCGGGTTGGCCCGCGGTTTCGGGTTGGCCCGCGGTTTCGCCTTCGGGTTCCTTCGTGGCGGCAACCACGGGCGCGGAATCATTCAAAGAGGAGGGCTCGCTAGTGGCTTCCGCAGCGGGGTGAGCCGGCGGGAAAGGAGCGGCGTCGTCGTTCGAAAAAACGGGGGCGGGAGCAGGAGGTTGAGTGGTGGGGAGGTAGGCGGTTTCTTGGTCCGCGAGATGGTCCTCGGCAATGGGCTCGAGAATATCGTCATCATCTAGTGGCCGGCGCGACGCGGTAGTGTACGGGTCATTTGGCGTAGACATGGGTCCTCCCTTGATAGTTCTTTCTCAAAGATATGCCAGAAATCACGCCGATGTGGAGAATTTCGGCGGTGTGCCATAAAGCGGGCGGTGTGTCACAAAGTAGGTTGTGTGGATCATACCGGGGTGGCCGCCGACGCGGCCGGTGTGACGTAAGCCGGCGGTGTGACGTAAGCCGGGCGTGCGTATCCACAGAACCGTTCGTGTAGGGGGTTATCCACAGCGGCGCACAACCCGGATGTGGAGGTGCGCTAAGCGCGGCAAGCTCGGGGTATGACTTCTTCTCGTGTTTTGTCTCCTGGTGTTTCGGCTGCCGGTGCTGTCTCCGGTGCCGCTGCCGGAAAGTCGTCCGGCGCTGCTGCTTCGGGCGGGGCGGCTGTTTCCGGTGGTACTTCGCCCGCACCCCTCATATCTGCGATCCCGCGTGAGCTCGTCTCCCTCGTCTGCGAGCATGATGAAGTTGTGCGGGAGGTGGAGGCGGTCACGGAGCTGGCCGGAATACAGGTGGCGCGTGGTTCACCGGAGGTCGCTGCGCCGCCGGCCGTGCTCGAATTGGAGGAACTCCCGGCAGCCCTGCCCACGGTCCGCGCGCGTTTCCACCCGGTGCTGGCCAGCTATTTTCCGCGCGGATCTGTGGTCCTGGAACTCCCGCGCCAAGCCGAAGATCTTCTCGAGCTCGTGCTGGCGGCCGGGCAAACTCGGCGCGGGCGCATTATCGGGCTTGCCGGGGTGCGCGGCGGACTCGGGGTATCGATGATCACGGCCTGGCTCGCCTCGCTGAGCATTACTCGTACCGCCGTGGTGGATGCGGATCCGCTCTCGGCCGGGCTCGAAATCCTCATGGGATTCCGGGACAAACGCGGGGTGCGCTGGGCTGATATTGCCCAAGCGGAAGGCACGCTGATCCCGCAGCGGCTTCGGGCGGCCCTGCCCTCGCGCGGGCAGCTGAGCCTGCTGAGCGCGGACGTACGCGGCGGCGCACCGCCGAACGGAGAAGCGGTGCCGCACGCCATTGACGCGCTCTCCCAAGCGAACGACACCACCTATGTGGATCTCCCGCGCAGCTCCTTGCTGCCGGGCACCGGGCCGGCCAGCTGGCGGGCCTGGTGCGATGCGGTGGTCCTCGTGAGCGGGGTAACCGACCGCGATGCTCAGGCCATCCCCAGAATCCTGCGCGACCTAGGGGAGAACACGCCCGTGGTCATCGCGGCGCGATGCTCCCACAAAGTGGAGGCGCAGGCCTTTGGCGTGGATATCGGCCAGGAGGTGGTGCCGGTGCGGCGTCTGCGCGGTATGGATGAAGACCTCTCCCACGGAGTTGCGGTGGGTGAACAGCGCCGCTCTGTTGCGGCGCGTGATATCACGCAGCTCGCCGCGCATCTCGATGCGGTACTGGCAGGCGGATAAGGGGTGAAAAGATGGGTAGCCCGCGCGAATTAGGTGTGCTTCGGGTCCGCGGGGTTTTAGCCGATGCCCGCGGAAAGCTGGCCGGTGCCCGCGCGGATGAGATCCGCAACCACGGGGGTGTGGGCGGTGCCCGCGGTGACCTGGCCCGTACCCGCCGGGAATTAGCCCGCGGCATCAGCGTGCCCAAGGTGCTCTCCGCGGTGGCGCCCCACGCGATAGAAATAAAACACGTGCTGGGAGCGGCTCGCGATATTAACGCGGTGGCCCGCGGCTGGGGCCCGCACCTGCGGCGCGTGATTGAAGACCCCACCGTCACTGATATTTTAATCAACGGCGGCACCGGGGTATGGCTGGATCGCGGAGCCGGACTGGAACGCGACGAAGCCTTGAGCGCCCTACTGTCCGACGCGGGGGAGGTGCGCGCACTCGCGGTGCGTTTAGCTGCCAGCGCCGGCCAACGTTTGGACGACGCCGCCCCTATCGCCGACGGCACCTTCTCCAATGGAACGCGCCTGCACGCAGTGCTCGCCCCACTGGCCGCAGAAGGAGCCGCTATCTCACTGCGTACCCAACGGGCCCGCACCTTCACGCTCGCCGAACTCGAGGCTGCCGGCACGTTTCCTGCTGCCCTCACCCCGGTATTGACAGCCCTGGTGGAGCGGCGCGCCAACGTTATGGTGGCGGGCGCTACCGGATCGGGGAAAACCACATTATTGGCCTCCCTGCTCAGCTGCGTACCGGCCACCGAACGCCTCATCATTATCGAAGAATCCGCGGAATTACGCCCCGCGCACCCGCACGTGCTGCACCTGCAAATCCGGCGCCCCAATGTGGAAGGCCACGGCGAAATCACCATGAGCCAATTGGTGCGGGCCGCCTTGCGGATGCGCCCGGATCGAATCGTGGTGGGGGAATGCCGCGGTGAAGAAGTACGCGAGGTCCTCACCGCCCTCAATACCGGGCACGAAGGCGGATGGGCCACTATTCACGCCAATTCGGCACGCGATGTTCCCGCCCGGCTTGTGGCCCTCGGGGCACTGGCAGGAATGTCTGCCGCGGTGGTTGCCGCCCAAGCGGTTGCGGCCCTCGATGCCATTATTTCCATTGAGCGGCACGGGCCGACCCGGCGCATCACCCACGTGGCTACCCTCCGCGGCAGCCATGGAGATCTTGAAGCTCCGGATGCTTTGAATATCGAGGCTGACGGCACCATCCGTGCCGGCCCCGGGTGGGCCACCCTGGGCCCGCGACTAGGACTGGAGGGAACATGGTAATTCTGGTTGTTCTCGGAATCCTGCTGAGCGTATACGCGTATGCGGGCCGGTCGCGGGGCCAAGCACGTGCGGGCCGGTCGCGAGGTCAAGCACATGCGGGTCTGCCGGGGCGCCGAGCTCATGCAAGCCGGCCACGGAGTCATGCCCGCGGTACGCCACACAACTCAATGCGCTCGCCGGGCAGCACATCACCCGGGCGCGGTGTGCTCCGCAGAAAAACGCGCGCTTCCCCGCCTAGTTTCGACGCCGGCCTGCTCGCCGTGGAAGTCGCGGCCCGCATTGATTCGGGTGCCGATCACCGCCGCGCCTGGCTCGCCGCCCTCGCCCGTTTCCAGCCGCATAGAGAAAGTGCGGCAGTCGAGCGCGCGGGCGGAGGCGCCGTCGTCGGCGTGGGTGATCCTAGGAACGGAGCCGAGCGCGATCCCCGCGGTGACTCCGCCGGCCAGATCGACGACGTAGGCGTCCCCGTACTCCTGCGAGAACTATGGGCGCGGGCGCCCCGCAATCCGCGCCGCGCCCGGGGCCTCCTCGGCATCCCGGCACTCATCGCGGTATGCCGCCTCACCCACCACACCGGCGCCTCGGCCGCCCGCATCCTCGAGAGCTGCGCGGCAGCGCTCTCCGAATCCAGCGATGCGCTCGGCGAGCGCCGCATCGCCCTGGCCGGTCCGCGTTCGGCCGTGAAAATGCTGGCCGCTATGCCGCTATTCGGCATGCTCCTCGGCTCATTTTTCGGAGGTAATCCCGTGACATTCCTATTCGGAACCCTCGTCGGGCGGTGCTGCCTCGCCCTCGCGCTCATCTGCGAAGTGGTCGGGATCCTCTGGATGCGCCACCTCGTACGGAAAGCCGAACAATGGGGCTAGCCCTGTGCCTCCTGGTTCTTCTGCTCGCCTGGGTGTGGAGGCCCGCCACCGGGAAAAGTACACGCCGGCAGTCGGGCCCTTATCTGCCGGGAACGGCGCACCGAGCAGAGCGGCGCCTACCTCCCTCCGACCCGGCTTTCCTCGCCGACCTCGCCCGGGTGGCGCTCTCCTCCGGCGCGTCCCTGCCCGCCGCACTGGAAGCGGTATCTTTCGCCGTCGCCGAAGAACATGCTCACCTCGATATAGGTACGACGGCGCAGCTCCTTCTGCTGGGCGCACCTTGGGCCGAAGCATGGGAGGGAATACATCCACGCGCCCACCTGCTGCGCGAAGCTCTCCAGCCAGCCTGGGAAAACGGGGTAGCCCCGCTCACCCTCCTTGGCACAGCTGCCCGCAGCTACCGGCGTCGTCGTTCTAGAGAAGCACGCCGGGCAGCGGCTGAACTCGGCAATAGCCTCGTTGTGCCTTTAGGGGTGTGCTTCCTACCGGCATTTATCCTCGTGGGAATTGTTCCGGCAGTAGCTGGCGCCGCCACCGGTCTTTTCCACTAAATCCGGGCGACGGAGGTGTGTCCTGCAGAACCCTGCTTTATCCACTTTTATCCCCAGGAAAGCGGAACGGGATGGTTATCCACAGATGCCGAGGGGCCGGATGCGGGAGGGTGCAAGGCGCGGGAGACTGACAGTGCCGGACCGAGCACGTTCCGAGCAGCCCGCAACCCAGACCCTGGGCGGCGGGTAGCGAGGTCCGGCACCACCCACCAATAACCACAACACAGTTCGTCACAGATAAGAAAGGAAGCATCATGACCACAGCACTCAGCCCCGTTCGATCAGCTCTCCCCGCCCACCCGGGCGGCACTTTCCTCGGGGGCCAATGCCACCCGGAAGCGGGGATGACCACCACCGAATACGCCGTCGGAACCCTCGGCGCCTGCGCTATTGCCGGGATACTCTACTGGCTCTCCCAGCAGGACTGGATGCGTGAACTCATCGCCGGGATTTTCCGGCGCGGACTCAATATCGCCTGACCCATATAAGCCCCGGGTTCCCCACCGGTGCCGGTGGGGTGCTCGCGGCTCCCTAGAAAGAGAAAGATCCGTCATGATACCCAAACAATCCCCTGAGCAATGCCAGGATGCCCCTCCGCTACCGCGGGGCACGGATGGCGAGGGAGCCCTGCTCGCCGGCCCGCTCGGCCAGCCGGCCCGCAGGTCCCGGGAACGCCGGCGCCTATGCGCACAATGCCACGAGGTAATTGAGGCCCGCGGGCATATAGCAATTCCCTGTGCCTGCCGCCGCCGCGAAATCCGCTCGCGCAAACTTTCCCGTATTTTGCGCCGGCCTTACGGAGTGGAGAACCGAGAAGCCGGCATGGTCACCGTGGAAGTGGCCCTCGGGATTGTCAGCGTGCTCATTATCGTGCTGCTCGCGCTCGGGGCACTGAGCGCCGGCGCCCAATACATCTCCTTACGCAGTGCGTCCCACGATATTGCGATTCTTGCTGCTCGCGGGGAAAGTGAGGAGGCATTGCGCGCTCGCGAACTCCCGCCCCGGGCCAAGCTGCATCTGCAACGCGCGGAAGACCACGTGAATGTGGTGGTGCGAGCCCAGGCAGCCGGCCCGCTGCGGGCCCTGGGTATCACCATGGAAGCCAGCACTTCGGTAGATCTAGAACCCGGGGTGCTCGGAACATGAGGGCCTCAGCGAGGAGCCGGGGAGCGCCCGGGCTTGGGCGGCGGACTGTGCTCGGACAGGGGATTGCGCTCGGGCAGCAGGCTGTGCTCTGGAAGCGGGCTGCACCAGGGCAGCAACGTATCTCCTGGCGGGATAGCTGGCGCGAATGGCACCGGCTCTATCTGCTGTGCCGGAGGGAAAGCCGCGCCCGGCCCCGGGATCTACTTCAAGCCTGCGAGCAGGGCGCAGGAACGGTGCTCGCGATGGGGGTGATAGCCCTGGTGCTTGTCCTGACCGGGGCAGTGCTCACCGCGGCCACCGTGGTGATCGCGCGAATGGAGGCCCGTGCCACGGCAGATGTCATCGCTGTGCAAACTGCGGAGCGGGTGATCAACCAGGGTTGGTCGCTAGCCGAAGCCTGCACCAAGAGCGAACGCAGCGCGCAGCGCAGCGGCGCCGTCGTCGAAGAATGCAGCGAAGCTGAAGAAATATTTTCGATTCGGGTACGCACCCGCGCCCGCGCAGTGCCGATAGCGGTCCGGGTGACATCGCGGGCCGGGCCCATTGATCGGAGTGAAGGCTTCGAGGCTGATCGCATTGGTTTCGCCGGACCCTATGTGTGCAGCGCCGCGGTCTCCAACTCATCAAGCGCGCAGCTCAAAGCGCTGAGCACCAGCACCGCGCCCTCTTTCCACAGCGGGTCATTGTTATTACCGCACTTCGGGGACTGGACGCAGCGCGGGCAGCCGCTCTGGCACGGGCAGCCGGCCACGGCATCGCGGGTGGCACGGATCCACTCCCGGCCGGCCCGATACCCCCGTTCGGCACAGCCCGAACCACCGGCAGCAGCATCGTGGACAATCACGGTAGCCGCCCCGGTATCCAGGTGGTACGCGGTAGACAAGCCTCCCACATCCCACCGGTCGCAGATCGCGAAGAGGGGAAGCATCCCGATGGCGGCATGCTCGGCGGCATGCAGGGCCCCGGGAACATCCGCGGCAGGGACACCGAGCGCCTCCAAATCCTGCGATGACATCGTCCACCAGGTCCCGCACGTTTCCATGCTGCGCTCCCGCGGAGTAATGGGGTGAAACCCGAGGTACATGCCATCGCGGGCCCGGCGCAGGTGGTATCCGATAACCCGGTTGAATACCTCCACATCGCCCCAGGCCCAGGTCCCGAACCGGGTTGCGGTACTGGCGCGCGTACGGAGGATCTTCACGGTTGTCTCTTCCGAGGCAAAAGTCCGCAGATCATCTTTCAGCCGATGCCGCACAATCGCCTCCTCGCCATCACACGTCAGTACATCGAAAGGAACACCCTGATGCACGTAGATAGCCCCCGGGTACACGGTGGTATCCGCCCGCGCGGCATCCACCGTCCCCAGAACGTTCCCGTCCTCCTCATCAACAATGGACACGGTGCTTGCCTCGCCGCGCAGGTTCACCAGTTCGTGGGCGCTAATCCCCGCATATCCCCAGAACCACCCGCCGGGGCGGCGCCGCAAGAGCCCCTGCTCGCTCAACTCGTCGAAAAGCGAGGTATCGGGGAGCCCGAAAACTGCGGCATCTGCCGCGGTGAGAGGATGTTCGGCCGCGGCCGCACACAGCTGCCCGGTCAGAACATTCGGATTGAGCGGATCGAAAACGCTGGCTTCCGCACCCGCGCTCAGGATCGTATCCGGATGGGCCAGAAGATACTGATCCAGCGGATTCGAGGTCCCAATAAGGACGGCCAAACCGGAACTACCCGCCCGCCCGGCACGTCCCGCCTGCTGGTTAAAAGAGGCGGTGGTGCCCGGCCATCCGGTGAGAATAACCGCGTCCAGCCCGGAAATATCAATCCCCAATTCCAGGGCATTCGTTGTTGCCACGGCGCGCAGATCCCCCGAGCGCAGCCGCTGCTCCAGATCGCGGCGTTCCTCGGGAAGATACCCGCCGCGATAAGCCGCCACCGTCTCGGCCAGCGGATTGTGATCCTCGCGCAAAAACGCCTGGGTCAGCTCGGCAACCCGTTCGGTTCCGGCCCGCGAACGCACAAAGGTGAGGACGCGCGCGCCTTCGGCCACGAAACGAGCGGTCAGATCAGCCGCCTCCACCATGGCCGAGCGGCGCGTGGTATCCTCCGCGGCTCCCGGTTCTTCCTCGGGAGGAACGTGGCCGGTCGCGTCGTCGTCGATAGGAGAACACTGCCACAAGGCAACGGTACGTTCGCCGCGCGGCGAGGCATCATCCGTGACCGCTTCGACGGGCCCGAAAGCTGTTCCGATAAATCTGGTGGCGGTTTCCTGCGGCGCGCCGGCGGTTGCCGACAGGAAAACAACGGTGGGGTGGGCGCCGTACAGCGCCGCGATACGCAAAATCCGGCGCACCACATGACCCACATGTGCCCCGAACAGGCCCTTATAGGAATGAAATTCGTCGACGACGATCATCCGCAGCCCGCGCCAGATCCGCTGCCACCGGTCTTTCTGGGGCAGCATCACGTGATGCACGAAATCAGGGTTGGTCAGCACAATATCGGCGTGGTCGCGCGCGAAGGTTTTCTCCTCCGGGTCAGCATCCCCGTCCGCGGTAGCCACCGTGATTCGGGAGTCCACATCCCGGGCCAAGGCCCGCAGCGAAGTGTATTGATCCGCCGCCAGAGCTTTGGTCGGGGAAAGATACAGCACGGTTGGCGGGGCGCTCACCCGCGCCAAACTACCCGAGCCGCGCGGACTCAGCATCTCGGTGAGCGCAGGTACCCACGCCGCCAAAGATTTACCCGAACCGGTCCCGGTCGCCACCACCGTGTGGGCACCCGCGTGAATGAGGTTCGCGGCGCGGACTTGGTGCTCCCACAGGTGCGGGACGCCGTGGCTAGCGCAGGCACCCTTGACCTGCGGGCTGACCCACGCGGGCCACCCGGCCACCCGCGCGGGGCGGGCGTCTTGTTTGCGCAGCGCTACCAACTGTCCCGCGGTGGCGGATTCTTCAAGAACGGAAAGGAGGCGCATATGTGTAGTGTGCCCGATGGAGCGCCGGAGGCCAAAGACCAGCGCGCCAGCCCCACATCCAGCTCCTGCTTCTTTACCCGGGGCTTTCCTCAACACGGCCGGGCAGTTTACTGTTATGGCATGGAGCTCTTTGTCCCGGGCGCCTCCGAGCGCCTCGCCACCACGTTACGTCAAGATCTCACAGGCTATACCACCGCACATATATCCACCCTGCTCGGCCCGGAAGCCACCGCCGCCATGCGCCGCGAGCAGCGCATCCCCGCGCTTCTCGCGTGCGAAAAAGTATGCCACCAGTCCACCGCCCCGCACACCGAAGCGGAAATCCTGGCCTGCCAGGTTCGCCTCCTTATTCTCGGAGACACGTTGAGCGCCGCGGAACTCGAAGGCGCTTTTCCTGCCACCTTCGGTGACCGGATCACGCGCGACGCCCTGCTCGTTATCGGCAACGCGGGATACCGGGCCCGCTTCCAAGTGGTCCCCGTTCCGCTCGACATTACCCGCAAGGGCACCCGCCGGATCACCCGCACCGAAGTGCTGATCGCCTCCGATTTTGGGGAACTGGCCGGCCGGGTGCCCGGAGCCCACCACGTTATGCCGGTGGGTGGGGCCACCCGCACCCTCGCGAATATCGTCACCTATTCCGGGGGACGGGTTCTGGATGTGGGAACCGGCTGCGGGATCCATGCCATTAGCGCCGCGCTGCACGGCTGCGAGGTGGTCGCCACCGATATTTCATCGCGCGCTTTGCAATTCGCCTCCCTCAATATCGCGCTCGCGGCCGTGCGAGTGGAGCTGCTCCAAGGCTCCCTTTTCGATCCGGTGGAAGGGCGTTTCGACACCATCGTGTCCAATCCGCCCTTCGTTATCACCCCTGCAAGCGTCCGGCAAAAAGTCGATTTCGAGTACCGCGACGGTGGTTTCGGCGGGGATACTCTCCTCTCCGAACTCATCTCCGCGCTCCCCAACCACCTCACGGATTCCGGCACCGCCTATATTTTGGGGAATTGGGAAGTGGAAGACGGCTGCTCCTGGGATACCCACCCGCAGGTGTGGGCCCGGGTGGCGGGCCTCGACGCCTGGTTCATTGCGCGTGATGAAGTAGACCCGGCCCACTACGTGGAAATGTGGCTCCGGGATGGCGGCCTGCGCCCGCGCGATGCCGGATACGAGGATGCCTACCGTACCTGGCTCGATGATTTTGCCGCGCGCGGGATACGCGCCATCAGCCTGGGCTACGGGATTCTCTCTCGCCCGGCTGCCACTCGCGAACCCATGATCCGCACCGAGGAAATACCGGGCCGCCCCCAGGGTGATATCCGCCAGCATATTCAGCGGGTGTGGAATAACCGGCACCTGGTGGCCGCCCCCGATGAGGATTTAGCGCAGCGCCACCTCACCCGCACCGAAGTAATCGAGCATCGTTTTTATGACCCGGGGGCAGCCGATCCGCTGCGTATTGTTCTCGCGCACACGGGCGGATTCCAGCAGACCCTCCCGGCCGATTCCCAAGTCGCGGCTTTCGTGGGTGCCTGCGATGGCGAGTTGAGCGTGGGAGCCCTATGCCAGGCGATTGCGCAGATTTACGGAGAAGATAGCGGTGCGGTTCAGGCCCGCCTGCTCGAGACGGTGCGCGAGCTCATCGCCACCGGGCTCTTGACCGAAGGAACAGGAATGGGAACAGGAACCGGGAGCTAGGCGATAAACCATAGAGTGCCCGTAACGAGCCACCCGTCACGAGTACCTGTAAGGAGTACCCGTCACGAGCGCCGGTTTTCGGCGCGGGCGTGCTACCGTGTGACAACAGGGCACAAAATATGTGTTGGAGGCGTGACCTTGTCACGCCGTGAGTAGTGAGGGATGCAGTTGTGACGAAGCTGGTTATCGTGGAGTCTCCCGCCAAGGCGCGCACGATCGGCAGGTACCTAGGCGAAGATTTCGAGGTGCTGGCGTCCGTGGGGCACATTCGAGACCTGCCCCAGCCCTCGGAGCTCCCCGACAGTATGAAGAAGGGCCCCTACGGGCGCTTTGCTGTTGATGTGGACGGTGATTTCGCGCCCTACTACGTTATTTCTGCCGGGAAGAACAAAACTGTTGCCGAGCTGAAAAAAGCTTTGAAGAACGCCGACGAACTCTTCCTGGCAACCGATGAGGACCGCGAGGGGGAAGCAATCGCCTGGCACCTTTACGAGGTGCTCAAGCCGAAAGTTCCCACCTCGCGGATGGTCTTCCACGAAATCACTCCCGAGGCGATCTCCCGCGCCCTAGAAACACCCCGCGCCCTCGATACCCAGCTGGTGGACGCCCAGGAATCACGCCGTATCCTCGACCGCCTGGTCGGCTACGAAGTCTCGCCGCTCCTGTGGCGCAAGGTCGCCGCGGGACTCTCCGCCGGCCGCGTTCAATCCGCCACCACTCGCCTGGTTGTGCAACGCGAACGTGAACGCATGGCTTTCGTTTCCGCCTCGTATTGGGACGTGACCGCTACTTTCGGCACGTCCGAACAATTTGAAGCAGCCCTCCATTCCCTTGACGGCGCGCGTATTGCTTCCGGTAAAGATTTTGGCGACGACGGCGCCCTCTCCGCCAAGGCCACTAAAGAAGGCGTACGTGCTTTGAACGCCGAGCTGGCCGGTGAGCTGGCGGAAACACTCGAAGGCGCGAGGGGCACAGTACGCACCCGGGAAGAAAAGCCGTATCGCCGTCGCCCTGCCGCCCCCTTCACCACCTCAACCTTGCAGCAGGAAGCCGGGCGTAAACTCCGCCTCTCCTCGCGTCAAACAATGCGGATCGCCCAGTCGCTGTACGAATCGGGCTATATCACCTATATGCGTACCGATTCCACGAACCTATCCGCGCAGGCCATCAGCGCGGCCCGCAGCCAAATCAAGGAATTGTACGGGCAGGCTAGCCTGCCGGAAAAGCCGCGTTTCTACGGTAAGAAAGCGAAGGGCGCGCAGGAGGCTCACGAAGCTATCCGCCCGGCCGGTGATCATTTCCGCACCCCGCAGATGGTGGCCGGGGAACTGTCCGGCGCGGATTTCCGCCTCTACGAACTCATTTGGAAGCGCACGGTTGCTTCCCAGATGGAAGATGCGCGCGGGCAAACGGTTTCGCTAAAAATTGATGTGCCGGTGAGCGGGGCGGCCGGTGCCCAAACCGCCACCTTCTCCGCATCCGGAACGGTGATTACCTTCCCCGGGTTCCTGGCAGCGTACGAAGAAGGCCGGGATGCTAATCGTTACGAAGCTACCGATGCCGCCCGGCTCCCGGACGTGAAAGAAGGAGAAGCGCTGCCGGTCAGCGCCCCGCAGGCCACCGGCCACGAAACTCTTCCCCCGCCGCGCTACACCGAAGCATCGCTGGTGAAGAAAATGGAAGAACTGGGTATCGGGCGCCCCTCGACCTACGCTTCCACGATTTCCACCATTACCGACCGTGGATACGTGGAGCACCGCGGGCAGGCACTCGTTCCTACCTGGACGGCTTTCTCCGTGGTACGCCTCCTGGAAGAAAACCTCCCCGACCTGGTGGATTACGATTTCACCGCCCAGATGGAAACCGACCTCGACCGTATCGCGGAGGGCAGCGGGGATCGGGTCACCTACCTGTCGAAATTCTGGCGGGGAGATGGCGATAAGCCGGGCCTGGAAGGCCGGGTGGAATCCCTCGGGGATATTGATGCACGCGCGATTAATTCCACCCCGATCGGGGAGGGAATCACCTTGCGCAACGGCAAATACGGGCCCTACCTCGAAGTGGAGGGTTCGGATAAACGCGCTTCGGTGCCGGCCGGCATGGCCCCCGATGAAATGACGGTGGAGGCCGCCCGCGACATCCTGGAGAAGGCATCCTCCGATGGGCGTGAGCTGGGTGAAGACCCCGAAACCGGGCGGCGCGTCGTCGTAAAATCTGGGCGTTTCGGGCCGTACGTGACCGAAATTATTCGCGAGGGTGAAGTCGCACTGACTCCCACCGGGAAAGTGTCCAAAAAAGCACCGAAGCCGCGCACAGCCTCGCTGCTGAAATCCATGCAACCGGAAACTGTCACGCTGGAGGATGCGCTGCGTTTGCTGCATCTGCCCCGCGTGATCGGGCAGGGTGAGGACGGGGTGGATATCACCGCGACGAACGGGCGTTACGGCCCGTATATCACCCACGGGAAAGATACGCGCTCGCTGGAAACCGAGGAGCAGATTTTCACGATCACCCTGGAGGAGGCGCAGGCCTTGCTGGCCCAGCCCAAGCGGCGCCGCGGGCAGGCCGCGGCCAAGCCCCCGCTCAAGGAGCTGGGAACCGATCCGGTGACCGAAGCGCCGGTGGTGCTCAAAGAGGGCCGTTTCGGGCCGTATGTGACGGACGGGAAAACGAACGCGTCGCTGCGCAAGGGCGATACCGTGGAGGATATTACCCCTGAGCGTGCTTACGAACTGCTTGCGGATCGGCGCGCGAAAGGCCCGGTGAAACGGCGTACCACGGCGAAGAAGGCCGCGTCTGCAAGCTCAAGCGCGAAGAAAACGACGGCGAAAAAGACTACCGCGAAAACTTCGACGGCCAAGAAGCCGGCTGCGAATAAGACCACCGCGAAGAAGCCAGCCGCGAAAAAGTCCGCTACCGAATCGACCACTGAGAAGGCATAAATGCGCGGGGTGTTCATTACCTTTGAAGGTGGGGATGGAGCTGGGAAAACAACCCAGTTGCAGCTGCTCGCCGCGGTGCTTTCCGAGCGCGGGTACACGGTTGTGCAAACCCGGGAGCCCGGGGGGACCATGCTCGGCACCCAGATTCGGGAACTGCTTTTGCACGGGGGAGCGGTCAGCCCGCGTGCCGAGGCGCTTCTTTACGCCGCGGACCGCGCCCAGCACGTCGCTTCCGTTATTCGCCCGGGCCTGGAGGCCGGGGCGGTGGTGCTATCGGATCGCTATATTGATTCGTCCCTGGCCTACCAGGGCGGGGCGCGCGAGCTCGGCGCAGGAATCCGCGCGATATCCGAGTGGGCCACCGAAGAACTCTGGCCGGACCTCACCGTGCTCCTCGACATCCCGGAAACCGAAGGCTTAGCGCGCGCGGATGACGGCCACTACGACCGCATCGAGGCGGAAGGCCGGGAGTTCCACCGGACGGTGCGCGAGAATTTCCTCGAGCTCGCGGCGGATAATCCGCAGCGCTACCTGGTGCTCAATGCGCGCGAGACTGTTGCCGAGCTGGCCGCCCAGATTAGTGCGCGGGTGGACACTCTGCTGGCAGGCCTGGAAAATCTGGCAGGCGTGGAAAGCGTGGAAAGCCAGGCGGGTCGCGGTGCATCCGGGCCGGTTGTGGGAGAAGCATCATGAGTGTTTTCGACGCGCTTATTGGCCAGCAGCCGGTTGCCGAGCTTTTGCAGCGGGCGGCCTGGGCCTCGCGGATCGGCGACCCGGAGCTGCCCAGCCCGGCCGCGGTTACGGCCGATATGAACACCGGGGGCGCTACCGGTCCGAACGCCGCAGCGTCCGTGGAAACCGCGCCAGATTCTAGTACGACGACGGATATTAGCAGCGCGGCAATGGCCCAAGCATGGTTGGTTACCGGGCCGCCCGGTTCGGGACGCTCGGTTGCCGCGCTCGCTTTCGCGGCTGCCGTGCAATGCACCGGAGCTGTGCCCGGCTGTGGACACTGCCATGCCTGCACCACCACGCTAGGTGGCACCCATCCCGATGTGATCCGGATGGATCCGCGCTCGGTCACGATTTCAGTGGAAGAAACCCGTTCGCTGGTGGCATCCTCCTATACCTTTCCTTCGGTGGGCCGGCGCCGCATCATCATTATTGAAGACGCGGACCGCATGCTGGAACGCACCACGAATGTTCTCCTCAAAGCAATTGAAGAACCCCCGCGCGATACCGTGTGGATTCTGATTACCGCTTCGCCGGAGGATATGCTCCCCACGATCCGATCCCGGTGCCGCCACGTGGCCCTCCAGGTTCCGAGCGTGGAAGCGGTCGCCCAGCTCCTGGCCGGAGAATTCGACGTGGATGAGCGCACGGCCCGCGCGACCGCCCGTATTGCTCAATGCCATATCGGCCGGGCTCGTGCCTTACTTCGTGATCCGCAAGTCGCGGCGGAACGCGCCGCGCTGCTGCGGGAAACTCTTGATGTGAGCGGGACTGCCGACGCGGTGCTCGCCGCCCAGCATCTCCTCGATCACTACCCGGCGAGCGCGGGTGCGGCGTCGACATCCGCGCGTTCCGGAGCCGCATCGAAAAAGGGTGCAAAGGCGGCAGCTGATACCGAAACCGATACCGAGCTCGCGGAATTCCGGGCCAGTATTGGGCTGGGGGAGCGGGAGAGCGGTTCGGCTTCGCAGCGCGCCCAGATCCGCGCTTTTGAGGAACAGCGGAAAAAGCGGGCGGTGCGGGAGGACCGTGACTACCTGGATCGGGCCATGCTTGATGTGCTGGCGCTCTATCGTGATGTGCTGGCGGTGCAGGTCGATGCCGGCGTCGAACTTATTAATGCCGATTTCGAAACACAGATTATCGCGGCCGCGGCGGCTTCCACCCCGGAGCTCTCGGTGGCGCGCATGGACGCGGTGGCGCAGGCGCGGCGCCGGCTGGCCGCGAATGTTGCTCCGCAGCTCGCCCTCGAAGCGATGTTTATCGACCTCGCTTCGCCGGCTCCCGCGCCCGCTTCCGCTCGCTAGTTTGCGCTAGCGGACGCCCGCTAGCGCGCTAGCTCCTTACCCCATCGAGCTACTTCATCGAAACAAGGATCTTCACTTCGCCCGGGTTGCCCTGCAGGCGCTTGTAGCCATCCTCGACAATGCGATCAGCGGTGATCTTCGAGGTGATGAGCGGCTCCAGATTTACCTTGCCTTCCTGCACCAGCTTGATGGACGGTTCGTGATCATTGCAGTAGCCAATGCACGCGCTAATGGAGCGTTCGGGCATCATAATGGCGCCCATGAGATCCAGTTCGAAGGGATGGACGTGCAGGGCCACCACTTCGAGGTGCCCGCCGGTGGTGAGAACGCTGAGAAGCTGATCGGCCACCGCGGAAATCCCGGCGCAATCGAAAGCGAAGTCCGCGAGCACGCCGTCGGTAAATTCCTTCACCTTCTCCAGCAGATCCTCTTCCGCGGGATTGACGATCAGATCGGCAACCCCCACTTCCTTGAGCTTGTTACGGCGAATTTCGGAAGGTTCGGACACGATGGTCTTCACGCCGTAAGCCTTGAGGACCGCGGCGGTGAGCAGCCCAATCGGTCCGGCCCCGCCCACCACGGCAACCTTGCCTTCGGCCTTGCCGAAAGCGGCGCCGGCATGCGCAACCGCGTGATGGCCAACGGAAAGCGGCTCGATCAGAGCGGCCTGATCGAGCGGAATATCGCCAACGTTATGAACCCAGCGTTCCTCCACCACGATCTTTTCAGCCAGGCCACCCCCGCGCCCGGAGATTCCAATGAATCCCATCTTTTCGCAGAGGTTGTACATGCCCTTCTTACAGGCCGGGCATTCCCCGCACACCATAAAGGGTTCCACGGCAACGCGGTCACCGGCCTTCACCTTGGTGACGCCTTCGCCAACTTCATCCACAGTTCCGGAGAATTCGTGGCCAAAAACCACCGGAAGAGTTTCTCCGGAAATGGGGTGGGGTTCATCGGCCGAGGGAGCCGGTGGCATGACTCCGTGGAAATATAGGTGCAGATCAGAGCCGCAAATACCGTTGTACGCCAGGGAAATCTTCACGGTTCCCGGCCGGAGTTCAGGTTCAGGAATATCCTCAAGCCGGACGTCTTCCTTGCCGTAGTAGCGAATAGCCTTCATTCTTCCTCCTTTACGTGGGCACGCAGGTTGGGGCGTGGACGCGACATTCTCAATATGTGTAGTGAGCGTCACATTTAGTCTGTCAGAGGGTGAGTGCCCGCGCAATGCCCGAGACGCGAAAATGCAGTAATTGCACGGCTAGCGAAATTATGGCGGCCTCCTGCCTATTACCAGCTTGCTCCCGTACGCTAGACACGTGAAAAGAACTCTTGCTGCTCTCGGCGCCGTGCTGCTTTTAGTCTCCGGGTGTGCCAATAATGCCCTGGTGCGTGGCGGCACCGGCAATGCCTCCACCGGCGGGTTGCCCGAATATCCGGCGCAGCTCGCCCGGTTTTATGAGCAGCGGGTGGAATGGACCTCCTGCGGCAAAGATCAATGCGCTCGCGTCCAGGTTCCCATGAATTATGAGGACCCGGAAGGGGCGACCATCGAATTATCGATGCGCAAACAAGAGGCGAGTGGCAGCGCCGTCGGCTCTATTTTTATTAATCCTGGTGGCCCGGGTGGTTCGGGTCTTGAGTTGCTCCCCACGGCCTCGATTTCTCTGGGCAAGGATGTTGTCGAAAAATATAATGTCATCGGTTTTGATCCGCGCGGGGTGGGCGAATCCACCCCGATAACCTGTTTCACGGATGCGGAATTGCAGCAGCTCGTGGATACCACCTACCCGGATTCCGATCCGGAGGCGGGCGCGAAGGAGGCCGCGGATGCGCGGCGGGTGGCCGAACGCTGCAAGGAGAAAAACGGCGAGTATCTCAAGTGCGTTGATACCCGTTCGGCGGCGCGGGATCTCGATGTGCTGCGCCACCTGGTCGGGGATCGCTCGCTCAACTACCTGGGCTATTCGTACGGCACGTTCCTGGGTGCGCAGTACGCGGATCTTTTCCCTGCTCAGGTGGGGCGCATGGTGCTCGACGGCGCCGTCGACACCACCCTGGGTACGGCCCGCCTCGCCACCGATCAAACGCGTGGTTTCGAAGAATCCGCGCGCCGTTTCGTGGAATGGTGCCAGCAGGAACAGGGGTCGCGCTGCCCGTTGAAGGGGAGTGTGGATGAGGGCATCGCGCATATGCGCGGTATCATCGACGCCGCAACCGCCACTCCCATCCCCACCGGGAATCCGAGCATGCCGCTTACCGGCGCGCAGGCGCTATCGGCTTTCACCATCCCGTTCTACAGCAAGATGCTGTGGCCGGTGCTCATGGAGGGAATTTCGGAGGTCGATAAGCAAAATAAGGGAACGGTTCTCCAGCTCATCGCCCTGACCGGGCAGAGCCGCGATCCGGGCGACGGGCATTTCTTGGATAATTCCACGGAAGCGAATTGGGCTATTAATTGCGCGGATTACCGGCCCGCCACGGATGCGGAACTGGAGGAAGCCTCGCGGGCAACCAAGGGCGGTCCGCTGCTCGGGGATGCTTACGCGGGTTCGGATTTGTGCCAGGTGTGGCCCACCCAGGCGAAGGAGAATCCGGGGCCGTTCCGCGCGGCCGGCGCGGCGCCCATCGTCGTGATTGGCACCAAGTACGACCCGGCCACCCCGCAGGCATGGGCGAAGTCCCTCGCCGAGGATTTGGAATCTGGCGTGCTGGTCACCTGGGAGGGCGATGGGCACACCGCTTTCGGGACCGCGGGCCGATGCATCGACGACCCAATTCGGCAGTTCTACCTCACCGGAGCCGTTCCGGAAAATCTGAATTGCCCGGCGCGCTAGCCTAGTGAGCGCGCGATTCGCGGCGAGCGGCTGGGGTGAGCAAGGCGTGGTGAACGCCGAGGTGAGCGGGCTGAGCGGGCCGGGGTGCGCTTAATATCGGCCTATCGTCCCAGGCCAGCATGGAATTGCTACAAATTTCACGAAGTTACGGTCCCGTAGTGAAGTTGTACACATAAATAGGGAACGTAATTCTTTGCTCCCTTAGTGCCGGGGCGTTATGCTTGTATGTGCTGACGCGGCCATTCTTGAATGGGCTTTCAAGCAGGGCTGATTGTCAAAAAACTTTATAGACCTGAGCCGCCGGTTGTGGTGGTCGGTGTGCTCATCTGGGGATGTTGTAATCCCCATGTTGCTCCCCGAGGCGAGTTCATGTGACTCTCGCCCCGGGGGGCAACACTTTTCTTTCCTTTCTTTTTACGACGACGACGCGCCTGCCGCTCGGTCGCCCTATCCCGCCCTCAACGTTCGCTAGCTCACGGCACCGGGGTTTGCATGCCCGCGCACCGGCCGGGTAGTATGCATCTGTTGCCTTGTGAACTGGCCGCATACGCAGCTAGCCGCAGGCAGCGTGCCACCTTAGCTCAGTCGGCAGAGCGATTCACTCGTAATGAATAGGTCGAGAGTTCGATTCTCTCAGGTGGCTCCACTTAGACGTCGGATTTGATAAGTAGGCGTTTGCGTTAGCGAGTATGCCCCAAGGGGGTGTAAAAAATCGACTACGTTAGCGGGTTGGGATTTTGCGTTAGCGCGTATCGTGTTTCCCCTTGTAAAATGCGTATCCAGGGTTGAACGCGCTAACGGAGCGTGAAAATAACGCTGCTTCACAAGGAGGTGCGCGGTGAGATCATATGAATCTGGCAGCCAGCTGCAGGTAGAGATCGCTAAACGCGGCAGTCTATTTCTCGGCGAGTTCGCGGACGTGCCCGATGATGGCTGGGATCGGCTGGTTGATGGTGTTGACCGCACGCCCCGGCAGATGATTGCCTACCAGGTGGGCTGGATGGAATTACTGCTTAGCTGGGAACGTGACGAACAAGCCGGTCTTGACGTGGTGACTCCGGCTCCTGGCTATAAGTGGAATCAGTTGGGTGGCTTGTATGAATCGTTCTATCAACGTTGGGAACACGAACCTGCTGAAGATTTGATTGACCAGTTCGGGACCTTGCTCGGAGAAGTGGTCAAGATGGTTGGTGGCCTCACTGAAGCGGAATTGTTCGAGCCGGGTCAGCGGGCGTGGGCGTCTTCCACGCCGTCGGCGTGGCCGGTGTGGAAGTGGGTGCATATCAACACGGTCGCCCCGTTTACAACGTTTCGCACTAAGATCAGGAAATGGAAGAAACTGGACGCCTGCTAGCCGGTAGGCACAGTGATTTCAGTGCCGGCCCTGAAGGTGAACTGGTGCAAAGCTATAGGAGAGCCAATGGAAAAAGTTGTGGACTGTCATGGCCTGAGTAAAACCTACCGGACAGGAACGGTGGCGCTTGATGGCCTCGATTTCACTGTAGAAAAGGGTGCCATTCATGGGCTGGTGGGTAGGAATGGGGCCGGTAAAACTACGTTGATGAAGTGCCTATTTAATCTGATTCGACCCACATCCGGCATCGTTAATGTATTCGGCCATCCTGCCGGGCAGATGGCCCACAAGGTGGGTGGACTGATTGAAATGCCCGCCTTCTATAAACACCTTAATGGAAGGCAAAATTTGGCTCTATTTGCCGGATATTTTGGTGTGGACAGTGCTGAATGTGAGCGTGTCCTCGAACTTGTTGGATTGGCCAATCGCGCTGAAGATAAGGCCTCAGGATACTCTCTCGGCATGAAGCAGCGGCTCGGAATAGCCATTGCCCTTCTGGGCAAGCCCGAGTTGCTGATTCTTGATGAGCCGGTCAATGGCCTGGACCCGCAGGCGATTGCGGAAACCAGAGATTTGATGAGGATCCTTCGGGATTCTGGAACCACAATCTTGCTTTCCAGCCATCTGCTAGGAGAGATTGAGCAAGTTTGCGACACCGTCACCGTCCTGGACTCGGGCAAACTTGTGGCTAACGGTACGCCAGAGCAGCTTCGCCAACAGTTCAACGGTAAGGCTCCATTAGAGCTGCAGGTGGGGGATCCGGCTAAGGCTTCACAGCTTTTGGAGGGTATGGGTGTCAAGGTGAAGGTCGAGGGGTCAATCCTCCTTGCCTATCTGCCGGAGGATGTGACTGCATCCGATCTGGTCAAGGTCCTAGTTAAGGAGGATATCGAGGTCGGGTCCGTCAAAAGACGAGACTCCCTGGAAGCCGCCTATCTGTCGATGACTCAGAAGGAGCAGTGAAATGAGTTCTGTTAGTGTCCAGAAAAGCTCATCAACAGATTTGTGGCAGATCGTTCGCACAGATGTGAAGGCGGCGACCCTTAGGCCGGCGATTCGGATAGCTGTGCTCATCTGGGTTCTCCAAATCGTGATTTTTGCTTATGTAATTCCGTACATCGTCTACCGCACTGCGACCGACGCAATCGGACCCGAAGCTGCTGAAGCTCTACGCGCAGGCTTCGAATTGTCGGTGTTGGGTGAATACGTGACAGCTTCTGTCCCTCTTTACGGCATCCCCGTTGGCGTGGCCGTGGGAGCCATCCTGGTCTGCAGTGACTACGAGTCAAGGACCTTGGGTGTCCTTTTGGCAAGAATCCCCAAGCGCTGGTGGCTTGGAATCAGCCGATTGGTCACCATGGCGGTCGTCTCCTTGGTTATGGCCTTGTGTTCTTTTATTGCAGCGGCTATGTGCTCCACTATTTTCACTGCTATTCGAGGCGTGGGATTCGGCTTTGATTTCGGCGGAACGATGTTGGGTCTTGGCGCCACGGCTCTCGGGCTCTTCTCATATGCAATCTTGGGGTCTTTGTTCGGGTATTTGACCAGGTCGATATTGGGTGCTGTGATGCTCGGCCTTGGCTGGACCTTCGGCATTGAAACGCTTGGCATTGGAATGTTGTCCGGATCTTCGGGCTTCTTCAAAGTCTTGCACGGGTTCACTTTGACTGGGAATATTGGTTCACTTCCGGCAGCGTTGGACAGAACTGAAGTGCTTAGCGTTCTATCTTCGCCCGGGGTTAACACGCTGCATTCAGGCTTAGTAGCTTTGATTTTCATAATTTGCTGGCTGGTGGTTTGCGCTTCTCTGGGCATCTTTCTTCTGTGCAGAAGGGACGTAGCCTAGCGAATAACTCCTACTCCCGAGCTGGCGCCGAGAGAGTGTCTAATGGTTTGTGTGTGAGTAGTGTTTATGAATCAGCCGCCCGCAGGTGACTACTGCGAGAGGCACCGCGAAAAGCAGAAAGAGCCCAAAAGATATTGGCGGCATCTTATGTGCGTGTGGAAACAACGCACCACCGGCGGTTGGGAAATACAACAACAAGCCCAGAGTGATGCTGGAAAGCGTAGCGAAGAGGGATAGTCCGTGCTTACGCATAAGTACTCCAATGAAGGCGAGAGATATGAGCGTGAGTAACATGCAAGCTACTACCAGAGCAGTGATGACGTCGTTCCTGAGGAAGAAGCTGGCCAATATAGTCAGGAAGCTCATTTCTAACACTGACGCAAAAGAGGAGGTAGCCGCACTCGTTTCCACCACGCAGTAAAACAAGCCGACGGCAACAAGCTGAGAACAACCTATGAGCGCTAAACGCTTGACGAGGGGCGTGATTCTCGGGGGGGGGGGATGGCGATGGAAACCCGAAATTACGCTCGTTCACATCTCACCTCCGTATTGCTGTGAATTCTATCGTTGCGTCTCGTCGGCGAAAGTAAGGGCCTGTTAAGGCTTAAGCGCTGCCAAGGGCGCGACCAGCACGCCGTCGTCACGCCGATAAGCCACTTGGGTTCCGGTGACGACAAGCAAGAATGCGGGTTCACCCTCGTGGGAGGTATTGATGCGTTGTGCGAGTTTTTTGAGGTGGTCGGCGGCTTCGTCGATTGATTGTTCCCCAAGTTTCACCTCAACCAAGGCCCAGCGTCCATCATCTAAGACCAGGACGGCGTCGGCTTCTAGGCCTGTTTTATCGCGATAGTGGTAGACCTGACCGCCCAACGCGTCAACATAAACACGCAGATCATGCACGCACAGCGATTCAAAAAGAAGCCCGAAAGTTTCCCAATCGGTCAAAAGCCTCTTCGGGGTGGCGTTGAGCATAACGGCGGCTAGCGACGGATCACAGAAATGGCGCGTAGGGCTGGTGCGAACTGCTGTCTTTGAACGTAAGCGCGGATTCCACGCGGGTAAATCTTCGAATACAAAGGCTCTGTTCAAAGCGTCCACGTAATCAGAAACGGTATTGCGCGCGGGCGGTTCTCCCTGCATATCCTGCGCGATGGTAGCCAGCGTCGCCTGAGAAGAAATATTGCGGGCGTAGGAACGCAAAATTGCCTGCGCCCAGGTGCGGTTTCTGTTAACTCCGTCGATCTGCGCAATATCGATATCTAAGAGAAGTTGGATATACTCTTTCGCCATATCAAGAGCGGTGCCCTCATCCTTTTCGGTGACGGCTTCGGGCCAGCCACCCCGGCAAATTGTGAAAGCAATTCGTTCGATATCAAAATCAACTAAAGCACCGATATCGTGCTGGCCATCAAAAAGCTCGGTAAGAGAAACCACGCCACTTGATTCCCGCGTTTCCCACAGGGACATGGTGCGCATAGTGATCCGCGCGAATCTTCCAATACCCGAGTGGCTTGGCATCTCAGATTGGCGCGGCGTCGACGAACCCGTCAAAATAAATCTGCCGCGGCCATGCTCCCTATCAATGGCGTAGCGCACTGCATCCCAGAGCTGCGGAGCCATCTGCCATTCATCAATCAGACGCGGGCTTTTCCCTTCCAGAAGGAGAGAGGGTTTTGAGAAAGCGAGCTGAAGATAATCAGCGGAACGATCAGGGTCTTGCAAGTAGATAGCGCTCGCTGCTGCCTGTTGTGCGGTGGCGGTTTTGCCGCACCACTTCGGACCTTGAATATGTACAGCTCCAGCCGCTTTGAGTTTTCGCGCCAGCAGGCTGTCGGTTACCCGAGGTAAATAGGCTGGATGGGCTGAAGAATCCCCCATATGGATACCTTCCTTTCACTCTCGTATCACATGTTAACACGCCAGTTGTGCAAGTTGGACCGTTTTTATTGTGCAAGTTGGACGTTTTCTGTTGTGCGGATTGGACAGGTTCTGTTGTGCAAGTTGGATCATCGCTTACGTCACTTATGCCGCTTAGATGGCCTCCGAAGGCTGCCGCATGCGGCGCACTCCGAGGTAGTCATCAGGCTTCTTAATGAAGCTTCCTGCCGTACTTACAGTGTTCATTCAGTTTCATAGGGCCGCATTCTTCTTGGGCGCTCATCGCCGGTGGTAAATTCGTCACAGCGAAATATTTGCCGCTTTTTACTATTTGGCAGCCAAATTGCGGGGCTTGCTAGCGGTATTGGTGGATGGGTGTATTTGCCCAGGCGGGAGTGTGTTCTAAGCTAGCTGCAATGCTATAGTGGCGCGCGGAATGGTCAAGAGATGGGGTAAGAATCAAATATAAACATATTGGAAATATATCGCCCTTATATCACTATATTTAGTCCCAAAACTAAGTATGTTTGCGTGTTAACATGTAAAACGATTTAGGTGTTGCGCCCGTGTCGTCCCTGCTCGTTGGATATGTGGAACTGTGCGAATTCCACACTGCCACCTACTGCGAGGCGCGGAACAACACTGGAGATATGAATGAACCATTATTTGTCCTGGAATTGGGGTGAATGAATGAAGGATCTCTTGCTCCGATCAATCGCGGGAGTTGCTATCGCTTTCCTCTCTTTGGGTATGGCCACCCCAGTGGCCCTTGGTGTGGGGAGTAATGAGAATGCGGAATACGGCAGGGGGAGCATTCAGAAATTCTCACGAATCAGCATTAATACGGGTTGTGATAAGGGCGAAACCAGGCTTAGTGTGACGGAAACGAAACGGAAGTACCGCCTCAAACTCTCCATGAAGGTCGTTCTCGCGGGTGGGCATGGCAAGCCTAGCTTCGCGGCGCCCTTTCTGAAGCTACGCATCAATGATACCTATAACTGCAAGTGGCAACCCGCGAATCCAATTCAATCCGCGCTCATCGTCAGAGATGAGGAGGGCAATCCCAAAGTTACTCTGGGCATACCACATTACTTTAATTGTGACGGTGAACTTGACCTAACGAGCGATGCCCAAGCTGCCAAGCCGGTAACGATAACGTACCTTGCGCGCGAGACGCGCTGGGGCGAATGGAAAAATATTGGAGTTACCACTCCAGCCGTAGAAAACCGCGTCCCTACGTATCGGCTTAAGATTGGCGATAGCTACTTCGGCGAATCGACAACCTTTGAGAATCTCGACCTCAACGTCCCAAGCGATAACTTGGTTGCGGGAACTAAATTATCGCTAATTGCGCGAACTCAGGATACGGAAGACGTAGTCGCCTCGAAGGTGCTGAGTGCCAATGAATTGTGCCCGCCGGAACCTATTGACAAACCTGAGCCTTCCGAACCCAAGGATGAGGAAGAAGAGGAACCCGCTCCCGACCCGACCCCAACGTCAGGTGTGAACACTCCGCCGCCGGCCCTACTCACTCCGTTACCGAGCTCTACTCCAACACCGAGTCTCACGCCAACACCAACCACGATTCCGTCGCTAACAGCTACTCCACCAGCACGAACAGAACCACCAACCTCGCCCACCCCGAACCACCCGCGTAATACAGGCGGCACTGGCACGAGCTTGGCCCATACCGGCGCAGTTACCCTGCCTTTGGCCGTTCTCGCTGGCGTCCTCATCAGCGTGGGAAGCATAAGCCTACGGAGGCTACGCGACTAATTGCGTGGCGATAGTCGTGCCCAGTCGCAGCTGCTGCACTTTCACATAGAATCTGAGAGGAGCATCGGCACATCGGGGGAACCTAGGCGCGGAACGCAGCCGCGTCTAGGTAAACCCCTGATAGAACCCACGGAAAGGCACTGGTGGCATGGCGCGAGGCAAAGCGATTGAGCTGTTCTTGGTGGATGGCACGCCCGGCGGGATCATGACGGCAAGCATCGCCGACTGGACGGGCGTCGTCGTATCTGCACGCCGCGACCAGTTATCGGAACTGCTGCGCCGCGAAGACGCCCACGGCAACGGCGTCTACCTCCTCCTCGGCGCGGACCCGGACGCCATCGATAACACCTGGTGCTACATCGGTAAAACCGAAAATTTCAGCGAGCGCCTGCGCACCCACGACCAGCGCAAACCGCAATGGAACCGGGTCGTCATTATCGGCAGCATGCAAAAATCTTTCAACGAAGGGCATTGGGGTTACCTGGAGTCGCGCCTCGTGGATATTGCCCAGGCCGCCGAGCGCTGTTCCATGCCCGATAACAAGCAGGTCCCGCGGCTGCGCAAGCTTTCGGAGGGGCAGCAGGCCTCGGCGGAATCTTTCCTGGATAACGTCAAGGTCATTCTTCCGATTCTCGGCGTGAATGTGCTGCGTTCGCGTTCCACGATTCCCGCTGCTCCCGCTCCCGAAACGCCCGCGCCCACGTCCGCGCTATTCCACTTGCGCCAGGCCAATAAAGGGGTGGATGCCACGATGCAGCTGGTAGATGGCGAGTACTTCGTTCTCAAAGGTTCGCGCGTCGTCGCCGAATGGCAGCTGCGCGGCGCCTCCGAATCGACGCTCCGCTCCTACACCAGCTACGCCGCGCTGCATCACAAGCTCGTCGACGATGGTTCCATAAAAATTTCCGGCGGCACTGCGGTTCTCACCCGCGATATTGCCTTCGGCTCGCCTTCCACCGCGGCCGCGGTGATCCTGGGGCGCTCCTCGAACGGCCGGCGCGAATGGCTCGCGGATGACGGCCGCACGTTCGGCGAATGGGAAGCGGATAACGCCTAGGAACGCGCGCAGGTGCGCGCTATGTTAGTACGACGACGCCGCGCCTGCCGGGCCGCGCGCCCGCCTGGCTATCACCGCAAGCCGCGCCGCGCCAGAAACCGCCCGGGGCCGCAAACCGCGCGCCGCGCCCTACAGGTTTTCTGACGGGTCGTACACCGATAGGAATTTCACGATGCGCTCGTTCGTGGATGTGAAGAAATCTTCCGGGGCGCCCTCGTACTGGATATGGCCCGCGTCCAAGAAAACCACCTGGTCGGCCACGCGCCTGGTGAAATTCATATCGTGACTCACCACGATCAAGCCTTGCCCCTGGCTGGCTAGTTCGGAAAGAACCTTGGACACCTCGGCGGCGAGCTCCGGATCCAGCGCTGAGGTTGGTTCGTCGCATAAAAGATACTTCGGGCGCATGGCTAGTGCCCGGGCGATTGCCGCCCGCTGGGCCTGGCCGCCAGAAAGCTCGGCAGGATACGCATCTGTTTTCGCGCTGAGGCCAACTCGCTCAAGTAATAATTCGCTGTCGGCCCGCGCGGCTTTCTGGTTTTTTCCGTGCAGTCGTGGCGCAAGTTCAACGTTCTCGCGCACGGTCAGGTGCGGGAATAGGTGAAAACCCTGGAAAACCATCGCGGAATGCGAACGGATTTTTTCTTTATCTGCCCGCGTGACCTGGGCGGGGAAGCTAAGCGAGAAATCCTCAACCCGAATGCTCCCGGAATTGGGGATCTCCAGCAGGTTCAGCGTGCGCAGCAGCGTGGATTTACCGGAACCGGATGGGCCCACGATCACGGTCGTCTTGCCGGGCGAAAAGCTCGCGGTGACGCCCCCTAAGGCGTGGATATCAGTGCCGAAGGTTTTAGCTAGGTCTTTAATCTCAATCATTTTTCACCACGTGCTTGGAGGTTTTCTTTTCTAGGTATGCCTGCAGCCAGGTCAGCAGGGTGCAGATAGCGAGGTAAATCGCGGCAACTTCAACGTACAGCACCAGCGGCTCATAGACGCGCGCGGTGATTTGCTGGCCGATCTGGAAAACATCGGAAATAGTAATAACGGATGCCAGCGACGTTGATTTCACCAGGTTCACGAACTCGTTACTGATCGAGGGCAGGGCGATTCGCCAGATCTGCGGGCCAATAACGTGCCGCAGTGTTTGCCAATGCGTGAGCCGCAAGGTGGATGCGGCCTCCCACTGGCCGGAGGGGATGGAGAGTTGCGCCCCGCGGATTCCCTCGGAGATATACGCGCCGGTGTTGAGGGAAAAAGTGATGATCGCGGCGAGCCAGGCCGATAGCGTGATACCAACCTTGGGTAGCCCGAAAAAGACAATGAATAGCTGCACGAGGAGCGGGGTGCCGCGGAAAATCCACACGTAGAACCACGCTATGGCTCGAGCTATCCGACTCTTCGATAGCCTCAACTGGGCGGTGATGATGCCCAACACGAGCGCAATCGCGAAAGAGATGAGCGAAAGCGGAATCGTAACTTTTAACGTGGCTTCTAAGAGTTGCGGAAAAGACTCGAGCCATAGCGTGATCGTATTCATGACGTACCTTTTATATGGGCTTAGTTAGGCGAAATATCTTCGCCGATGTACTTTTCGAAAATCTGTGCGTACGAGCCGTTGCTGAGGCCCTTGGCAATAGATTCGTTGAGTTTGTCCTTGAGGGGATCGGAGCCCTTGGCTAGCATGACCGAAATCTGGACCGGCTCGCCGCCGGGAACTTTGATGCCGTCCAGATCGGTTGCGGTGGTCTTCTTCAGGAAGTCAGAAACCGTCACCACGTCGTTGACCGTGCAGTCTGCCTGGCCGTTAATGACCAGCTGGGTTGATTCCGAAAAACCTTGGGTGGGTACAATCTCGGCTCCGGCCGCGGCGGCAGTCTGACCGTAGTCAGAAGACGGAGTCTGGGCGCACTTCTTGCCTTTCAGATCCTCCAGCTTGGTAATACCGGCGCCCTTTTTCACCAGAATCTCGGAACGAGAAATGGCGTAAGGGTTGGTGAAATCGTATTTCTGCCGGCGTTCTTCGGTCGGGTTAATGTTATTGATGACGATGTCATATTTGCCCGTATCAAGGCCGGCAATGAGCGAATCCCATTTTGTCTCAACGAATTCGGGTTCAACGCCGAGGTCTTGGGCGATGAGCTTGGCGATTTCCACCTCAAAGCCCACCAGTTTGCCCGACTCGTCGTGGTAGCCGTAGGGCACGAAGGTTCCTTCGATACCCACTTTGAGTTTTCCGGATTCTTCTACCTGGGCGAGCGCGTCTTTCTTGGCGCCGCAACCGCTCAGTACGGTCGCAGCGGCAAGGCCGGCAGCCAGCACCTTAATTATTTTCTTCATTGTGGTTCCCTTAATTGATGGTTGGGGTGATTAATAGTTTGGGTACCTGATGGTTCCCTTAGTTGATAGCGGACAGGGCATTTTCTAGGTCGGCCTTGAGATCGTGAGCATCCTCAATGCCAACGGATAAGCGCAGCAGGCGATCAGAGATGCCCGCCTTTTCGCGTTCTTCCGGGGTGAGATTTTCGTGGATCATGCTTGCCGGGTGGCAGATGAGAGTTTCCACGGAGCCCAGGGAAACCGCGAAGCGCATAAGCTTCAAATTCTTCGCGAAGGTGTGGAAGTCGATACCTTCAGCGAGCTCAAAGGCGAAGAGCGCGCCGTCGCCCTTCGACTGACGGGCGTGAATCTCCTTTTCTTTGGGGGAATACCAGCCCGGAGCCAATACTCGCGAAACTGCCGGGTGATTTTCAAGGTAGTCCCGCAGGATTGCGGCGTTTTCTTGCTGCCGGTCGAGCCTGATAACAAGCGTTTTCAACCCGCGCAGAATCGAATAAGAATCGAAAGGGGAGAGGGGATTACCCAGCGCCTTGGAGGCTATTTTCAGGCTGGCATACCAGGCGTCGTCGTTCGTTAAAATGAAGCCCGCTAAAACGTCCGAGTGCCCACCGAAATACTTCGTTCCCGAATAAACCACGGCGTCTGCGCCCAGTTCCAGGGGCTTTTGCAAGTAGGCGGTTGAGAACGTATTATCAACAACAACCTTGGCATTAACTTTTTTCGCCAAAGTCACAACATGAGAAATATCGGTCACCCGCAGGGTGGGATTCGTAGGCGATTCCAGAAATACCAGCGCGGTATCCTCGGGAATCTCGGTCAGCTCGTTGAAATCGTCGACGAACTCGGCGGTTATCCCGCGGCGTGCGAAAAATTCATCAACAAAGAGGAACGTGCCTCCGTACACCGAGGAGGTAAGTAAAACCCGGTCGCCTGTGGTCAGGGAGGAAAATACCGTTGCGGTTGCAGCCATTCCGGTGGCGAAAGCCAGGGCGTGCTCGGCGCCTTCCACGTACGCGACCGCGGATTCGACGGAGCCGCGGGTCGGGTTGGAGCTGCGCTGATACCCGTACGGTCCGGCCGAGCCGTCGGTGGGCTGCTCGAACGTGGAGGCCAAATAAATAGGCGGGATCACCGCGCGGTACTGGTCATCCGGGCGCGATGCGGAGTAATCGTTAACGACTCGGGTGGCAAAAGATAGAGTTTTAGGCATAGTTAATCCATTTTTGGGTGCGTGAAACTACGGATATTGCTATCCGAAAAATAAGGGAATTGTGCCCACTACGGGCGATGCGGCGATGAAAATGCGCTAACTGAATTTAGCGGCACATGCACATTCGCATGCACATACACATGCAGGTACCCAGAGCCATGGAGGCGGATACGAATGCAGCGGTGTTGAAAGCCATGGTTGAAAGAGTAATGGCAAAATCCGCGCGACGCAAACTGAGTGGGAAAATCGTTTGCGGTTTTTGCCTCCTTGACCTGCGGTAGTAACGACGACGCCGCGCCTGCCGCCCCGCGTGCCCGTGTGGCTATCACCGCAACCCGCCCGGTGCACTTAGTTTTCGCTACGGCTCCCACGCTCCTTGCGCTCCCTGTACTGGCCGCTATACACTCGGTGACTAGTAGAACTAGTTACTGAGTGAATAGTTGGTATCGGGATGGAAGTTCAGTACGCATTCCTCGGTTTGCTTACCCGCGAACCGAATTACGGCTACGAGCTGAAAAAGCTCTACGACCGCTACTTCGCGGGCGATAAGCCGATTTTGGCCGGCCAGGTGTATGCCACCCTGGCGCGGCTGGCCCGCGATGCCAAGGTGGCGCAGGTCGATGTTCATGAAAGTTCGGGTGGCCCGAGCCGCACGCGCTACGCTCTCACCACTACCGGGGAAAACGCGCTGCGTGAATGGTTGGCCACCCCGGAAGTCCCGGCGCTCGCCCTCCAAGAAGACCTCTATTTCAAAACGATTCTCTCGCTCCTCGTCACCGGAGATGCCTCTAGCTATCTCAAAGCGCAGCGTGCCACCCATCAGCAGCGCATGCGTGAACTCACCACTCGCAAACAGAATGCCCCGCTGGCCGAAAAACTTCTTCTCGACAGCGCCATTTTCCATATCGAGGCCGATCTGCGGTGGATCCAATTGACCTCCTCGCGCCTCGACCAGCTCAAGGAGGAGCTATGAGCAATCCCACTGTGACCGGCGCGGATATGAGCCCGGCGGCTACGCGCACAACAGCCGCAACAGCCGCGAGCGATATCATCCTTTCCGCCCGCGACCTCGCGAAAAGCTACGGCAAAACCGCTGCCTTGCGCGGCGTCAGCGTGGATATTCGCCGCGGGGAAGTCCTGGCGATTATGGGGCCCTCCGGCTCGGGTAAATCGACCCTGCTCCATGCCCTGGCCGGTATCGAACTTCCCGATAGCGGCACGGTCACGTACTTCGGCCCAACCCCAGCGGACCGGCACAGCGCACCGGCGGACTCGCGCCGCGCCCCGGATTCTTCGCCCGCACGCCAGCTCGCGAGCCAGCCCAGCGCCCCGGATGCCGCGGCCGCGTCCTACCCCCGCGAGCTCACCGCGCTCTCCGATAACGACCGCACTCGGCTGCGCCGCGAGGATTTCGGCTTCGTTTTCCAATTCAGCCAGCTCGTCCCGGAGCTCACCGCCCTGGATAATATCGCGGTGCCGCTCCTCCTGGGCGGCACCAAGAAACGCGCCGCCTATGCCACCGCGTACCGCTGGCTCGAACGTGTCGGCCTGGCGGACCACGCGAAGGCCCTGCCTGGCGAAATGTCCGGCGGGGAAGCCCAGCGCATCGCCATCGCCCGCGCGCTGAGCCCGCACCCCAGCATCCTTTTCGCCGACGAACCCACCGGCTCCCTCGATTCCCTCAACTCCGAATACGTCATGAGCGGCCTGGTCCAACTGGCCCGCGAACACGCCATGACCGTGGTGCTCGTCACCCACGAACCAACCATCGCCGCCTACGCGGACCGCGAGATCATCGTCCGCGACGGAATCCTGGAGGCATAACCATGCATATGGCCTGGATCGTGGTACGCCAATCCCTCAGCCGCACCAAAGGCCGCCTCGCCCTCATCACCGGCGCGGTCGCTTTCGGAACCGTCCTCCTGCTTGCCTTCGCGGCTTTCACCCACGCCACCCTGGATCGCACCGCCGAATCCTGGGAGGACACCCTGCACGATGCACCTTTTGTTTCGGATTTGCCCGCAGCTGCGGCGTCGTCGCACATAAAAATGTATCGCCCCGGTATCGATGACCTTGCGGTGATCGGTGGAGCGCAGGTCGAGGTGGTGTATGTGGACGCGGCGGGGGTGAGCAATCCGGCGCAACTGCACGGCATTACCTGGCCGGGCCGCGGCGAATACCTGCTCTCGCGCGGGACTCGTACCCTGCTGGAAACCAGCGCAAATCCCGCGGTCGCCAACCGCTTCGGGCGCGTGGACCGGGGCACGCTGCCGCAGGAGCTCACCAACGGCCCGGACGACCTCCTCGCTGTGGTGGGCACCGATCTGAGCGAAGTGGAGGATGCCCGCAGTCTCGCGTCCTTCGAGCCGGCCGGCTCCAGCGGAAGCGACCCGAATTTCATTCTGCTTCTCATCGGCCTGGTGGTGCTGCTGTTCCCGGTGCTCTTCCTTATTTCCATTTCGGCGGCGCTCGGCAGTGCCCAGCGCGAACAGCGCTACGCCACTTTGCGCCTGGTGGGGGCTACCCGGCAGCAGGTGCGCGGGATTCTTATTCTTGAGGCCCTGGTGGGAGCGGCGGCCGGGTACGTGCTGGGCGCGGCGCTTTTCACGGCGGCGCGGCCGCTTCTCGCGGAGATTCCGCTGGCGCGCGGGCGCTATTGGGCCGAGTCCCTCGCGGTTACGCCGCTGGCCTACGTGCTCACCGCGCTCGCGATTATTGCGATGGTGGTGGGAGCGAATCTGTGGGGGCTGCGGCGCATCGATGCCACGCCCCTGGGGGTGGTACGACGACGCCGCACTCTCACCCGCCCTTCTCCGCTCAGTTTCGCCGGTATCGTGCTGGCCTGCGCGATCTTTGGCTACCTGTATGTCACCAGCGAGCCGGATAACGCCACCGGCACCGAACAAAATCTTTTCCTGGTGGCCTTGGTCATCATGATGCTCGGCCTGGTGGTGGCGGCGCGCTGGCTGATCTACGCGCTGGCCGGTCTGAGTGCGCGCTGGGCGCGCCGGGCGCCCATGATTATTGGCCAAAAATACGTGCGGGTGCATTCGGGGCGGATCGCCCGCTCGGTTTCCGGGGTGATCCTCGCGCTTTTCGCCGGTACCTTCTTTATTACCACGGTGTCCGAAGTGGATTTTCTGGGTGCGCAGGTACCGACCGTGGCGGAGAAGATGCCAGCTACCACCGCGGTGCTCGCGAACCTCAGCCCGGAGCAGGCCGAGGTCGCGGCCCGGGCGATTCCCGCGAATATTCCGGGGGCCCAGGCTCTTACCGTGCCCTATCTCGCGCGGTCCTGGGTGGTGCTTCCCTGCGATACCGCCGCCCGGGCTGTGGGGCTCACGTGCCAGGGCAGTGGCGTGATGGGCGTGAATTTCTGGGATTTGGCGGATGCGCCGGGCGCCGTCGTCGAAGCTCCTGATGCCACGCAATTAGCCGAAACCGTGCAGGGAAGTTACAACGCGTTTGTTTCCGGGGAGGCGAGCGCGGTGCTGCTGAACCTGCGCGAGCCGGGCGATATTGAGGCCGTGCGCACGGTCCTTATGAATGCGCAGCTCACCGAGCCGGGCGGCGTGTACGTGTTCGCAGGTGGGCGCGGCATCGCGGTGGCGGTGGATAAGACCGTGGAGACGATGACGTACCTGGTCTACGCCGGAATCGCGCTGACTTTTGCGGTGGCGATTGTGTCGCTGCTGGTCTCGACGTACGCGGGGTTATTGGAACGACGCCGCTCTTTGCTGACCCTGCGCCTGAGCGGCATGCAGGTGCGCCAGCTGGCCGCCATGCTCGTGGTGGAGTCGGTGCTGCCGCTGGCGGTGATCGCCACAATCACAACGGCGGCCGGTTTCGGGGCGGGCTGGCTGCTCATGGAGATGCGTTCGGTTTCCCTGGACGCTTCTTTCTCTCCTGTGCTGCTGGTGGCTTTGCTGGCCGCGCTGGTGCTTTCCCTCCTCGCGGTTCTGGCGCTGGTGCCCGCGCTGCGCCGGGTGAGCGAGCCGGCTAATAACGCGCAGGAGTAGGCCCGCCGGTTTTGTTTTCGGTGTACGCCGCCTAAATCCTGATTTCTGGCCGGAAAACAAAGGTGCTTGACAGGGGGGGGGCAACGCGCGATGATTCTTTTATGCCGCTAACTAACCCACTATGAAAGAGGCACTATGACCGACAAAGAAGTTGGATTCAACGACGAGCCGTCGCCCGTAGATCGGCTCGGAATGAACTCGTATATAGAAGGATTTGCTCAATACATCACTCGTTGTCAGACACCAATGACAGCAGCTATTCAGGGTGATTGGGGCTCGGGTAAGACGTCTGCGCTATGCGCCATCAAAGAAAAACTGTCCAAGGATGACTATTGGGTTATCGACTTCAATACCTGGCAGTATTCGCAATTTGATTTAGGTGAACAGCTGGTCTTTTCTCTCATTGGTGAGATTATTAGGAAGATCAATGAACGGGTCGAGCCTTTCGAAAAAGAGAGAAAAAGGACGTTTGATAAAGTCAAGGAAAATGGAGCGAAAGTTGTCGAGCTTCTCCGTCCATTAGCTCGTAAAGCCGCAACTGTTTTAGGTGAGAGTGTCTAATGGTTTGTGTGTGAGGGTGAAAACCACCTAGGAGATAAACCAGAATGACTACCGTGAAACAAGAC
>NZ_JBOZGG010000018.1:0-36233 GCF_051267215.1 Actinotignum vesiculae
TCCGGGAAGGTTACGGTGACCGTGCCGTTTTCGGAGACGGTGATCGTGGTGCCTTCGGGGAGCTTCGGGTTCTTCTTTTCGACGGCCTTCTTGACCTGCTCGCGTTCGGGATCGGTCAGCTTGTTGACATCGACAACGCCGGTGATTTCGGGGTCGTTGATCTTGATCTTCTCGTTGTCCTTGAGTTGGCGAACCGTCTTGTCCGGAGTGATCGTGGTCGTCGACTGGTCCGGGAAGGTTACGGTGACCGTGCCGTTTTCGGAGACGGTGATCGTGGTGCCTTCGGGGAGCTTCGGGTTCTTCTTCTCGACGGCCTTCTTGACCTGTTCGCGTTCGGGATCGGTCAGCTTATTGACATCAACAACGCCGGTGATGTCAGGATCCTTCAAAGTGATCTTCTCGGCCATCTTCGGCTTGGTCACAGCGATCTTGAAGGGAACCTTCACCGGATCGGGCTGGCCGGGAATCGTGACGAGCACAGTGCCCGTCACATCGCCCGTCTCCTTATCCTCGGGGATCTGGTAGGTAATCTTGCCGTCGTTGCCAACGGTGAGTCCAGCGGGAGCTTCGCCGTCGACCTTAAACGTGGAACCGTCCGGGAAAGTGAAGCCTTCCGGCGTGGAGATCGGAACCTCAACCGTGGAACCGGACTTGCCGCTGGAATCCGGGTATGAAGGCGTGACGAGCGGCGCCTTGAAGGTCTTGGTGCCGAGGTCCTTGCCGTTGCGGTTGAAGACAATCGTGACATTGCCTTCCTTGTCCACGGTGACTTTGTCCGTGTCCTTGAGCTGGTTGAGTTCCTTGACCTTGGCCTTGATAGCATCCTGTTCGCCGGGCGTCAGGTTATTCGGGTCGGATACTGCTGTCTCGGAAATCTTGGACGTGTAGTAAATGATGGTGGCGGTCAGCTTCGGGGAGACTGCACCAAGGTCGGTTGTGAGCGTGCCGGGGAATTCCTGGGTGCCGGGTTCGTGGCTGATCCCGGGAACCTCAATATTCTTGGTAATTTTGCCCTTGACCTCGTTGTGAACATCCTGCTTAGAAAGTCCCGCGTCGTCCCCGTACTTGAGAATTCCGAGCTTGCCGTAATCCACATCGATAAGCCCCTTCACATCTTCGGGGGTGAAAGGCGCGTCGGTATCCAGGCTGCGGATGAGAGTGTCCTGCTTTGTGGGAAGAACACGCACCTTAAACAGATTCGAGAAGGACTGGGTGTAGCGCATATCGTCGGCTTTGTCCGTGCGGATTCCGATAAAACGCTTACCGCCAATCGAATTGGAGATACCAGCGTCATACTGACCGGAGATAACGGCGGTATTGCCGGCGAGCTTAAGGTCAAACCCGGAAAGCTGTTTCGTAGCTGGCCACGCCTCGCCCTGGCCCGGGGCGTTAGTTCCCCAGAGCTTACCCTTGCTGTAGTCATCGGCTTTCAGAGTAACTGTTACCGGAGGGACGGGGGTGGACTTCAGTTTGTTCTGGTTCGTGTTCGTGGAAGGATCGAGGAAGACCAGAATATTGGGAACCTTCCCGATAACGCTTACGGATTCGCTGCTGGGAACGACGACGCTAAACCCGTCTTCACCGGCTTTGTTGGCAATAGTGAGCTTTCCTTGATCATCCACGGTGACCTGATCGCGGGTGAGACCGAGGGCGGGGTTGTTCTTGAGGAAAGCGTCAACAATCTTTGTCTGCTGATCCGCGGACAGGGTGTAACTATTCGGATCGGCAACCGTCATTTTGCCCGCGTTATGGGTGCTTTGATTTTGAGGGGCACCCTTTTGGGGATCCGGGTTTTCCTCCCGGAACGCGAACGGTGGAGCGTAGTAGAAAACCTTGACGTTGTAAGTGTCGAAGGTGTCCGGAGTCCCCTTCTTGGCCACGATAACCGGTACGTCCTTAACACGATCTTTACGCTTCGGGCCGTACGAATTGGCGTTGGCCTCACTGAGGTTCTTTACCGTGAACTCATACTCATCGGGATTCAGGTTATTCTTGGTGAGCTGAGCCTTGACGGAGTCAATCACCTCAGCCTCGGTCAGTCCATTGACTAAGAAGAAGTTCTTTGCGATGGCGCCGCCGAACTTTGCGGAATTGGCTTGTTCGGCGCTGGAAGCTTCCGCGGGGGAAGCTGGATCGGCGAGCGCGGGTGTGCCGCCGAAGAATATAAGGGTGGCCGCCAGAGTGGCACCCGCTATCTTACGAAAAGAAGTCACGAGATCCCTTCCTTATTTCCCAATCGTTGAACAATGAATACAACATTGATTTGAATAGAGAATTCGTATCATTATTCTAATCCGCAGGTCAGAGGGTTGAAAACCGATTTCCTGTGACGTATGACCAGGTCGTAGTGGGAGTGTGGCGTCGTCGTGCCTTATTGGGGTGGGGCGTGACTGAGCTGATGTGAAATGGTGGGTAGGTGATGGTGGTGTGATGCTTGGTGGTCGGAGCGCTGGTGGCTATAGAAATGAAATGGCTATGGGGTTGATGTGGGCAATCTCGTATACCGCTGAGCATAGGATTGCGTTGAATTTCGAAGTTTTCCGTGGAAGATCCGATTCCCCGGCAGCTCCGGGAATTTTGATTCCCACATCTCGTAGACGCGCCACGGCAAACTGAGTGTTGGCCAGACTTGCATGAGGAGGTCCCGATTTAGCCAGCGCTCCTGCTGCTCTGTGGTTCCTTCGTTGATCAACGCTGTATAACCACGTTTGATGAGGCCGTTGCTTTCGAGCTGGATCGTCTGGGAATTCGGTGCCCAAATGATCGAATGATCCAGGTAAAGTGTGCCGCCCATGCCGGGGCCGCTAAGCGTATCTAGAGAAGAAGGTAGTTCGTAGTGTTTGCGTTGCGAATACGGTGCAATATCGCGCATGTGGCCTCCTTCCTAGTTCTCCCTCCATCCTAGAGGGGAAGGGTGCCGCCGGCCACAGCGGGAACGATTAAATTGAACGCCGCGCGGAATAAATGCGATAAAATTATGCGTAACAGCGTTATGTAGGGGCGAGGTTATGTAGGCACGAGGAGGTGCGGGTCATGGCACGGCTACATGTGAGGAGGCGGTGGTCCTTCTTTGATGATAGGAGCCGCCATTATTTGAGCGTGAACGGAAAGAAGCGCCCGGAGGTGCTGCTTCCCGAACGCGATAATGTTTTTGAGGTGAACGACGGCGCCTGCGTTGCTCAGGTGCGAACGCTGGTTCCCCTCAAGAGTAATCCCGTATCTTTCTCCGCGGCGGAGGGGAGCGACATCTATCTCAGCTATCGCCTCAAGAAGGGAGCCATTATTGGCCTCATTGTGCTCTTCGGCGCGGTGGCGGCCCTGCCTTTCGTGGTGAAGTCCGTGGATCGCATGATTCTGCTACCGGTGGCCGGGGTGTGCCTGATCGTGCTGCTGGTGCTATCGTTCACCGTTTTTTCGACGATGTACACGCTCAAGATAGAAGAGTCTTCCGGAGCGGCTGCTTAGCCGGCTGCGCGGACCAGTTTCCTGTAGCCACGTGTGCTGGTAGCGGGCTAGGCGGCGTCGTCGTTCTTATCGGGAATGCACTGCGTTGTTGACGAAATACGCTGGGCACCGCGATGGTCGGCGAGCCAGCGCTGGCCGTTGACGTCCGTGAAACAGAAACGGAAGTTTTCGTTGATGACGGTGCGCGGGGGTCGGTCGCCGAAAAGGGCGTCGCCGTAGGTGTCCACGTACTCGGCTTTTTCTTTCGGCGGGAGCGTGGGGAACGTGATTTCGTAGCCGGCGGCGGTTTGCCGGAATTCGTGATAGTGGTCGGCGGAGATGGTGAGGCCGTCGAGCGGGGCGGGCAGTGCGAGCGTGAGGTCGAAAACCGGGTTGGGGGAGGCGTTGTGGAAACTCGAGGTGATCTGCCGGCCGATTTTCCCGGTGTCGGTGCGGTGTTCCTCCGCGGTGATCTTATTTTGGGTGAAGGCCTGGTTGGCCTGGGAGAATTGCTCGGCTTTGATCGCTTCGTGGCGGTCGTAAATATTCAAGCCGAGCACGGCCACCGCGATAACCACCGAAATCAGCGAAAGCGTTTCGGATAGCGGCAGCCAGCCGCGCCGCTTCCCGCGCGGCTGTTTAGTGCCGATGGCCTTCTCCTCATCCATGCGCTTGTCCCTTTTCTGCCTGTTTTCGAACCGTGGCCGCGCTTGGCGTGACCGATGCTGGCACCGTGCAGCGCGGGCCCACAGCGTGCGGACACCGATGAATTTTAGCGGTTGGGGTTGTGGTGGGAAAGCTCGGACGCGGTCTGAGTGGAAAGAAATCCAGCCCGTCTGCAATCAAAGATCACAGCGGGCTGAACGATTGATGTAAAGGTAGCACGATTGGGGCGGGGATGCACGGGCGGTAAATCAGGAAGATCTGCCGCTTACTCAGGTACTTCACTTCGCCAGTTCCTCATATACGCGCGCATTTTTTCTTATGAGTGCGGCTGAGACCTTCGCGAGCTCGGCGTCGTCCGGCTCGGTGATTTCATCCGCCTTAGCGAATTCTGTAATGATGTAACGAGGGCGATTATTTTTCAAAATAACGGCTGAACCGTACTCGTCTACCAATCGCGCCACCTTCGAGAAATTCTGGTTCGCTTCCGAAATTGGCACCAAGGTATTCGTATTGACATTCATGGCGTCCCTCCCCTTCCAAGAAGAATATACAACATATCCTAGGTTGAATATAGCCTAATCAAAAGGGGTGTAGGTATCGGTTTTGGTGGAAGTTAGCTCGCTTGGCTAACTGTTTCTGATGCTTGTGACCAGATCGTTCACGGCTTCTTCGGAATCAAGGCCCTAACGTTCCGCTTCCCCTGCAAGTCCATCTTGGAGAACTGACATTGCGTAGCGGGCGGAGTTGATCACGCGCACGTCGTTGCCGTCTACGACGAAGCCGATGCGGTCTCCTTTGTTGATGCCCAGCCGCTTGCGCACCGACTTCGGGATGGTTACGCGTCCTTTTGCCTTCACTTTGGCAGATTCTGCGAATTCCTCAGTCACCGTTATCCCTCCTTGGATGTGGGTGGTAGTGCTTATGCTTCGATTCTAAGCCGCAATTCTCGTTTGGTTCCGGTAATGGATATTTCCACAAGGGGCATTGAACTTTTGTGTTTCGTGGTGGCTAGACGGCGCAGCTAAATGCTTGCTGATGCACTGACAAACATTATAAACTGTCAGTGCAACCAACGGTTGGAGGGGAAATGGCGTCAAGTAGTCTTACTATCCGTCTTGATAGTGAATTGAAGGATGGTGCGGCAAGTGTCGTGGAATCCTACGGACTCGACCTATCGTCCGTTGTGCGAGCGTTTTTCACTGAAATGGTGAACACTAACTCGATTCCTTTGTCTTTCGATTACAAGCGCCCAAACGAGGAGAGTCGTCGGGCTATTCGTGAGACTCAGGAAATGATTGCCTCGGGCAGCGGTAAAAGTTATGAGACTGGCCACGACCTCATTGAAGCGGCCTTGACATGAGCAGGCGCCTACAGGCGAAGTTCACTCCGGCTTTCAGTAGAGACCTGAAAAAGAAAGCTACCAAGCGGCAATGGGACCTTGCAGAACTAGAATCTGTTGTTGACCTGGTTCTGGATAACACGCAGGAATCTATCGAAATCCTGAAACGCAGGCACCGGATGCACAGACTTTCTGGAGAGTGGGATGGCAGCAATGAGTGCCATGTTGCGAATGCGGGCGATTGGTTAGTCATTTGGAAAACCGACGGAGGGTTTGCCTATTTTCAACGAACCGGATCGCATGACGAGCTGTTTCGTCGGTGAGTCGCAAGCCCGGATAGGTGAAAATCTCTGTATTCAGCATCGTCTATAAGCAGTTAGTTGACCAGCCGATCCGGCACTTCCAGCTGTCCCAGTGGAAAGCCGACGGAGTCCAGGAAGTAAATGGACATGACAAGGATGGCTTAACCTTAGAATTCTTGACCTGCGACGATCTTCCGGCTCAGCCATAGGGATGCTGTGGTGAGCGCAAGTGAGACGGCTAAAAGTACTCCGGCGTCCGCCAGTGGCGGCCAGGTGAGAGCCTTTGCGATCCAGTTGAAGATGACTTTCTTGTTGGATCCAATGAACGATGAGCCAGCGAAGGCGACAATAAATACCGCAACCAGGAAAAGTCTGGCCCTTTCTGGTCCATATTTGTAAAACAGTGGTAATTGGATGATGACCAGCAGCAGTGTTGCCGCGAAGGCGAAACTAGCTACCAGGACCGTATCCCTCCAAGGCATTTCGGTCATAAGGGAGGCAATGAACCCCGTGACGGCGAAAGCAACTACGCCAAGAATTGCCGTAATTAGATAATTGAGATTGACGAGTTTACTTCTGGCGGTGGGTCCGGCAAGAATCGTTCGGTTTACCTTGGACTCACTGTCACGGGCGAAAGTGCCCGTGAAATAGAGCATTCCAATCATGCCAAAAATGAAAGGGAAAATAATCAACTGGTTGGCGTAGACGCCGAGTCCAGTCATCGCAGCCGTTACCAGTCCTAGAACGATCAGATTTGTCCGATTCGCGATCAGGTCTTTATAGAATGCGGCTCTCACTGGTCTTCTCCTTTGATCGTGTAGACCATAATGTCCTCAATCGTCGGTCTGGCCGCCGGCGCTCCGGCGGGTACTGCTTCGGTACGGACGATGACTTCTTGGCCGAAATCGTGGCGGCGTCGCCCCAGCACATGTGCGGGATCGAGCTGGTTTGCCTGCTCGCTAGTGAGCGATGTTAGTCGCCAAGAGTCCAGCAGTTTGTCTTTTTGCTCGACGAACTTCAACTTGCCGTTACGGATGAACGCAACGTAGTCGGCCGCTTTTTCAATATCGGAGACGATGTGGGATGAAAACAGAATCGAGTGACTCGGATCCTCGATGAATTCGAGCATGATGTCGAGCACCTCATCGCGGATCACCGGATCTAAGCCGCTGGTTGCTTCATCGAAAATCAACAAATCCGCTGCGTGGGACAGTGCCATAGCTAACCCGAGTTTCATGCGCATGCCACGCGAAAGCTGATCAACTCGCTTGCCAGAAGCGAGACCGAAGCGCTGCTGGTAACCGGCAAACGTTTGTGAATTCCAATTCTTGTAAAGGCGCTTGCCGAACTCGCAAGTGTTCTTAACGGTGAAGTTGGCTGGCAGGCTGATATCGTCAAAAACCACACCCACGCGCTCGCGCGCTTCTGGGTGACATGTATCAGCAGGCTGGCCTAGCAGGTGAATCGTGCCGGCATCGGGATGAGCGAGACCTAGAATCAAACGCAGCGTAGTGGATTTTCCCGCGCCGTTTTCGCCCACGAAACCTACAATTGCTCCCTGAGGGACTCGAAGGTCAAGCGGGCCAAGCGTGAACCCTGGATAGTTTTTCACCAACCCGTTTATTTCGATGCTATTCATCGCTTCCTCCTAACAGATCAATAAGTTCTTTCAGGTCGGCAATAGACAGGCCGGCGGCTGGAGCTGCTGCGAGGGCAGCTTTCACATGGCCTTCAACCTTCTTGCGTTGTTCTTCCTTGAGTAACTCGGTGTTCTTGGAGGCAACGAAACTGCCCCGCCCTTGCACAGAATCGATGAATCCCTCAAACTCCAGCTCGTCATAGGCCCGCTTGGTTGTAATCACTGATACACGAAGCTGGGATGCCAACCGCCGGATCGATGGCAACTTTTCGCCAGGAGCAACCTGGTTGTTAATGATCGCAGCCTTGAGTTGATCTTTGATCTGTGCATAGATCGGGTTGGGGCTCGCATTGCTGACGACTATGTCCATGAACACCTCCTAGTGTTCATAGTGTACATGAACACCTAGATAATTTGTGAGAGGCGCACCCGATTTGGGGAAATGCTTAAATGAGACCGTCCTGGCGGTGGGCTGGAGAAAACCAGAGTGGCAAGCAGTTAAACAGCGCATGCGCGAGCGCGATCAATTGTCTGCACCTCTTGGGATGTATTCGCTAACGCAAACGCCTACTTATCAAATCCGACGTCTAAGTGGAGCGGGCGACGGGAATCGAACCCGCCTCTGCAGCTTGGGAAGCTGCCATTCTACCGATGAACTACGCCCGCGAGAGCGGTGAAACCTCACGCAAGCGGCCGAACTGCAGCGCGAAAGAATCACTAGGTGATTATCCTAGCGTGCCATCCCCGCCAGCGCAAAGCGCGTCCGCGGCTTAGCGCGCGCAGTCCGTGTGGTGCAGTGCTTGCGGCACATGCTGCTCAGTTCCCGTGGCACGCAAAGCGCGCCCAAATTGCTCCAATTACTCCACATAACGCCGCGCGGGTGGCGCCCACCCGCGCGGGCGTGTCAGAATCTAGGCGTGTTACTTTCCGATGTTGATATTTTGCGCTCCGTGAGCGAGGGCCGCATCGCCCTGCACCCCTGGGATCCGGCGATGGTGCAGCCCTCCTCCATCGATATTCACCTCGACCGCTTTTTCCGACTCTTCGATAACCACAAATACCCGGTCATCGACCCGGCCGCCGACCAATCCGACCTCACGCGCCTGGTAGAAGTCCCGGCCGACGGCGAATTCGTTTTACACCCGGGAGAGTTCGTGCTCGGCTCCACTTTTGAGCAGGTCACCTTGGGGAACGACGTCGCAGCTCGCCTGGAAGGAAAATCCTCCCTCGGGCGCCTGGGACTCCTCACCCATTCCACCGCGGGGTTCATCGACCCGGGCTTCTCCGGCCATGTGACCCTCGAGCTATCCAATACGGCAACGATGCCGATCAAGCTCTATCCGGGCATGAAAGTGGGCCAGTTCTGCTTCTTCCAGCTCTCCTCGGCGGCCAATAACCCCTACGGAGCCGGCGCAAGCGGTTCGCGCTACCAGGGCCAGCGTGGCCCCACGGCATCGCGTTCCCACCTTAACTTCCACCGTATCGACGTGACCCACTACCCGGAAGCTGATAACTAAACTCTGGCCTTAGCAAGCCTCGCGCTTCCAAAGCAAGCGCCGGCCGCGCGGTCTCATCGAGAGCGGAAACACGGGACACTCCCGCATATTTTCGCTACTGTAATGATGTTCCATGCGTTAACAACGAGCTCCACCGCCTAAGAAACCGGCGCCCGCACCTACCAGCTGTATCGCGCCAGGTCACCCGCGGAGGGGCTCCGTGGCGTATGTTCGGCACGCTGCGCACGTAGAGCACGTAGCGCACCCCGCGTGCATCACAAGGTCGAAGGGACGGAGGCTGCCGTGGCATATGTGCTCCTGCTATTTGTGGTGGGGGCGCTGTGTGCACCGCTCGTGATGCAGCGCGGGCGTTTCGGCTTCGCAATCCTCGCCCTCCTCCCGGCCGGCACCTTCCTCTGGCTCCTCAGCCTCATTCCCCGTATCCTCCGCGGTGATGTTTACCAGCAGTCCCTCACCTGGGTTCCTCAGCTGGGCATGGACCTCGATATCCGCATCGACGCCCTCGGCCTGCTCCTCGCCCTCATCGCCACCGGAGTGGGCGCGGCCGTGCTCTTCTACTCGGCGCGGTATTTCAAACGCGATGCCTCCTACCTGGGTCGCTTCGGCGCGATCTTCGTGGCTTTCGCCGGCGCTATGCTCGGCCTGGTCACCACGGATAACACCGTCGCCCTCTATATTTACTGGGAACTCACCACCGTCTTCTCCTTCCTCCTCATCGGCCACTATTCCGACCGCCAATCCTCGCGGCGCGCCGCCTTCCAGGCCATTATTGTGACCACGGCCGGCGGGCTGGCCATGCTGGGCGGGATCACCATGCTCGGCGTTATGCCCGGGGGATCCTTCTCATTGCACGAGCTCGTGGTGGCCTCCCACGAAGCAACAATTTCCCCGGGGAATTCCGCGCTGCTCACGAGCGCCGTCGTACTTGTACTTATCGGGGCGTTCTCCAAATCCGCCCTGGTGCCTTTCCATTTCTGGCTGCCGGCCGCCATGGCCGCGCCCACGCCGGTCTCCGCGTACCTGCACGCCGCGGCGATGGTCAAAGCCGGGGTGTACCTGGTGGCGCGCCTGGCCCCCGGTTTCGCGCATAACCCCGCCTGGCACTGGATGGTGATTATCCTCGCCTCGTACACGGTGCTGCTGGGCGGCTACCGGGCCCTCAAACAAACCGATATCAAATTGGTGACCGCCTTCGGCACGGTCTCGCAGCTCGGGCTCATTATTCTTTTCGTCGGTTACGGGGATTCGGCGATGCTGCTGGCCGGGCTCATGCTGCTGCTGGCCCACTCCCTCTTCAAATCCGCGCTCTTCCTCTCCGTGGGCATCGTGGACGTGTGCACCGGCACTCGTGACCTGCGCGAACTATCCAATGTGGGTCGCAATATGCCCGCGGTCGCCACCTTCGCCGGGATGGCGGATGCCTCCATGATGGGTTTCCCGCCCTTCGCGGCCTTCGTGGCCAAAGAAGGTGCGCTCGGTGCGCTGTGGGGCGGGAGCGCCACCGATATTGCGGTGCTCGTGCTCATCGCGGTGGGCTCCGCGCTCACGGTGGCTTACGGCCTGCGGTTCTGGTGGGGTGCGTTCATGCGCAAACCGCGCGTGGAAGATACCGAGGTGCGTGACGTTTCCGCGGTGATGATTTGGCCCGTGGGTATTTTGGCGACGGCGGGCCTGGTGGCCGGGCTCGCAACCACGCCCATCAGCACCTTCCTGGAGCAGTACCTGGCCCAATACCCGGTCCTGGCCCCCTACCAGGGCCACCTGCACCTGTGGTCCGGCTTCAACGGGCCCTTCCTGGTGACCCTCGCCATCCTCGCGGCCGGATTCCTCCTCTTCTGGCAGCGCCACCGCATTTCCGCCTTCACCCAGCGCCACGCCATCCGCACCAGCGCCGAGGAAGCCTACCAGCGCATCGTTTCGGGCACCGAACGTTTCTCCATGACGGTTACCGCCCGCACCCAATCCGGTTCGCTTCCCACCTACCTCCTCACCATTTTCTGGTTCCTGCTCATCACCGTGGGAATCGCGCTGCTCACCAACCCGGTGGGCACCCTGGTGGTGCCGCGACTCTTCGATAGCTGGGCGCAGGCCGCGGTTGCGGTGGTTGGCTGCCTGGGTGTGCTGCTCGCCGCGGCTTCCCGCCACCGCCTCAAAGCCGTGATCCTCATGGGAATCGGCGGCTACGCCGTGGCCCTCACCTACGAAATCTACGGGGCGCCGGACCTGGCTCTCACCCAGGTGCTTTCCGAAACTCTCACGCTCGTGGTCTTCGTGTTGGTGCTGCGCCGCCTGCCCTCCTACTTCTCCTCTCGCCGCACCAAAGGTACCCAGCGCTTCCGCATCGTTTTCGCGGCCATCATGGGGCTGCTTTTCGCGGGGCTCGCCTACCTGGCGGCCGGGGTGCGCACCCACGCCCCAATTTCGGAGCTCTTCGCCGACGAAGGCTTCCGCTTCGGGTACGGGCGCAATATCGTCAATGTCACCCTCGTGGATATCCGGGCGTGGGACACCATGGGTGAGACCTCCGTGCTGGTGGTCTGCGCCGTCGGCATCGCCTCCCTCCTCTTCGTACGCGACCGTTTCGGCGGCACGGACCGGCTACGCAATATCCTCGGCGCGAAAAGCGAACGGGCGCAACGCTGGCGCCGCCTGGGCGAGGACCCGGCGGAATACGTGCGCAACTCGGTGCGCGCGGAAGAAGAAGCGCGGCGCTCGGGGCGCAACCGGGTCTGGCTCGCCTCCGCGAACCGTCCCGGCGTGGCCTCCCGCCCGATGATGCTGCAAATCGGCACCCGCCTGGTCTTCCACACCATCCTCATTATTTCCCTCTTCTTCCTCTTCGCCGGGCACAATATGCCGGGCGGTGGCTTCGCCGGCGGGTTGCTCGCCGGCATCGCGCTGACCTTGCGCTATCTGGCCGGCGGGCGTTTCGAACTGGGCGCCACCCTCCCCATCCTTCCCGCTCACCTGCTGGGAACCGGGCTGGGCCTGGCCACTCTTTCCTCGCTCGCCCCGATCCTATTGGGCGGCAGCCCGCTGCAAACTGCGAAAATCGATATGGTACTTCCGATTTTTGGGGACGTTCATTTTACGACGGCGCTCATCTTTGACACCGGCGTCTATATCGCGGTTGTTGGTCTGGTAGCCGAAATTCTGCGGTCCCTCGGCGCGGAAATTGACCGGCACGGGGAAATGGAAGAAGGCGTGTGGGACGCCGATATTCGCATCGAACCCTCCCACGACGCCCGCCAGAACCTGCGTGAGGAAATGGAATCCCAGGCCGGCCTCAGCGAGCGCACCTCCCCGCAACAGGAAGCCGAACGCCTGGCTATGGCCGCCGAACAGCGCGATGCAGCAACGGAAGGAGAGCAGCAATGAGCGTATCTCTCGCCCTCATCCTCATGTGCGGGGTTTTCGTTGCGGTAGGCGTCTACCTTATTTTGGAGCGCTCCCTCTCGCGGGTCATCCTCGGGCTGGGCTGCCTTTCCAACGGCGTCAATATTCTTTTCCTCATCGCGGGCGGCCGCACGGGCAACCCGCCCTTTATCGGCAACGGCTCGCCGGACCTGTGGGCGGACCCGCTGGTCATGGCCATGATGCTCACCGCCATCGTGATTACCTTGGCCACCACCGGCTTCCTGCTGGCCATGGCCTACCGCACCTGGCAGCTGCGCGACGATGACGAAGTGCGCGACGACGTGGAGGATCGCGCCGTCGCCGTACGCCAGCAACTGGAAGAAAGCAGCCAGCGATCCGAAGTGGGAACAGACTTGCAGGAAACCTCCGCGGAATTCCGCGACGAAACCGATACCCCGGCCCCGCGTTTCGGGCGCCTGGGCCGCTGGAACCGCCGGCACCCCAAGCGCCGCCGGCACCGCTACGTGGCCAACCCGAATGCGACCCACGGCGTGGACGGCTCGCTGGGGAACGGTAAAAATGCGGGAGGTGCGCGGCGATGATTTCCTGGCTGCTGGCCGTTCCCATTGTGCTGCCTCTGCTGGCCGCCGGAGTGCTCCTGGCGATTCCGCGCCGGCGCCGCGTGCAGGCCTGGACCGCGGTGGGGATGCTCTCCATCGTCCTCGTGGTGGCGGTCATTCTGCTTTTCGTTTCCGCGCGCGGCCCCATCACCTTGGACGTGGGCAATTGGGCGGCGCCCGTGGGCATTTCCCTGGTAGCCGACCGGCTTTCCACCATTATGCTCACCACCTCGGTCACGGTGACCCTCATCGTGCTGGTGTACTCGGTGTTCCAGGGCGTGGCAGATGGCGAACGCGGCGCCCCCACCTCGGTGTACTACCCGGCCTTCATGATTCTCTCCGCCGGGGTATCCGATGCGTTCCTCACCGGCGATCTTTTCAATATGTACGTCGGCTTTGAGATCCTGCTGGCCGCCTCCTTCGTGCTCCTCACCATGGGCGGCACGGCCGAGCGCATGCGCTCCGGCTCGGTTTACGTGATCGTCTCCATGGTCTCCTCCCTCATCTTCCTCACCGCGCTCGGGCTCACTTACGCCGCGGTGGGCAGCGTGAACCTAGCAGACCTGGCCGTCAAACTCCCGCAGGTGGATCCGGGAATGCGCATGGTTCTCCAGATCCTCTTCCTCGTGGCCTTCGGTCTGAAAGCCGCGATTTTCCCGCTGGCCGCCTGGCTGCCCGACTCCTATCCCACTGCATCCGGCCCGGTCACGGCGGTATTCGCCGGCCTGCTCACCAAAGTGGGCGTGTACGCGATTATCCGCACCCAGGTGCTGCTCTTCCCGGGCGGGCGCCTGGACGATATCCTCGCCGGCTTCGCGGTGGCCACCATGCTCATCGGTATCCTCGGCGCCATCGCGCAGGAAAACATTAAACGGCTGCTTTCCTTCACCCTGGTCAGCCATATCGGCTACCTCATTTGGGGTATCGCCATTTCCACCGAAGCTGGGCTGTCCTCCACGATTTTCTACGCCGTGCACCATATCGTGGTGCAAACCGCGCTCTTCTTGGTGGTGGGCCTCATCGGGTGGGTGGCAGGAACGACGTCGCTCGTGCGGCTCGGCTCCATTATGCGAGCGGCCCCCGTGGTTGCGGTTCTCTATTTCCTTCCCGCGCTTTCCCTGGGCGGTATTCCGCCGCTATCCGGATTCCTCGGGAAAGTGGGATTGCTGGAAGCGAGTGCCGCGCGCGGGACTCCGATTGACTGGGTGCTCATCGCGGCCGGTCTGGTCACCTCGCTGCTCACGCTTTACGCCGTGATCCGCGCCTGGAATATGGCTTTCTGGCAGGAAGCTCCGGCCGAGCTGCCCTCCACCACCTACCCGAGCGGCATGGTGATTTCCGCCTCCGGGCTCATCGCGGTCATGCTCGGTATTACCTTCGCGGCCGCGCCGCTGCGCTCTTTTACCGACGGCGCCGCCGCCGAGCTGGAAGCCCGCACCCCCTATATCAGCGCGGTGCTTCCCGATTGGGATCGCGGTACCGGGATTTCCCCGGAGGTTGATGAGGAAACTGTGGTACCCCACGAGGATTCCACCCCGGATACCGGCACCTTCACCCAAACTCCCGAACCGAAGGAGAGCCCGCGCCTGCTGCGCTCCCCGAGTCCCACGCCCGCGGCCACACTGGTGCCGACCGGTGCACCGGTGCCGAGCGGTGCGCCGTCGTTCCACACGCCCGCGCCCGCGGCGGTTCCCGCGCAAGGTTCCGCACCCACGTCCGTTCCCACAGTTTCCGGAGGTGAGCAATGAGTCGCGATAGTGAAGCAATCCGCCTGGTCACCCGGCGCGAAGGCCGTTTCCCGAGCGCCTCCCTGGGGGTGCTGGTGTGGCTGACCATTGTGTGGGTGCTGCTGTGGGGGCAGGTGAGCGCCGCCAATATTGTGGCCGGTTTTGCCCTCGCCCTCCTCGTGACCGAAGTGGCGCCGTTCCCCACCGCCTCCTTCGACGGGCGGTTCCGCATCTGGGGTGTGATTCGGCTGGTTGCGATTTTCGTGCGTGACCTCGTGCATGCCTCCTGGCAGCAAGCCTGGTTTATTCTGCGGCGCGCCACCCCGCGCGGCGCGGTGATCCGCGTGCGGCTGCGCTCCCACTCCGATGCTTATCTTGCGATTACCGCCGGGATGTCCACCCTGGTGCCCGGCTCGCTCGTCATCGATACCGACGCCGCCACGGGCACTCTCTACGTGCATGTCTTCGACGTGGGCATGGCCGGGGGAGTGAGTGCCGCGCACCAATCGGTACTCGATTTGGAAGAGCGGGTGCTGCGCGCCTTCGCCTCCCGCAGCGAGCTGGTGCAGGCCGGGTTCGTGCCCGGGTCCAGCCCCAAGGCCGGGCGCTTGCCAGTTCCCTTCGCTCCCGATAGTTCCGGAGGTGAACGGTGATTATTATGATGGTGATCTGCGGGGTGCTCCTGACTATCTCCGCGCTGCTGGTGACGGTCCGCATCGTCAAAGGCCCCACGGTCCTCGACCGGGTGGGGGCGCTCGATGTCATCACCTCGATTATGGTGGGGGCGCTCTGCCTGCTCGCGGCAGTGACCCGGCGAGCGGATTTGCTGGCGGTATTTGTCGTCGTCGCCATTGTTGGTTTCCTCGGATCCGTGGCCGTGGCGCGCTTCATCCGGCCCGTGGACCAAAACGATCCGAAGGAAATGCGGCGCCTCGACAGGACGAACGAACGCGAAAAAACCGACGAAGAAGAAGACGAAAGCCCCGCCCACGATCCGGATCGCGAGCCGCCCGCGGCCGCCCGCACCCAAGCGGATACCGCTAGCCTTCCGAAAACGGACGCCGCGGGCCGTGCGCAACCAGATACCGCGGGCGCGCAGGAAGGAGCCCGGCCATGAGCCCCTGGGATATTATCGGTGCCGCGCTGATGCTGGCCAGCGCCACCCTCACGTTCGTGGCCGCCATCGGCATGTTCCGCTACCCGGACCTCATGACGCGCCTGCACGTAGCCACGAAACCGCAGGTTCTCTCCCTGATCATGGGCTGCCTGGGCGCGGCCTGCCTGGTGCGTGACCCGTCAATGACGTGGACGCTGCTCCTCGTGATCGGCTGCCAGCTCATCACCTCGCCCATTTCCGCGCATATGCTGTCGCGCGCGGGGTACCGCACCGGCCGCATCGATTCGGATGCCATGGTCGTGGACGAATTGCGCGAGGACCTGCGCTTCGGGCGTGGTCTGAGTCATAATAGTTCTGGACAGGACAAGAATTCCGCGCGGGGGAGCACCTCCGCGCACTCATGATCGAGGGCGGTGCCGGGTGACCGGCCGCATCGGGCCGGGGCCGCGCCGCGCGAAGAAAGGGACGTTATGGATATCGGTTGGAAAGTTGTGAGCGCGGGCGTGGGCGTGCTCTCGGGGATCGTCGCCAATAAAATCGTGGACGTGGTGTGGAAGGGCATTTCCGGGCGGGAGATCCCCGATTCGGAGGACCCGAACGCGCCGCTCGTGGACGCGATGATTTTCGCGGTGGTGTCCGCCGGGGTGGCCGCGGCCGTTTCCCAGCTCACCCAGCGCCAGGCCGCCAAATGGTACGGCAAGGGCGAAGTGATCGATTCGCAGGCACGCGCCCGGGCCTAAGGTTCGCGCGGCGGTGCCTCGCCTTCGCGCGGCGCCGATCCGGTGCCGGCTCGAGACCGCAGGCGTGAAAATACGGGACCTCCGTACTAGACTGGACGGCACGACAGGGGAGCGCAGTAGCGCTGAGAGTGCGGCCGGCACGCGGCACGCAGACCCTCGAACCTGATCCGGTTAGTACCGGCGAAGGGAGTCGAGATCTCTCCTCCGCACCGCGGAGACCCTCCTTATATCCTGAGGAGGATGCATGGTCCAGAAAAATAGGCACGGCGCCCGCGTTCTTGCGGCCGCCGCGATGGTTGCGGCACTGGCCCTGGCCGGCTGCTCAAAGAACGACGACGCCGCCTCTCCGGCAGCGAGCGATCAGCCCACCACCGTCCGGGTGGTCAGCCACGAATCATTCAATCTGCCCGATGAGCTCATCGCCCGCTTCGAGAAAGAATCCGGGTACACCATCGTGAAATCAGCCCCCGGGGATACCGGCCAGGTTGTTAACCAATTGGTCTTGGCGGATGGCAAACCCGGCGCGGATATGGTGTTCGGGGTGGATACCTACACCGCCTACCAGGCCCTCGATGGTAATACCATCGCTGATTATTCGTCCCCGAAGCTCCCCGCGGGAGTGACCGCCCTGGAAGGGAAACTCAATCCCATCGACCAGGGCGAAGTCTGCGTGAATTACGACCGCGAGTGGTTCACCCAGAAAAATATGATTCCGCCCCTGAGCTTCGCGGATCTTTCCCGCCCCGAATACGCCGGGCTGCTCGCGGTAGAAAATCCCGCGCTTTCCTCACCCGGCCTGGCTTTCCTAGCCGCCACCGCCCACGTTGCCGGGGGAACGGAGGGGCTCTCTCAGCTGTGGGGCCAGCTGCTCGGGGCCGGCACCCGTATTTCCGGTTCGTGGACGGATGCCTACTACACCGATTTTTCCGGCTCGGAAGGCAAAGGAAACTACCCCCTGGTGGTTTCCTATTCGTCCTCCCCGGCCGCTGAAAGCGGGCGCACCGGCGTGATCGAATCGACCTGCGTACGCCAGGTGGAATACGCCGGGGTGCTGCGCGGGGCAGAGAACCCGGAAGGCGCGCAGGCTTTTATCGACTTCCTGCTTTCCGAGGATGTGCAGAAAGCTATCCCGGAGTCGATGTACGTGTACCCAGTGGCCGATGTGGAGCTGCCCGCGAGCTGGCAGCAGCACGCCCCGCGCGTCAAGGACCCCATCGTGCTGGACGCTAAAGAAGTGGGAACCCAGCGCGCCGAATGGATCCGCGCCTGGCGTGACACCGCGGGAATGTGAGTAACGCATTCCGTATCCCGCGCCCGCGCGGAGCTTCCCTGGTGGTTGCCCTCGCGCTCGCGGTCCCGCTATTTTTCCTCGCGGTGTTCTTCCTGTGGCCGGTGGTGGCGATGCTCGCGCGCGGGCTCGTCACTCCGGCCGGGGTGGATGCCGCGGGTTTCGCCGCCGAGCTCACCCGCCCGCGCACCTGGAAAGTCGCCGGGCAAACCCTGTGGATGGCGGCGGCCAGCACCGCCTGCTCGGTAATGCTGGGACTTCCCCTGGCCTATGTGCTTTACCGGCTGCGCCTGCCCGGGGTGCGAGTGGTGCGAGCCTTCGTGGTGGTGCCTTTCGTGCTCCCCACCGTGGTGGTGGGTACCGCATTCCGGGCGCTGCTGCGCGCGGACGGCCCCTACGGTTTCCTCGGCTGGGATTCCAGCCCGTGGGCGGTGGTTGCGGCGATGGTTTTCTTCAATACCGCGGTGATTTCCCGGACGGTGGGGCCGCTGTGGGCGGCGCTGCCCCCGCACGCGGAGGCGGCCCGTACCCTCGGCGCCTCTCCGTGGCGCGCTTTCCGTACCGTCACCCTTGTGGAATTGGCCCCGGCTATTACCTCCGGTGCGGCTATTGTTTTTTTATTTTGTTCGACGTCGTTCGGAATCGTGCAAACTTTAGGTGCACCCGGCTACGGCACCCTCGAAACTGAAATCTGGGTGCAGACCACCACCTTCCTTGATTTACGGGCCGCGGCGGTGCTTTCGCTGCTGCAAGTGGTGATCGTCGGGGCCGCCACCGCGGTGGCGCCCCGGGCCACCCGGCGTACCTCGGCGGCCTTGCGCCTGCGCCCGGCCGCCCGGAGGAAGGTGAGCCGGAGTGATATTCCGGCGCTGCTCATCAGCGCGGCCACCGTTATTTTCCTTATTGGAGCCCCGCTCCTCACCTTGGTGGCGCGCTCCTTCCAACGTTCGGGCACCTGGACGCTGGAGAACTACCGCAATCTCATCGGTTCTTCCGGATTCTCAGGGGTCTCGGCTTCCGATGCGCTCCGGAATTCTCTTACCACGGGCCTGAGCGCTGCTGTTCTCGCCCTGATGCTCGGGGCGCTGCTCGCTTTCGCGCTGGCCTCCCCGTGGGCCCCGCCGCGGCCGGTGAGCGCGGCCGCGGAAGGGATCGCCCTGCTGCCGCTGGGAGTTTCCGCGGTGACGGTAGGCTTCGGATTATTCCTCACCATCCGCATGCTCGTGCCCTCCGCGCAGGTGCTCGTGCCGGTTGCCCAAGCGGTGGTGGCCCTTCCCCTCGTGGCCCGGGTGATCCTCCCGGTGGTGCGGGCCATTGACCCGCGCCTGCGCGAGGCCGCCGCCACCCTGGGGGCCGGCCCGGGGCGGGTCTGGAGAAGTATTGACCTGCCGCTGGCCGCCCGCGCGCTCGCGGTGGCGGCCGGTTTCGGCCTGGCCATTTCTTTAGGGGAATACGGCGCTACGTCCTTCCTGGCCACCAGTGATTCCACCACGCTTCCGGTGCTGATCGGCCAGCTCCTGGGGAGGCCCGGGGCGGAAAATTACGGGACCGCGATGGCGGGCGCGGTGGTGCTCGGTACGGTCACCGGGGGCCTGATGGCGCTGAGTGAAATGGCGGCGCCTGCCGGAGCTGCGTCGTCGTTATTAACGCAGCAGAAAGGAAAGCTTCGTGTTAGAACTTCGTGACGTATCGGTGCGTTACCCGGACGGTTTCGAGGCGGTGCGCGGCGTGAATCTGAGCGTGGAGTCGGGTACGACCGTGGCGCTGCTGGGGGCGTCCGGTTCGGGGAAATCCTCGCTGCTGCGCGGAATCGCCGGGCTGGAGGCAGTGCGCGGGCAGGTGCTGATCGACGGCGCTGATATGGCGGCGGTTCCTACCCATCGGCGCGGGGTGGGCATGGTTTTTCAGGACGGGCAGCTTTTCCCGAATCGCAACGTGGGCGGGAATATTGCCTACGGGATTGAGAAGGGTCGTTCGCGCGCCGAGGTGGCGGCGGAGGTGGAGCGCTGGCTGGAGCTGGTGGAACTGAGCGGTTATGCCGAGCGGGCGGTGACGACTCTTTCGGGTGGGCAAGCCCAGCGGGTGGCTCTGGCGCGTTCCCTGGCGGCGCGCCCTCGGGTGTTGCTCCTGGACGAACCGCTTTCCGCCCTCGATACCCGCCTGCGGGAGGACCTGGCGGTATTCCTGCGCCGGGTGCTGCAAAAGGCCGGCACAACGGCGGTCTACGTGACTCACAATGATGCCGAAGCGGCGACCGTTGCCGACCGGGTGGTGCGCATGGATAGCGGGCGGCTGGTTGCCGTGTCGGAGTAGTGGTGCGGGTTCGCGGCGTTTTCCGGTTCGCTAAGCTCCCGGAACAGTACGGTTAGTCGTCCTTTGCTTGACGAACACCCTGGATAATTCCGGGAAGCATGAAGGATAGGCGTAGCGCGACATACGTGGCAGCGAAGACCGCGAACCATATCAAGCCGTTATGCATATTCCAGCCCGGCTCTTTGGCCAGGAAAGCCACAAGCAAAGCAAGCAATCCGGCGCAGATATCCGCTATACGGGCTCTAGTCTTGTCAGTCATGAGCGGTTCCATATCTATTAGTTTCGTACCGAGCACAAGGTTTAACTTGCGCTCGATATTCGGGCATGCGCCCTCGACGGAGGACGGGTAGCGCCGTGAGAAAACGGGTGCTGTTCTCCTTTGAGAGGTGATGCCAGTTAACCACGCGTGGCTACTTCCGGGTACCGACAAGTGTCGGTATTTTTGCCGGAGTTTGTAGATGCGGGGATAACCCGTGGTGTGGCATTGCTGTAAGCAGCGGTCGAAAAGTAGCCCAATTTCGACGGTCGCGTGGAACGGGCGTGGTTACTGCTCGCACTATCGAGTTTCCTTCATCCTGTGATTCCAGCTTTGATAGCGGTGATCCCTAGTTCCGCGCGCGTTGCGCACCCCGTGCGGGCGAGGATATCGGAAACATAGGAACGCACAGTAGTCTCGGATAGTCCGGTTTGTCGGGCAATGTTCTTGTTCGCCAGAGCTTGGAGAAGTAAATGGAAGACGGTGCGCAAGTGCTCCGGGAGTTGTTCAACTGCTGTAACAAAGTCCGCATATTCTTCCTTGTTCTGCTGGATTTTCTCATATGAGGTGATCAGGATTTCCGTGGGACGGGGTGCCATGACTTGCTGCCCACCGTATGCTTTGCGGATTAGTTGAGCGAGTTCTGGAGCAACAATGTCCTTGGTAAGGAAACCACGCACCCCGGCACCGATCACTTCACCAAGAGAATCTTCGTGTTCGAATACGGTAAGCATAACGATCACGATATGGGGGTAATCCTGGCTAATACGTTTAGCGGCTTCGATTCCACTCATGACAGGCATATCAACATCCAGAAGAGCGAGATCCACCTTTTGGTCACGGAGTTGATCGATAGCTTGCGCGCCGTCAGCAGCAGTAGCCACCACAGCCAGCCCCTCTTGTTCATTGAGTAGCCGTGCGAGACCTTCGCGGATGATGGGATCATCATCGGCGAGTAGAATTCGAATGTTATCCATGTGCTACTCTTTCGGGGTATGTATTTTCGTACTTGTGGTTTCCGAAGTAACAGATGAGTGGGCGGGCAAAGTTATATAGGTTATCCACTGCTGATCTACTGCGCTAGATTGCATCGTGCCGCCCTCGGCTCTAATTCTGTTAGCGAGATTTGCTAGACCGTATCCACTACTCATATCTGAAGCTGGCGGTTGTGCAGCGATCAAATTACTTAGGGAAAGTGCAAGCATACCATATTCTGCCGAAGCTTCTATTATGAGATTTGCTTCTGACCCGGCGGGTGCGTATTTAAGAATATTGGAGGTGCACTCGCGAATTGCCAAAGCCGCCGTACGGCGCTGCTGACGTGTCGTCAGTGTGTCAATATTGTCGGTGATATTGACTTCCAAAGTTATATCCCTGGTATCCAACATATTGGATACCTGCGTGGCTACGGCGGACAGGGGAGCTTCGGCTGTCAGTGTGTCCATTGATAGGATGATTGGCCGGATACGCCTGGAGGCACTTGTTGCAACCTTGACTAGGATGCTTAATTCATCGGACAGGTCAGGGTGCTTCATTGCAAGATCCTGGGCAAGAATCGCAACATGAGCTAGGTCTTTCGCCGTGGTGTCATGTAGCTGACGTGCTAATTCCTGCCTAGTTTTCCTCATAGCCTCAAAGGCATCTTCCTTTCTTTCTTCTGCCAGAGCACGGCGATTGTTTTGCCAACGTAGCGCTAGGCCTACAGTTAAGGTTGCAAGAGTGATGACTATTGAGCTATATAGCTGTAACTGTGGTGTTGGGCTAACAGCTACTGATACTGATGTCTCGATAGCCATCACGGTTACGGCTCTCATAATCCAGGAGCGTAGGAGCCATAACACCAGTACAATGGGAACGCCAAAACTGAGCACCGAAAATCCGCCAACTAAATTGCATGCGTTTAGGGTGATGCAACTGGCTATAAGTAGTACCTCGCAAACACGGAAGTGACCAGATAAAGCGAATAGTAACCACAATCCGATATCGGATAATAGTGAACCAGGATTGAAAGTATAAAAACCTAACGCGGCGCAGATGATGTCGATTCCGGCGAAAATAACGGCGCCGATGATAAAAAGTAGTGATCGTGCCGTGGTAAAGGGTATGCGGTTAGAAAGGGGAAGATGCATCGTTACTCAATCATTGTCCTCCGTTACCAGTGCCCACTGGAAACCACGTGAATGCTATTGGGTGTTTCCAGCCCAGTGTTAAGCGTAGAGGCGCAGCAATGGAAAAACTAATGTGCATATGATTGCTGCGATACCTAATTTCGGCATGATTCTCCTTCCGGTTCGATACGGTAGATTTCTTGAGTCTACCTGCGACCTCGAGATTTTCACGGATGAACATTGGCGTAACTGACCGACATTCATCGGTATTCTCAAGCTCCTGCGTTGGGGTACGCTTCAAATGTTGATTATCGACGGAATGAGTAGGTGGGCAGTTCAATGAGGAAGCTCTTTTATAGCAAAGATTGGCTGAGGGTTTACGTCGTTACCCTGGCGTCTATCTGCCTGATGTCTGGCCTGTTCTTTATCTGGATGTACCTAAAGAACAAGGCCCAGTTCTCAACCTTAATGGCTGATTACGGCTCGAACTTGATTGGGTATTGCCTCATGCTGGCTGTTGTGATGCCGCTGGTTTTCGCATTGCACGCAAAGTGGCGGCAAGATCAGCGTGAGTGACTGAGACCCCTGCGCTTGGCTTTACGGCATGTGCCAGCGAAGCCAGATTCGCTCGGGGTTTAGCGAGCATATCGCTAAACCCCGAGGAAACGCAGGATAGCGGGGAAGTCCTCGTTGATCTGGGTGGTGCCGGCCGCGAAAGAGGCTTCTAGCTTCGCCACATTGGTCTCCCGGTTGGAAGTCAGCTGGTGGCGCGGGAAGTAGAGGTAGGCCCGCCCCTGCGCTTCCAGATCGAAAAGATGGGCTCGCGTAGCGTTGTACTTGGCCGCACGCTCCTCCAGCGCGGTAACGAGGTGGGGGTGTTTGCGGAAAGCCGCCCGGATCAGCGCACTTGCCTTTCGGGAAGGTGCCGGGCGCACGTAATCGCGCGGTTTCGTCATAATGACGACGGCGCGTTCGAAGCCAGCAGCCTCAGCGGCATCAATAGGTATACCCCCGGATGGTCCGAGCGCGCCGTCGGCATAAAGCTCGCCGTCGAGCGTTACGAAAGGCATAATGCCGGGCATCGTTGAGGAAGCCTGCACCCGCACCAACAGGTCGTCAAGAACCTTAATATCGCCGCGGTGCCAGTGCACGGCGGCGCCGTCGCTCAAACGAAAAGCACTGATATCGAAATCGCCGGGCGTGGACTGGAAAGTCTCGAAATCAAAGGGAAGGGCCTGGCCCGGGCGCGACGTGTGAAGGTAAATGTAATCCGAGTTGAAGGCGCCCTTGCCGCTGAGGAAGGTCCGCCAGTTCCCGATATTCGGATCTGCCCCAAATTCCACGAAAGAACGCCGGGCCCGCAGCGGGTCGCGGCTCAGGTAATTTGCCACGTGGCTGGAACCAGCCGAAATCCCCGAAACATGCGGGAACTCCAGACCGGCCTCGATAAGTTTGATAACAACCGGAGCCGTGGCGCTAGCGCGCATACCGCCGCCCTCGAAAACGAGGGCGGTCTCAGCAATCCGAGACATAGGGTCTCCTTTCTACGCGCCAGGCCGAGGCTGGTGCGGCCGCGAGTGAAGATGGCTCCGGCCGCGGCCCAACTATCTGCTGCGCACTCCTGATTCGCCCATTCCGTAACGCAGCGAATTGACTTCGCAACTGCATTCAGTGGCGATATTGATCGTGGAAGCAATGGCGCCTTCGGCGCGCAGCTCCAGCAGGCGGGGAACCACCCGATCCCGCAAGGACCACGGGTCGATGGTATTGACGTAGATCTTGGTGCCGCCTTCAAAACCGGCGAGGGTGGAGGTACGCCACTTGAGGAGCACCCGCCACGGGGTTGCTACTTCCATATCCCGCGAAGGTGCATACCATTCCTCATTCGTGGGAATATCCGGGCCGGTGGCCGCGTGCATGGCATGCACCAGATCCGAAACCGCGCGCAATTCATGGCGGGTGTGCTCGAAAGGTTGGGAGGCTTCCGAACGCGACCACACTTCGAGCGTGGGGTAGCGATGCCCGAACCCGGCGTAGGCCACCGCGTACTTATTTTCCGCGATAACGAGATTGTGGTAGCCGGCGTAATCCACCCCGTACTCGTTGAAAATATTGGGGTTATCGCGCACTCGGTCCACTTCGTAGCGGTGATTGACGGTGCGCTCATCAATGGAGACCAGCTGCTTATGGAGGTGTTCGAAGGAGGCCCCGGCCGGCCGCAACCAATTCTGGAAGACCTGCACGTATTTGACGTAGCGGTTCTGCTCGTACAAATCGCGCATGGCATCGGCAGTAAGCAGGAAGTACCAGTAGTGCTCAGCTGGGGTGAGGGTACCCGAGCCGGCCCGATTCGCGGTGGAATCTGAACCCGGCACATAGTGGTGGCGCCCGATAATGAGGTCATGCCCGCCCCCGTAGAACGGCAGTGCGCTCAAGAGGCGCTCCCGCTCCGGAAGTGCATTCCAAGCATCCTCATCCATGCCCGAGGCAATAGCCTTGTTATGCGCCACGGAAAGCACGTGGGCGCGCCCGGCCGCATCCGAGGTGTAGCGCTCAAAAGCATCCTGGCGGCGGGTGGTGAGTTCGTACTGGTAGTTGGTGGTCCAGTACTGGAAAGGAACAATCTCAAAAAGATTGGGAACCCGCCGGAAATCCCACGGGTCCGCCAGGGAATCCACCGGGGCATCATAGGTGATCCGAGCTTCACCCGTGGCGGGGTTGCCAACGATACGCGCCTTTTCCGGCGGTGTTTCCAGCACCCGATCCGCGCAGAAAGAGCAGAAGTTTTCCGAGTGATCCGCGCTCAGCGGTTCCGCGATAGGAACTTCCGCCTTGAGAGGCCGGTTAGCGCGGCCCGGCTGGGTCCACACTTCGGTACCGGAAAACGGGTTGATCTGTTTGATGGTCCCGTCCGGAAGCCGGGTAATAGGCGGGCGGATTTCGTGGCGTACAACCATAAGTTCCCCTCACGTTCGGCAGCAGAGCCACCCACCATAGTAGTGGGTAGCTCCGCTGCGAGCACGGTGAAGCTGAATTCTTAGCTCACCGAATACCCGGCCTGCGCCAAAGTTGCATAAGCCTCATTGACGAAGGCTCTACGCACCTGCACCTCATATGAATTGGCGGTGGTGGCTCGCACCGAAGCGAAATCGCGCCGCCCACCGGTAAACCCGTGCGAGATCGCGCCCATAATGGCACCGAGCACCGCCCCGCAGGCGAGCCCGAAGAGGAGTACCTGCCAGAGCACCACGGCCGGCGCGAAAAGGATAAAGAAGAAGGAGAAGAAAAGGCCCCAGGAGGCCCCGCCCGCCGCGCCGTAGAGCGCGGCCTTCCCAGTGGTCAGGCGCCCGGTCACCTGCTCCACGCTTTCCAGATTCACGCCGACGATACGCACATTTTCCACCGGGAACCCGGCATCCGAGAGCGCATCTACCAGGCGTTCGGCCCGCCGGTAATCAGATACTTCCGTAATGGTGCGGTAGTCCGCGGCACTTTGTTCAGCGGCGCGCGCGGTGGCGGGCGCGCCAGTAGTTATGTTTTCATTCATAGGCTCATCCTAAAGCTGGCCTATGACAGAAAAATCGCCCTCGAAACAAAAATCAGCTGCGCGCCGGAAATGCTCGCTAGCGGTGGAAACCGGGAAGCGTATTCCGGCGCGCAGCCTGGATGGTGTTAGTGCGCGCCAAATCGTACGGGCGCGCAGCTCAGCCGGTTGCTGGCGGCTCTGTGCGCGCCGAATCGTACCGGCGCGCAGCTCACGCGCACACTGGCTAGCCAGCCACGTTACTCAATCGTGGACAGATCCGCGGCGCCGATAATTCCGGCGTCGTTCCCGAGCCGCGCGAGACGAATCTCCGGCAGCGTCCGGTATTTCGCCACGGGGAGAACTTCGGGGAATTCGCGTACCAGCGGATCGAGCACGAGCGAACCGGCCTCGCTCACCCCACCGGCAATCACGAAGATTTCCGGATCGAAAATGGTGGCCATATCCGCCAAGCCGATGGCATTCCAATGCGCGAGCTCGTTGAAAACATCGAGGGCCATCTCATCGCCTTCCTGAGCGGCCGCGGTCACGGCCGGGCCGGTCACGCGCCCTTCGCCCAGTTCCAGAATGCGAGCAGCCCCGCTCGGGTAATTCGCGGCCCGTTCGGTGGCGAAACGCACCAGCGCGCTACCCGAGCCCATCACTTCCCAGCAGCCGCGCGATCCGCACCCGCACAGCGGCCCGTTCGGAACCATGTGGATATGCCCGATTTCCGCGCCGAAACCGAAAGCGCCGCGCAGCAGATTCCCGTTCATGATGATGCCGCCGCCCAGCCCGGTACCGAGCGTCACCACAACGGCGGATTCTGCATCCGCGGCCGCACCGAAACGGTATTCGGCCCAGGCAGCCGCATTGGCGTCATTTTCAACGACGACGGGCATGCCGGTGAGCTCAGCAATACGTGAACCGAGCCGTCCGTTCTGTAGGGGCACATTCGTGCCGTAGATCAACGTATCGCGATCCGCGGCGATATAGCCGGCCTGCCCGATTCCAACGGTGGTAGCCCCCGAGGATTTGAGGTCATTGACGCAGGCGGCGATGGTTGCGATAAAGGCCTCGGAATCCTGGCGCGGCGTGGGGCGCCGGACCCGCTGCAAAATTTCACCTTGTTCATTGACGACGCCGGCGGCCACCTTCGTGCCGCCAACATCCACACCGATGCTCAGAGTCATGGTGCAAGTCTACCTGGCCTTGCCAGCCGAATTCCGGGATGGCGGAGTGGCGTCGTCGTACCGAAAAAAGAGGGTGCGCAAGGACGTGACGTAGCTCGCGAAAAGTGGGCGGGAATAAAAACCATGCCCCTAAGGTTGAGTTAGGTGGACTCAAGAAAGGGCGAGCCGATTGGACATAGGTTCTCGAATCGTTCAGACTTGGAAGGAAACTTTGTCGAAGGGTCCGCGGCCGGTACCGCCGGCGTGCGGATCTGCGGCACGAATGCAGAAGGAGCAATCATGGCACGTGCAGTAGGTATTGACTTGGGAACAACCAACTCCGTGGTGGCCGTCCTCGAAGGCGGGGAACCCACGGTGATCGCGAATGCGGAAGGTGCGCGCACCACCCCGTCCGTTGTGGGCTTCTCTAAGAGCGGAGAAGTGCTCGTGGGTGAAGTGGCCAAGCGTCAGGCTGTCACCAATGTTGATCGCACGATTTCTTCCGTCAAGCGCCATATGGGTGATGACTGGAAGGTTGATATTGACGGTAAGGATTACAACGCACAGCAGATTTCCGCGTTTATTCTCCAGAAGCTGAAGAAGGATGCGGAAGCCTACCTGGGCGATACCGTCACCGATGCGGTTATTACCGTGCCGGCCTACTTCAATGACGCGCAGCGCCAGGCCACCAAGGATGCCGGTACCATCGCCGGCCTGAATGTGCAGCGTATCGTCAACGAACCCACGGCCGCGGCGCTGGCCTACGGCCTGGAAAAGGGCAAGGAAGATGAAACGATTCTGGTCTTCGACCTGGGCGGCGGCACCTTTGATGTTTCCCTCCTGGAAGTGGGCAAGGATGAGGATGATTTCTCCTTCATCCAGGTGAAGGCCACCTCCGGGGATAACAAGCTCGGCGGGGATGACTGGGATCAGCGCATCGTCAACTGGCTGGTTGACCAGGTGAAGAGTGCCTCCGGTGTGGATCTGTCCAAGGATAAGATCGCGCTGCAGCGCCTCAAGGAAGCCGCGGAAAAGGCGAAGATTGAGCTGTCTGCCGCAACTTCCACCCAGATTTCGCTGCCCTATATCTCGATGAGTGAATCCGGGCCGATCCACGTGGACGAAACCCTCAGCCGCGCCAAGTTTGAGGATATGACCAAGGATCTGCTGGACCGCACCAAGACCCCGTTCATGAACGTGATTCGCGATGCGGGCATCCAGATTTCCGATATTGATCACGTGGTGCTGGTGGGCGGGTCCACCCGTATGCCGGCCGTGACCGAAGTGGTCAAGGAACTCACCAACGGGCGCGAACCCAATAAGGGCGTGAACCCCGATGAGGTTGTGGCCGTGGGTGCGGCGCTGCAATCCGGTGTGATCACCGGGGACCGCAAGGATGTTTTGCTTATTGACGTCACCCCGCTCTCCCTCGGTATTGAAACCAAGGGCGGCGTGATGACCAAGCTCATCCAGCGCAATACCGCTATCCCCACCAAGCATTCGGAAACCTTCTCCACCGCGGAAGATAACCAGCCTTCGGTATCCATCCAGGTGTTCCAGGGTGAACGTGAGTTCACGCGCGATAACAAGCCGCTGGGCACCTTCGATCTGACCGGGATCGCGCCGGCTCCGTCCGGGGTGCCGCAGATCGAGGTCACCTTCGATATCGATGCCAACGGCATCGTGCATGTGTCCGCTCGCGATAAGTCCACCGGCAAGGAACAGTCCATGACCATTACCGGCGGTTCGGCCCTTTCCGAAGAGGAAATCAACCGCATGGTCAAGGAAGCTGAGGAGCACGCCGCGGAAGACGCCAAGGCCAAGGAAGAAACCGATACTCGCAACCAGGCGGAGCAGACCGCGTACTCCATTGAGCGCCTGATCAAGGACAATAAGGACAAGCTCACCGATGCCACCGTCACCGAGGTGGAGGAGGCCATCGCCAAGGTGCGCGAAACCCTCAAGGGCACCGGCAATGTGGAGGACGTCAAGAGCGCCCTGGCCGAACTCAACGAGAAATCGCAGAAGATCGGTCAGGAAATTTACGCGCAGGCCCAGGCCGCTGAGCAGAACGGCGGCGCGAATGCTTCCGGTGCCGCGGGCGGTTCCGGTGCGTCCGGTTCTTCTGATGACAATATCGTCGACGCCGAAGTCGTGGACGATGAGGAGAATAAGTAATGAGTGAGGACGATCTGAAGCGCAATGGCCCGGACGGCGCGGAGGAGCCTGCTGTTAGTTCCGGTGCCGGGGAAAACGCGGGTGCCGGTAACGGCGCGGGCGGTTCCGGTGCGGGCGCTGTTTCTGGGAACGACGACGCAGCTGCCGCCGCGGCCTCGCCGGCAGGTGCGGGTGAAGCTGGCACAGCCGGCGCTGCTGGTGATGGCCAGGCATCGGATGCTCAGGAATCCGATACTGAAGCTTCCGATGCTGAAGCCGGCGCAGGCGATGCAGAGGCCGTCGCGGCCGATCCGCTCAGCGAAGCAATGGCGACCATCAGCACCCTGGAGGACCAGCTCAAACGCGCCCAGGCATCGCTGTACAACACCGAAACGGAGTACACGAATTACGTGCGCCGCTCCAAGCAGGAAGCTGGAGCGCACCGCGATTCGGGCACTCTCAAGGTGATTGAGGCTTTGCTCCCGGTTCTTGATGATGTGGAACTGGCCCGCCAGCACGGGGACCTGGAAGGCCCCACCGGCTTGATCGCGGAGAAGGTGGAGCAGATTCTCTTCTCCACCTTCAAGGTGGCGCGTTTCGGTGCGGTTGGTGATGAATTCGATCCGGAGTACCACGAGGCACTCATGAATCGGTCCTCGGCGGAAGCTACCGCTCAAACTATTGAGACGCTTATTCAACCCGGCTACACCGTGGCGGATAAGGTTCTCCGCCCGGCCCGGGTGGGAGTGGTCTCACCGGAATAGTGGGGGCAGGCTTCACGGAATACACACAGCAGGATAAGAAAGGGGAGGTGAGCATATGGCAGGGGCAAGCCAAGATTGGCTCGATAAGGATTTCTACCAGGAACTCGGCGTGAAAAAAGACGCCACCCAGGAGGATATTAAAAAGGCCTACCGGAAGCTATCCCGCCGTTACCACCCCGATCGGAATGGCGGCTCGAAGGACGCCGAAGAAAAGTTCAAGAGGGTGGGGGAGGCCTACCAGGTTCTCTCCAACCCGGAGGATCGCAAGCAATACGATGCGATCCGGGCGCTCGGGGCCGGCGGGCCCCGCTTCCGGGCCGGTGGGCAAGGCAGCGGCGGTTTCGAGGACATCTTCTCCATGTTCTCCGGCGGCCGCGGGGGAACCTACCACGCCTCATCCTCCACGGGCGGCGCCCGCGCAGGCGGCTTCGGCGGCAACTTCGAGGACGTGCTAGGCGGGCTTTTCGGGGGCGGCCAGGGAGGCGGAGGTTTCGCTGGATTCGGCTCCCAGCGCCGAGCCCAGAAGGGTGCGGATATGACCGCTACGGTCTCGCTCCCGCTCCGCCAGGCTGTGGACGGGGCCACCGTGAAAATCCAAACCGCCTCCGGCAAGTCCGTGACCGCGAAAGTCCCGGCCGGCGTGAGCGACGGCCAGAAAATTCGGATCGCCGGGAAGGGGCATCCGGGCCTCAACGGCGGGCCGGCTGGCGATATTATCGTCACCGTCCACGTGGAGCCCCACCCGGTTTTCGAGGTGCAGGGCAAAGATGTTTACGTCAATGTCCCGGTGTCCTTCCCGGAAGCCGCTCTCGGGGCTACCGTAGAAGTACCAACGCTGGCAGGGCACACCGTCCGGGTGAAAATCCCGGCCGGTTCCTCCACGGATAAAATTTTGCGGGTACGCGGCAAGGGTCTCACGGCCAAGGGTACGGCCGGGGATATGTACGTGCGTCTCAAGGTCGTGGTTCCCACTCGGCTGTCGGATGATGCCCGCAAAACCGTGGAACTCTTCGCCAAGGCCACGGACGATGCCGATCCGCGCGCGGATTTCATCCGCATGGCGAAGGTCTAGGCGAAGTGCTAGCGAAGCTCATGCGAACGGCTAGCCAAGCTAGCGCGAAGCACTAGCGAAGCGGCACGAGGAACGAAAAACCCGGCTAGCCCGGCCCCGCGTGGGGCCGGGCCCGGGATCCCAACAAAGGAGGTTGAGGAGGTATGGCGAATCGACGCGCACCGTTACTCACGGTGTCAGTAGCGGCCGAACTCGCTGGCATGCACGCCCAGACGCTGCGCCAATATGACCGCCTGGGGCTGGTGTCCGCCCGGCGCACCCGCGGAGGCGGGCGGCGCTACTCCCTGGAGGATGTGGAACGCCTCCAAGAAATTCAACGCATGTCCCAGGAGGATGGCATCAACCTGGCCGGCATCGCCCGCATCCTCCAGATGCAAGAACGTATCGACCAGCTCACCCGCTCCCTTCAGCGTGCCGAGCAAGAACTCGCGGCAGAGCGGGAACGCGCCAACGAACGGCGCGCCCATGCTCGCCGGATTTTTGCTGCCGGAGCGGATGGCGACGTCGTTCTTACCCGCGGTCATAAAGACCTACGCGAGTATCTACGCCACCAGGCCGCGCAGCGTCTCGCGCAATTACGCGCCCAAGAAGGTGCCGGGCCTTCCCGCGCGGGGGCCGCAGGAAGTTCGGCGGCAAGTTCCGCGGCCGGTGCCGCGCGTCATCCCGGCTCCGAACTGACCCGCTACCAACCCCATACTCTCGACCTGCTCCTCGCCGCGCTCGCGGTGCAGATGGATTGGGACCACAACCGCGAACACAACCGCGAACACGGGCGCGTCCCCAGCCACGACCACAGCCGTGAACGCAGTCGCGACGGCAACCATGCACGTGACCGCGAGCTTGACCGCGCCTAGGAACGCGACCGCGCCTAGGAACGCGACGGCACCCAGGAACGCGACCACGACTTCCAGCGCGGCTCGGCACGCGAACGGCCCGGGAACAGTGCGCACTACTGCTAGGGTCACTATGTGCACGCACTGCTAAGAATTTTTCGTTTCACCTCCGCGCTGTCCCGCTACTACGTGGCGGTGGCCCTCGCCTCCATCCTCGTGACCGCCGGAACCATCATCGTTCCCTTCGTGCTCGGCGCCGCCACCGATACCGCGGTTGCTGCCGTGAGCGGCAGCCTCGACGTTAGCGTGGCGGTGCGGCGGGTCATCCTACTGGCCGGTGCCTTCCTCGCCATCGACTTTTTCTCCGCCACCATCGATTCACTAGGCGGATACGCCGGCGACCTCATGAGCCAAAAAATGCGCTCTATCCTCTCCGTGCGCTACTTCGATAAACTCCTCACCCTCCCGCAAGATTATTTCGACCGCGAACTCACCGGCACTATCACCTCGCGCCTCAACCGCTCCATCATGGAGGTCACGAATTTCGTCAAGAATTTCGCAAACTCCTTCTTCACCACGCTGCTCACGGTGATCGCCGTCCTGATTATTTCCTTTATTTATTCCCCGCTGCTCTGCCTTCTCCTGCTTATTATTTTCCCGATTTACATGTGGCTGACTGCCCTCACCTCGCGGCGCTGGCAGGGCCTCGAAGCGCAGAAAAACGAAGATATCGACGTGGCCGGTGGGCGCTTCAACGAAGTAATCGGCCAGATCCGCGTGGTCAAATCCTTCACCCGCGAACGTGGCGAACTCGCGCATTTCGCCCGTCACTACGAGCACGCCGAGCGTGTCACCGCCAACCAATCCCGCCACTGGCACACCATGGATTTCCTGCGCCGGATGGTTATGGCCATTATTTTCTTCGCGATTTACGCGATTATTTTCCTGCGCACCGCCCGCGGCCAATTCTCCGTGGGCGACATGGTCATCCTGGTGCAACTCGTGGGAATGGCGCGCCGCCCGGTCATGTCCATGAGCTGGATCGTCGACACCACCCAGCACGCCATCGCTGGCTCGCGCGATTACTTCGAGGTCATGGAACTCACCGAAACCGAACGCGGCCAGTGCCCCGTATCGACCGGCGGCGCGACTTTTCCTGGCGGCACTGCCGTTACTCCTAACGGCGCCGCCCTTACTCCTAACGACGACGCCGCACCGGCCCGCCCACTCATGGCCCGCGCGCTCCACCAGAAATTGGTGGAAATTGAGCCTGATGTGCCGGCGATTCGTTTCGAGAACGTGACTTTTGGATACGGCACAGATCCGGATGTTTTACGCGATGTTAGTTTCGCTATCGAGCCGGGGGAACGGGTCGCTTTTGTTTCCGAATCCGGGGGTGGGAAAACTACCCTGACCTCGCTTCTCCTGGGGTTATACGAACCGCGGGCCGGGCATATTGAGCTCTTCGGCAGCGATATCGCGGGTCTGTCACTTCAGCAGGTGCGGGCCGCCATCGGGGTAGTTTTCCAGGACCCGGCGCTTTTCTCCGGAACAATTCGGGAAAATATTGCTTATGGGCGCCCGGATGCTACCGAGGAAGAAATCCTCGATGCCGCGACCCGCGCCCACGCGGATCGTTTTATCCGGCGTTTCACCCAGGGGTATGACACCGTCATCGGGGAGCGCGGACTCAAGCTTTCCGGTGGGCAACGCCAACGCATCGCCGTGGCTCGCGCCATGCTCAAAGCTGCCCCGGTTTTGGTGCTGGACGAAGCGACTTCCGCGCTGGATACCCGCTCCGAACGGTGGGTGCAGGCCGGGCTGGAAGAACTCATGAAAGACCGCACCTCGATTATTATCGCGCACCGGCTCTCGACCATCGCCAGCGTGGACCGGATTATCACGCTGCGGGCGGGGCGTATTGATGAGGTGGGCAGTCCGGCCGAGCTCGCTGAGTCCGGAGGCATCTACGCCGAGCTGCTCGCCTTGCAGAATGACAACTCCGCGCGCGCCCAACGCCATCTCAAACGCTACGGCTTGCGGTAGGTGTGTAAGCCGGGGGCGAGCCGTGCGCGACTATGCCTGTCTCCGATAGTGGTGCAAGCGGGGTTTTCCGTTGCTATTGAGCCGATTCGGGAGTTCCTACTGCAGTGATTTGGTGGGTTCTACTGCAGTAATTTGGTAGATGCTACTGCAATAATCTGGTGACTTCTGGGCAGATATGCGGTGGCTCTACTCTCGCAATGAGGGGAGAGGCGGCACGGTGATTCCTCGCAGTGCGAGTGGTTATATCGCACAATTAGCGCAATGGTTTCCGGTGGTTTTCGTTACCGGCCCGCGCCAGAGTGGGAAATCAACCCTGGTTCGGACGGCTTTTCCCACGTATGAATACGTTAGCCTCGAAAATCCGAATCTCCGTGCGGCAGCTACCCAGGATCCAGTTGGTTTTCTTGCCGCGCACCCCGCGCCGCTTATCGTTGATGAGGCGCAATATGCTCCGGATCTTTTCTCCACCATTCAGGTGCGATCAGATGAAGGTGGTGCGGCGGGGCAGTACATTTTGACCGGTTCACAAAACTTTTCGCTGCTGCGGAGCATTCGCCGATCCTTGGCCGGCAGAGTTGGAATTCTTCAGCTACTCCCCTTGAGCTGGCAAGAACTTCAAGCACTCGATCCTGTGCCCACACTCAGCGAAGCGCAAGTGACAGGAGGATATCCGCGTATTCACGAGGTAGGTATCCCGGCCACGTTTTTATATCTAATTATGTACGGACTTACCTTGAAAGCCGTGTTGCGGATTATCGTGATATCCAAAATGTTGATGCATTTCGCGCTTTCCTGCGGTTGTGTGCAGAATCGAGCGGAAGCCCCATTAACTACAGTGGCTTGGCGCGCGATATCAGCTCCACCCATCGGACCGTCAAAGAGTGGGCATCGATTCTCAACTCCTCCTGCATCACGTTTACGCTGCAACCGTATATGTTCACCGGTGCGAAACGAGTGACGAAGACTCCGAAGCTGTTCTTTTATGATACGGGTTTGCTGTGTCATCTCTTGGGAATCCGAAGTGCTGCTGAACTTCTCACCCATCCGAAACGCGGGGCGGTATTCGAGAATTTCGTGATCGCAGAGATAAGAAAACAATGTCTCCATATGGGAACGGAGCCGGAGCTCTATTTTTATCGTGATGATTCCAAGCGCGAGGTTGATCTCCTTGATCTCACCGTGCGTAGTCACCCGCGCATTTTCGAGATTAAATCCTCGATTACGATGCGTGATAAATTCGGCCACCAGCTTTCCCAGATCGGTGACCTCCTGGGAATCCCGGCCGAAAATCGCGCTGTTATATACCAGGGGGCGGAATCGTACCAAGGGAAAAATTTTGCAGCCCAGTCGGCTGCGCACCTGCTCGCTACCTATCCGCAACCTGCGCCGGGTGCTTAACTCCCCAGTAGCGGGAGTTTTATTGTGCCCGGTGCCGCTCTTCGACTACGGATAAGGTAGTCGGGGAGGCGGCACCGGGCACGGCTATAAGGAACAGGAAGCGGATGGCGATGAATTATGCGCAGTAGTGCTTGATAGCTTCGTGAACGAATACCGCGGTTCCTTCGCCCGCAAAATCGTCAATATTGCGAGTGAACTCTCCGCCATCGGCATACATTTCACCGAGGCCGGCCAGGATCTCATCCGTGCACGTATAGAAATTATCCGTGATGAAGCCTTGCAGCTTTTTCACCAGCACTTGGGCTTCCGGGGAATCGGGGGCACCAGTTTTGATCTTCCCGAATTCCCCGAAAATTAACATGAGGCTCTGGGTGATGGCCTGATTTTCCGTGTCGCTCCGTCCTGCTTGCTTGGATTCATACTCCTGATATTCCGACGTTGTACCCCAGCGCTCTCGGGCCTGGCGTGCGTAATCATCGATTTTTCCGGTGTCAAAAACTGTGAAATCCATATAGGTACCTCCTGATGATTTGATTCTTTTTGCGAAGTCCAGCAAGGCTTCGAGCCGGTCCCTTTTCAGGGACAGTAGTGTTATCTGCTGGTCGAGTGCCTCGGCTTCATTGAAGTTCTCGCTGTGGACTATGGCTTTGATTTCTTTGAGCGGGAATTCCAACTCCCGAAAAAGCAAAATATATCGCAGCTGTTTCACGTCCGCGTCGCTGTACAGCCTGTATCCAGCATCCGAGTAATCGGTGGGCGAGTGTGTCAAGTTGTTTGTGTGTGAGCATTGTTTATAAATACTTATTAAACCGGTCAGGGTAGGCCACGGACATCT
>NZ_JBOZGG010000019.1:0-34526 GCF_051267215.1 Actinotignum vesiculae
TCTTGTTTCACGGTAGTCATTCTGGTTTATCTCCTAGGTGGTTTTCACCCTCACACACAAACCATTAGACACTCTCCGGTGGGCTTGAGAAGCCCGATTCTGTCGTAGTACTGCAACGTGCGAACGCTAATACCGGCTATTTTGCTGACCTCATTGACGGTTTTCATCACTCATCCTCCTTCCGTGTTAACAACGGTAGAGTGTGACGTAACGTCAGGGTCAAATGGAAGAAATTATGCCTGTCCGCAGTTAAACGCAGACGGTTTCCGAGCCGCAAGAGCACCAACTAACTTAAAGTGGTTGGGCATCGGTGCCTATCGTGGAATCCCATTCGCCGAACTCTAAACTCAGTGATTTAAATACTTCGTCTGCGGGTTGGGTGGCGCCAGATTTGATGGACCGGAGGCCCTTGTCCAATTCGGCAATTAACTCATCTTTGGTCAGCGAGCTAATATCAACCGGCCTGGCATACGGGAGCTTCACTTCAAAGGGGATACCGCGGTGCAGGATCACTTGCTTATAAAGCAGAGTAATAAGAGCTGATGGGGAGATACCCAATAAGCTCAAAATACGTTCTGCCCGTTCCTTGAGCTCGGGATCAATGCGGACGTATACATTCGCTGTCTTTGCCATGGGTGACCTCCTTGTCTCCTGTAGAACAGTCTGCGCCAATGTAGTGGCATGCGCAAGCACTTATCCCTCGCGAAATGCTCAGAATAAATATGGCAGCATACCGCTTCCGAAACTCCGCAGCCGCCGCCTAATCCACCCGCTCGGCCAGCACCATGCATTCCATGTGTGCGGTTTGCGGGAACATGTCCATGAGGCGTGCCTCGTGCACGGCAAAGCCCTCCAGCAGCTGCAAGTCCTTGGCCAGCGTGGTGGGATTGCACGATGAATAGATGAGCCAGCGCGGGGGATTCGCCGCAATCCACTCGGTGAGATCGGTCAGGCCACGCCGCGGGGGATTGACGATGAGCAGATCGGGCGTGCCGCCGAGCTTGCCGGCGGCACGTGCGGCGTCGCCGGCAAAAAACTGCGCGGAACTGCCGGCCTTCGCGGCAGCGCGGCGCGCGGAATCCACCGCGGCCTCGGAAATCTCCACGCCGGTCACGCGCCGCTCCGGGCCGGCCACGTGCAGCGCGAAACCACCCACCCCGCAGTACAGATCCCAGACCGTGCGCACCCCATCCAAACCCGCGGCCCACTCGTGCGCCTGTGCGTACATCGCCCGGGCAATCGTGGTATTCGTTTGGAAAAACGAACGTGGGGTGAGGTAAAGCGTCACCGCGCCGAGCGGGAACGGCAACGTATCCTCCCCGGTCAACACAATCTCCTCCTCACCCTCCACGAGAGCGGCACGCTGCGGCAGCAAATTAACAGAAATAACCCGAGCGTTCGGGAGCTGCGCACGCAACCAGGGCAGATGCTTGCGAATCCGCACCACCGACTCGGTCGAGCGCAGCACAAAACGTAGCAGCAGCTCACCGCTCGGCGCAGCGGTGATAAGAATATTTTTGAGTTCCCCGCGCCCGCTCGGCACGTCGAAAGGCGTGAGCCGCGCCCGCCCGATGAACTCGGTCAGTGCCGGGAGCGCCGCGGTAATGGGCTGCTCGTAAAGCCCGCATTCGCGCAGGTCCACCCCGCGCATACCCCGATCTAAAATTCCCAGCGTCGGCGCCTGCGAACTTCCGCCAACGGCGAGCTTCGCTTTATTACGAAAATGCGATTCCGGGGAGAGTGCAGGCGGCAGCCACTCCGGTGCGAAAGGCGCCAGCAATTCGGCCAGGCGTTCCTCCTTGTCCGCCACCTGAGCGGGGTAGGCCTCACCCATCCGGGTACACGAACGGCAGGTCCCCGCCTCAAAATACGAACAACGCACGATCCCAGCTTAGTGGGCGCGCCCCGCATCCACGGTCTCCACCACCGCGAGCTCGCGCACCCCGCGCCGCACCGGCCCTAATTCCACCCCGGTGATCGCCCCGGCGGCAGTTTCCTCGCCCACCAATTGCTGGCACAATTCCGCTAATTCTTCGGCTTCGCGCGGCGGAGTATCGGCCAGGAGCGCCAGACGCGCCACCCGCCCGCGGAAATATTTCGCGGCGTGCGAGATAGTTCGGGACGTTGCGCCCGTGATGCGTGTTGCGGTTATTTTTACGACGTCGCAGCTAGCCGGCACCTTCCATCCCGCATACGCACCGGACCTCGCGTCAATGACCAATCCGGAGGCCCGGCTGTTGAGAACCGGCCACAGGGGTGCCCAGCGGGCCGAAATTTTCGCGCCGCCCAGCTCCACGTTCATTCCCAATCGGTAGGAGGGGATGAGGTCGAGCGGCGAGGTGGCCCCGAAGAGCCCCGAGAAAATCAGGGTGTGCTCCCCGGCGCTGGTGAGCTGCGCTTCTGAGAAGCTCCCCATATCGAGGGCCTGGTAGAGCACCCCGGTATACACCTGCCAGGCCGGGGCGCAGGGCTGCTCGCGCAGCGTGATCTGCGTGGCGACCTCATCGGCAATACTCGGACCCACCCCGAGAATATCGAGGGCGTCCGGGCGGCGGGACACTTCTTCCAGCTCCGCCACCAGCTCGGTGCGCAAGGCCGTGAATTCCGGGATGCTCAAGGTACTCAGGTCAAGGGCGGGGCCGCTGGCCGGCGCGGTTTTCCCTTCCGAAGGAGGTAGGAGGATAAGCACTGTTTACTCCCCGCTTTCTGCGCCCGCGTGCCAGGAAAAGAGCTCAACGTCGCCTCCGGCAGGATCAACGCCCATGACACGAACGCTCGGGTGCGGCTCGAGATCGAGGCGCACCCGCAGCTCGGCGGGCTGGCCAGAGTTCACTTGCGCGGCCGAGTCTGCCTGCGTGGCAGTGCCGGTGAGCGGCTCACAGCGGTCAGTACCGTGTGCGTCGGAGTCCGCACTGGCCGGAGCTGCGTCGTCGTGCTGACGCTCCCAGACGCGGTACTCGATCCAAGTATTATCCTTGCCCGTGACCTCGAGGCGGGCGCGGGTGAGCCACGGGTGGGTGCGGCGCAGCGCGATGAGGGCGCGGTAGGCGTCGTACATCCCGGCGCCCAGGTCGGAGAGCTGTTCGGGGCGTTCGGGTAAGGGCGGGCGCAATTGGTCGTCGGCGGAAAAGCCTTCGAGTTTGGTTCCCGTAAAGCCCTGTTCGTCCCCGTAATAAATCGAAGGCATCCCAGGAACCGTGAAGAGCACCGCGGCGGCCAGCACCGCGCCGGCCGGACCTACCGCGGTGGCGATGCGTTCCACATCGTGATTACCGATAAACGTATTGGGAATGAAATGCTCGCAGAACTGCGCGTGGCGCCCCAGATTCCAGTCCAGCTCCCAGAAATTACGCGCGGCAATCGACTGGCGAATCGAGGCCCATAGCTCGTACTGGGTGAGGGTATCCACGCTGGACCGCGCCACGAAATCGGGGTAATCGCCGTGGATAACTTCGCCCAGGAACAGTGCCTCGGGGAAACGCTCGCGGACTTTCCCGAGTACCTCGGCCCAAAAATCGGTCGGGACCGCGTAGGCCACGTCCAGGCGCCAGCCGTCGATACCGCGCTCCAGCCAGAATTCCATGACCTCGCGAACCAGTTCGCGCACCCGCGGCGAAGAATGGTCGAGGGTAATGAGATCCCCGTGGCCTTCCCAGGTGTGGAAATCGCCGTTCTCGGTGCGTAGGCCCAGATCTTCGAGCTGCGGGTGGGAGCGGGAAATATGGTTGAAGACGCCGTCGAAAAGCACCCGGATGCCGCGGCGGTGCGCTTCCTCAATAAGGTGGGTGATATCCGCGTTATCGCCCAGGCGCGGGTCGAGGCGGAAGTGATCGAGGGTGTCATAGCCGTGGGAAACCGAGGCGAAAATCGGGGTGAGGAGCAGGCCATTAGCACCGAGCTCAATAAGATAATCGAGCCACGGATCCAGAGCCCGTAAGCGGTGTTCACCGGGGGCGGCGTCGGGAAGTTCCCCGGTCGCGGTCAGGGGGCTATGCCCCTCGCGAATGGGCGCCCCGCAGGCTCCCAGGGCAAAAACTTGCCACCAGATGGTGTCGAGCTGTGACATAGCTACGAGCTGCCTTTCCTCGCTTGTGTGCCGCTACGAGCGCCACCGCGGAGCGCGCTCAGCTGGGTGAATGCGCCGCGGCCCCTCACTCTCGATTCTAGAGCGAAGGGCCGCGAAGAGAAACGCCGCGTGACACAGCGCCGCGCGAAACCGGCGAAACCAAATGCCAGGCGCAGGAAACACGCCGCGCGAAAAACGCCAAGCGAAGTAAGCAGCGCTTATTGCAAGGTGACGGTCGCGTTATGAATCCACCCGGTCTCCAGTTCCAGCTTGGCCGGAACCGCATCGGCCGGCACATCGAAGAGCAGCTTCCCGCTCACGGTATTGCCCGGATTGACCTTCTCGTAGATCATCGACGCATCGCCCAGGTACAGGGAATCCCCGGAAACCGAATGTTGGCGCCCCTCGGTATCCACGAGCTTCTGCTCCGATTCGGCGAAGCCAGCCGCTTCCTTCCCGGTATTCTTCACGGTCACATCCACAATGACGTACTGGCCGGTAGCATCCTTGCCTAGCACATCATTGCCGATATGGCTCACGCCCTTCTCCACATTGGTGACGGTCACTTCAAAATCACCGAGAACGACCGGGGTGCCGATGCCCACGGTTGCGTCGTCGTTCTTATCTTTCTTATCGCCCTCAGCCTCGGCATCCGCCTTCTTATCCGCGCTTTCCGCGGCGTTCCCGGATGCGGCGCTATCGGCGGCCTGGGAGCTGGACGTGGCGGCGGGCTTGCCATCGGATTGCTTGGACAGCGCGGTGCCGACAATCGCGAGCACCACAATAACGAGCAGCGCGGTGAGGAGCTTATGGCGCGCAAACCAATTCTTTTTCTGTTCCGGAGCGGGTACTGCGCCGTACACCGGCGGCGTGGATGCTGACATGCGAGAACCTTTCTTATCTACAGCGGTGGGCGCCGCCCCGGCCAGGCAGGAGGCCCGTGGCCGGAGTCGCTCACGTATCGCCTCCAGGGTAGAAAGGCGGCGCGGCGCGCACATCCTCCACCTGGGCAGACCCGTCTCATCCCTTTGGGTGGCATCCGCGGGCCGAACGGCGGTTCTGGAGCGCGCGGGCGCGCCGTACAATCACAGGCATGACAGATCACGCGCCGAAGAAACGCAGCGGTGCGGCGGCGCGTGCGGGCCAGAATCCGGCGCGCCGGCGCGGACTCGCCGCCCTACCCTTCTATCTCAAAACGGCCGCCATATATATCGTCATGGTCGTTGGGGTTGGCTACCAGATTGAACGCGCAAAAATCCGCGCGCTGCCCGGCTGGCTCGGCACCCTCGACGAAGTCGGGATCTTCGTATCGATGTGCTGCTGCATTATGGCGGGCATCTGGGTGGCGCGCCGGGAACGCTACCCGCGCCGCGCGCTCGCGGTTGCGGCCGTGTGTTCTACTTTGGGTGCTATCGGACCGGTGGTTGGGTTTTTGCTGCCGCGCTATCTTGCGGGGGCGCGTGCATTGGGGCGACGACGCCGCGCCCTGGGCGTGTGCCTCATGTACGCCCTCATTACCGCTTGGCAATTCGCCCGCGAACTGACCGGGAAAGATTACAACTCTTCCTGGGTGATGGGCTTCCTCAACCACCAGAATCCGCTGGATGATTTCCCGAATAATATTGTGCCGCTCCTGGTGTTGTACGCGGTGGCGGTGCTCCTGCCTATCGGTTGGGGGTTGTGGCGCAGTGCCACCGCGGAACTCCAGGAAACCCACCATCGCCTGGATGCCACCAGTGAGGAACTCCAAGCCTCGGCCGCCACCTCCGAAGAGCTGGAAACCCAGCTCACCCGCAAAGAAGAACGCGATGCCCTGGCCCGGGAAATTCACGATTCCATCGGCTCCCAGCTGGCCATTATGAGCCTGCAGGCCGGCTCCTTGGAACTGCTGGCGCGCGGGGATGCGGACTTAGAAGAAGCGGCGCGGTCCCTGCGGGAATCTTCCCGCCAGGCCACCGATGATTTGCGTTCCCTGGTGCGGGTCATGCGCGATCCGAGTTCCTCGGCCTACCGCCCGCCGCGTTCCCTCACCGAATTAGCCGATCATATTGATAAGGTGCTGGCGGCCGGGCATCCCGTCGTCGCCAATGTTTTTATTACGGATGCCGAACGCGCCCCGGCCGCGCTTACCACGGCCTGCTACCGCATTGTCCAGGAACTGCTCACCAACGCGGTGAAATACGCCCCGGAAGAAACCACCCGGGTGCGGGTGAGCGGCGGGCCAGGCCAGGGCCTCGATATTGCGGTGCGTAATGCCCTGCCCGCCCCGCATGATGGGGCGCAGCGCGAAAACGAGCACGGGACAGGTTCGGGATTGCGCGGGGTGCAGGCCCGGGCGCAGGCCCTGGGCGGGCGCGCTAACTTCAGTACTGAAGGCGGCGTTTTTGCAGTTGATGTGCACCTTCCCTGGGACGGGAGTGCCCGGGGCGGCAATTCTGGAATGGTAAAATAGCGCGGTGCCGATTTCCTCACCCATTCGCGTTATGGTCGTTGATGACGACCCGATGGTTCGCCGTCTCCTGGTGCAAATTATTAACCTGAGTCCGGAGCGCGATAGCGAGGTGGTGGCGCAGGCGGGCACGGCCCGCGAAGCTTTGGAAACTCTCACCGCCGTGAAGATTGACGTCGTGCTCATGGACGTGGCGATGCCCGGAGGTATGGACGGTATCGAGGCCACGCGCCAGCTGCGGAGTTTCCCGCATCCACCCCAGGTCATCGTGGTGACCACCCTGGATGCCGATGATGAAGCGGTGCGCGCCGCGGAAGCCGGTGCTTCCGGCTTTATTCTCAAATCGGAAGATCCCCAGGTGCTCCTCCAGGCGATCCGCAATGTGGCAGCCGGGGATGGCGCGCTCTCCCCGCGCGCGGCCAAGCAGGTATACGAATATTTGGCGGCGACCCGCACCGTGAGCGTGCGCCGGCGTGCCCAGGAAAAAATCGCGCGGCTCACCGCCCGCGAACTCGAGGTAGCCCGGCAGGTGTCCCGGGGGCTCTCGAATCGCGATATTGGCGAGAAATTGCACCTGGCCGAATCCACGGTGAAAACGCATCTTTCCGCCATCGTGGCGAAAATGGGGGTGGAAGGGCGCATCGGGGTCGCGGTGGATATGACGCGCGCCGGGCTGCTCGACGACGAATCTGTGTAGCCCGCGAGCTCTGGTCACCGCCCGTTTACCTGGTGTTTAAGAGTTAGCGATGCGGTCCGGCTAACGTGGAGGAGGCGTGAAGCACTTTCCGCGCCCGCCACGCGCGGACCACACAGAAAGGTCGCAACGTGAAAAAACGTGCCCTCGCGGGCGTTGCGGTACTATCGGCCACGGCTTTGATGGTTCCCGGCGTCTCCCTCCTCCCGGCGTTCGCCGCGCCGGATGGTTCCGGAATTGTCATTAATGAGATTTATACCCGGGGAGGATCCTCCGGATCCGCCTACACTCATAAATACGTTGAGCTGTATAACCCGAGCTCGGCGGCGATTGACCTGAGCGATCTGACGCTGGGCTATTCGGCAAGCCACGGGAAGAACATTTCTTCCAAGGTGGCCCTGAGCGGCAGCCTGGACGCCGGGGCTTATCTGGTGGTGAGCGCCGGATCGAATGGGTCCAACGGTGCTCAGCTCCCGGATGCGGCCACCTCCCCGATCAACCTCGGAGCCAAGGGTGGGATTGTGGTGCTGGCGCCGTCGTCGCGTATTGACGCGGCCCTGGCCGATCCCGCTACCGCTATTGACCTGGTCGGATACGGGAACGCGAGCGTGGCGGAAGGCGAGGCGGCGCGCGTCGGCTCCAATTCCCAGATGGCCGCGAACTCCGCCTCCCGCATCCCCAACGGCGCGGATACGAATAATAATGCGGCCGATTTTAGTGTTGTTCCGGCTACGCCGGGACGTGCGAACGACGACGCAACCCCGAGCCAACCGGATCCCGGCGCGCAGCCGCAACCCGGGCCAAGCACCGGTCCCGGCACCGAGCCAACAACGGAGCCGGGCACGGGAACCGGAAGCGAACCGGCCGCACCCGTGACCATCGCGCAAATTCAGGGAAGCGGACAAGCAAGTCCGCTCGCCGGGCAGGAGGTGACCACGCGCGGCGTCGTGACCGCGGCCTACCCGGAAGGCGGACTCAACGGGGCCTATATCCAAACGCCCGGGGTGGACCATACTGATGCATCCCATGGTATTTTCGTGTACGGGGCGGAGGCCGCACAGCTGCAGGCTGGCACCTATGTGGAGGTGCGCGGCACGGTCACCGAGTTTTACGGACTGACCGAAATTAATGCCGCTGCTATTACCGTGCTGGAGGAAAAGCCGGCGGCAATCGAGCCGGTTGAAATCGCCTGCAACGCCACGGCGGCGCAGCGCGAAGCGGTGGAGGGCATGCTCGTGCGCGTGACCGGGCCGCTCACGGTGACTAATAACTATGCCACCAACCAGTACGGCGAGGTGGGTCTGGCCTGCGGCACCCAGCCGCTATGGCAGCCCAGCGAACGCTTCAACCCGAGCGAGAACCCCGAGCAGATACAGGCCCTGGACGCCTATAACGCGGCGAATGTGCTGGTTCTGGATGATGGGCGCTCGCGGGCCTACTTCGGGCGCAATGCCCAAACGAATGTGCCGGTGCCGTATCTGTTCGCGGATAATGCGGCGGCTAAGGTTGGTGAGGCCGGTGCCGCTGGTGAGGCTGGCGCGGCCGGTCGCGCTGCTCAGGCTGCGCCAGTGCGCGTGGGCGCCGCCGCAACTCTCCAGGGCGGGCTCATTATGGACTTCCGTAATAATTCCTGGAAGCTGCAACCGAGGTTCCCGGTGACGCTGGAAGATGGCACGGATCGCTCCACCGATGTGGTTACTTTTGAGAACACCCGCGCGGCTGCCCCCGGGAATCTGGGCGGGGATATTTCTCTTGCCTCCTTCAATGTGCTCAACTACTTCACCAGCCTCGGCGAAAACGAGAAGGGCTGCCGGGCCTATACCGACCGCGAAGGTAATCCCATCGCGGCGAATCGGTGCAAGGTGCGCGGGGCTTATACTCAGGAGTCTTTCGCGCGCCAGCAGACCAAGATTGTGCGGGCTATTAACGAGCTGGATGCCAGCGTGCTGGGGTTGCAAGAAATTGAGAATACCGCCCGGGTCTCCGGCGGGGATCGCGATACGGCGGTGCGGGCCTTGGTGGAGGCCCTCAATGCGGACGCGCAGGCCGAGCGCTGGGCGTATGTTCCTTCCCCGGCGAAGGTAGGGGAGAACGAGGACTATATTCGCCTTGCCTTTATCTACCAGAAAGATAAGGTGCGGGCGGTGGGTCCCTCGCAGATTCTCAATAGCGAGTGGTACACCGGGACCGCGCGCCAGCCGCTGGCGCAAAGCTTCCAGGCGGTTGTGGATGGCGAAGGCCTGGGCCCGGAGTTCGTGGTGATTACCAACCACTTCAAGTCCAAGGGTTCGCTATCCAAGAAGATCGCGAATGACGAGGATGTGTACCAGGGCAATAACAACCTTCTGCGCACCAAGCAGGCGGAGACGCTGCGCGATTGGATCACGGCGGAGTTCGCAGATAAGCCGGTGTTTGTGGTGGGGGATCTCAACTCCTATTCGAAGGAGGACCCGATCCGGGTCTTTGAGAAGGCCGGATACACCAATCTGCACGGGCATTTCCAACCGGATTCCTACACCTACCAATTCTCCGGGCTGGTGGGCTCGCTCGATCACGTGCTGGCCAATCCCGCCGCCGCGAAGCTCGCCACCGGCGGGCAAGTGTGGAATATCAATTCCCCCGAGGCGGTGGCCCTGGAGTACTCTCGCTACAACTACAACATCAAGAATCTGTGGGATGAGAGCGCTTTCCGCTCCTCGGATCACGACCCCTTCAAGGTCGGGCTCAAGGTGATTCCCGAGAAGGAAGACCCGGCTCCTACGCCGGAGCCGACACCCACGACACCGGAACCGACCGCGCCTGAACCTACGCAGCCGGAACCGCCTTCACCGGAGCCGACGGTGCCGGCGCCCGATCCTACGCAGCCCGCGCCGACTCCCACTTCACCGGAACCGACATCGCCCGCGCCTGAACCGACGCAACCTGCGCCGGAGCCTACAACACCCGAACCTGCACCCGCGCCGGCACCGACAACCGGCAATATGTTCTACCTATCCAATACCTGGCAAGCCACCGTGGCCGACCTCGTCTTCAGCTACGGCCGGGCCGGCGATGAAGTCCTCGTCGGTGATTGGGATGGTGATGGTGTTGATACGTTTGCGGTGCGGCGTGGGAATGTCTTCTTCGTGAAGAACTCGCTGGCCAGTGGCGTGGCGGATCGCGTGTTTTCCTATGGTCGGGTTGGTGATGAGGTCCTGGTCGGTGATTGGGATGGTGATGGTGTTGATACGTTTGCGGTGCGGCGTGGGAATATCTTCTATGTGAAGAACTCGCTGGCCAGCGGCACGGCAGATACCGTCTTCTCCTACGGCCGAGCCGGAGATGTTACCCTCGCGGGGGATTTCGACGGCGATGGCCGGGACACCCTCTCGATCCGCCGCAGCAATACCATTCACGTCAATAACTCCCTGGTGAGCGGAAACGCTGATTACGCCCTCCCGTACGGGCGGGTAAGCGATGATCTCTTCATCGGGGACTGGGACGGCAACGGCACCGATACCCCAACGGTGCGCCGCTAACCTCCATATTGCTACCAACACGGGTGGGTGCCGGGACCGCGAGTTCCAGCACCCACCCGCCTCTCACAAAATGCAACTACAAATACGTTAAGAAATTGTTTTGATGTCGTGAGGTTGCACCCTGTGGGCGCCGCTGTTCTCAGGTTGCACTTTGCGCACCCCAAGCGTCGCGGAGGCACATTTTAAGCTCGTGACGCAGGGCAAATAACCGGATAGGCTTGCGGTAGCTGTTGCGTGATCGCGCTGCGCCCGTGACCCGCAGCCGCCCCGCCGCATCGCCGCGCGAAGGCACCGTATCCACCGAGCAATTCTGGCTCAATCTCCAAAGTCACTACGAGCAGGCCCTGCCCGAGTAAGCCAGAGCTAGCCCCACCCGCAACCTCGGCTTACCGGACGCAATCGGATAGCACCTCGTGCAGGGCGTGACGTTCGTCGTCGTCGACCCGAAGCCCGTAGGCACGCTTGACCGCCACCTGCCGCGCGGCGTATTCGCACACAAAAGCCGGGTTATCCGGCAACCACTGCGCGGCGGTGGCGTGCCCCTTCTCCTTATTCGCCGCCCCGGAAACCGCGAGCAAATTGAGCGGGTCGGTGGCGAATTGCGCGCGCGTATCCGCGTCCCAGTCCTGCGCCCCGGCCCGCCACGCATCGTAAAGCGCGACAACATGATCAATGGTCACCGCCTCGGGCGCGCGGGCGCGGTCAAAAGAAATCTCCGTTCCGCTATACGGGTCGCGGAGGGTTCCAGTGGCGACGACGCAGCCCGGCGGCGTGGACTTCCCCGACCAAAAGGTAACTCCCGTAAGATCGCGGCGCAGCACTTCGTTACGCACCGTGCACCCGTCTCCGTCGCTATCGGGCCAGCCATCCCCCAGGCCGAACTCGGCACGGGAATACCCACGCCCGGAATCGGGGCGGCCCCCGGGTAGCTCGCTCAAGGCGGAAAGTGCCTCGGACGCGGTGAGTTCGCCGCCGCTCGCACCGCTGGCGCTGCTCGCGCCGCCAGCACCACCAGGATCCGGCGCGGAATCCGAATCAGCGCGCCACAACTGGATGGGCGCCACCGCGAGGACCACCAGCAGGGCGGCGATCACGTTCCACATGCGCCGGTGCGGAGAAGGAACGCGTGCATCACGGCCGGTAGCGCCGGATGCGCGCTCAGAAGCATCGGAAGCGCCGGGAGTGCGGGCGCGGTTCCCAGACGCACCGGATGCGCGCTCGGACGCACCGAAACGACCAATCGAAAAACGCATACATAACCTTTCGGGACACATGCCCGTGGCGGGCCTGCGCCTGCAAGGTAGCATAGTGAGGGACCTTGGCACAGTTACGACAATGAAGGAGTTATGAATGGCCCAGGCACTTGAGACCGATATGGTGAAGAAGTTTGCGGCGGATTTCGCGGCGGATCGCACCGCTCGCATCGTCCAGAACGCCGTCACCCAGACCTCGATTACGAAGGTTGCGCAGGATCGCGATGTTATTAACGCGATTGATCCGTCCATGTCGGTGAAGGTGGACACCTGGAAGGTGAATAACCAGAAGAAGTCCGGGCGCTGCTGGCTTTTCTCCGGGCTCAGCTCGCTGAAGATGCTCGTCAATCGCGCCACCGGCCTGAAGAACTTCGAGTTCTCCCAGTCCTTCCAGCATTTCTACGACAAGCTGGAGAAGGCCAATTATTTCCTCACCTCCATGATTGAACTGGCGGACCGCCCGGTTGATGACCGCACCGTGCACTACCTGCTTTCCGATCCCATCGGGGACGGCGGGCAGTGGAATATGTTCGTGGCCCTGGTGGAGAAGTACGGGGCCTGCCCGAAGTTCGCGATGCCGGAAACGGAATCTTCCTCCAATACCCAGCTCATGAACCGCACCCTGGAAATGCTGCTGCGCCGCGCCGCCCACGATATTCGCGAAGCGGAAGCCGGCCAGCGTGAAGCCGTGCGCGAAAAGTTCATGGGGCAGGTCTACCGGGTGCTCGCGATTCACCTGGGCACCCCGCCGGAAAGCTTTGTGTGGCAGTACGAAGATGAGGAGGGGAACTTCCACCGCGAAGGGGAGATGACCCCGGTGGAATTCGCCCAGAAGTACCTGCCGGATCTGGACCAGTACGTGTGCATCGTCAACGATCCGCGTAATGAGTACGGCAAGCTGTACACCGTGGATCGCCTCGGCAATGTGGTGGGCGCCAAGCCGGTCACTTATCTCAATGTGCCCATCGAGGTCATCCGCGAAGCCACCATCGCCACCCTCAAGGACGGCCAGCCCGTGTGGATGGGGTGCGATACCGGCAAGCAGTCGGATCGCGAACGCGGTATTTGGGACGGCCAGCTCTACGATTACGAAGGCACCTACGGGATTGACCTGGCGCTCTCGAAGGCCGATGAGCTCTACTACGGTGAAGCGATGATGACGCACGCCATGGTGTTCACCGGTGTTGATCTGCGTGAAGACGGCAGCCCGCGCCGCTGGCGCATCGAAAACTCCTGGGGCGATGAGCACGCCGATAAGGGCTTCTGGACCATGAACGATTCCTGGTTCGACCAGCACGTTTTCGAAGTTGCGGTCACCAAGGATCGCCTCTCCGCCGAGCTGCTGGCCGCGCTGGAAACCGAACCGGAAGTGCTGCCCGCCTGGGATCCGATGGGTTCGCTGGCCTAAGCCGTGGAGTACGGCCGGTACGCACCCTCGCCGAGCGGAGACCTGCACCTCGGGAATCTCCGCACCGCGCTCCTCGCCTGGGCTCTGGCCCGGCGCAGCGGGCGCGGCTTCCTCATGCGCGTGGAGGATATGGACGAACGGTCCCGCCCGCAGTTCCAGGAGCGCCAGCTCGCGGACCTGCGGGCCCTTGGCGTCACCTGGGACGGCCCGGTCCAGATCCAATCCCAACGCACCGCGGGGTACGACGCCGCCTTCGCGTCCCTGTGGGAACGCGGACTGCTCTACGAGTGCTATTGCACCCGGCGTGATTTAGCCGACGCCGCCCGGGCGCCCCACGGGGCGCCCGGGGTATACCCGGGCACCTGCCGGGACCTGAGCGCGGCCGGCCGTCGGGCCGGGCGCGCCAAGCTCGCGGCGGTGGGCCGCCAGCCGGCCCTGCGGCTGCGCACCGAGGTGAAAGAACTGACTATTCACGATGAGGTGTGCGGGCAGGTGAGCGGCGTCGTCGACGATTTTGTGATTCGGCGTGGCGATGGTCGGTACGCCTACAATTTTGCCTCCGTGGTGGATGATGCGCTTGAGCATATTACCCAGGTCACGCGCGGGGCGGATTTGGCGCCCTCCACGCCCCGGCAGGTGTATTTGCAGCGTTTGCTCGGGGCGCCTACCCCGGAATATTGGCATGTGCCCATGGTGCTCAACCAGGCCGGCGCGCGCCTGGCCAAACGCGACGGGGCCGTGACCATGCGGGCGCTCGCGGAATACGGCTGGAGCGCAGCCGATGTGCTGGCGCTCATCGGGCGTTCGTTGGGGTTGGAGGTGCGCACGGCCGTGGACTTCGCCGAGCAGCTGGATATTCGGGCGCTGCGCCGCGGGCCCTGGTATGTGGATGTGGCGGCACTCGAAGCCGGGCCGGCCTAGGTGTGCCGGCTAAAATCAGCCACCGGCGCGAATATCGCGCGCGCCGCGGCCGCTAAATCAGCCGGAGCCAGCCGCACCGAGAGTCCGCGTTTTCCACCCGAGACCACCATCGCCTCCAGCTCGCGCGCCGAGGCATCAATGAAAATCGGGCTGCGCTGTTTTTGACCCAGCGGCGAAATTCCCCCGGTCACGTAGCCGGTGAGTTTCTCGGCATCATGCGGATCCATCATCGCGGCCTTTTTGCCGCCGGCCGCCTTCGCCAGGGACTTGAGATTGAGCATGGCAGCAGCCGGCACCACCGCGCACACCGCCTTCCCATCCACCCGCGCCAGCAGGGTTTTGAAAATAACATGGGGATCCATCCCCAGCTCATCGGCGGAATCGAGGGCGAATCCGTGCTCGTGATGCAAACTTTGTTCGTACTCAAGAATTGTGAACTCCACGCCGGCTTTCTCCAGGGCGAGGAGGGCCGGAGTCCCGGCCGGTTTATTTTTCTTTGACGACATACGTCCAGGATAGTAGCCCTCATGTTCATATGGATGCACTACCATATTCCTACCGGGAGCCAGCCACCCGGAGACGGAGGAAACCGTGAGGAAACGCCAATTCGGCCGCCGGCATGATGACCAGCAGCGCGGCAGTGCCACCGGGGAAGAACCCGCTATCGAATCCGAAGAAGAACTGAGCGGTGGCTACGATTTCGGCGGCTACCAGCCCGGGCAGAGCTACTACCCGCGCCGCCGCCTCTTCTGGCAACGCGCCACTATTATCGGCATCGCTTTCGTTATTTCGATGGTCGCTCTGGTGGCTTATTTCCTGTAGCGCCTGATCGGGCGCCGCGGAAGCGGCGCGGCGTCGTCGCCCTAAAACAAGGTAGTGAGGTACGACGGCGCCGCCGGGCACGGGCGCATCGGGCCGGTGAAAGCCGGTCTGCCTGTGGGTGACACGCCCGCGGGGCTCGTGCCTGTGGATAACATTTTCTCCCTCTCGACAAGCACCACTTTTATCAGCCACTATGGGAACACCGGTCCTCATCGGCCGGCGTCCGAAGCGCGGAATTCTCACCACCCGCGCACCACCACCTACGTACCTCAGGGGGATGTATGGCTGTATCCACCGCACAATTGCGGGTCGCTCATGATTCGATTCTCACCGTTCGCGCGCTTGTTACCCAGGCTCAGGAGGATTTGCGCGCTCATCTGCACTCAACTATGGACCGCATTGCCGCTTGGCATGCCGGCTGGCGGGGTACCGCCCCGGTAGCTTTCGCCGCTGCGCTGGAGGAATACCGCGCGGCCAGCGAAAAGTTGCTGGTTTTGCTGGCTGATTACGGGGCGCGCCTGGGCCGCGCGGATGCCACCGTCGCTGAAACGGATGCGGCCACCCGCGCGGATTTTTCCCGGATGGCGGCTTTAGTCGGGGATCTGCCGGCGGCGTAATAGCGCCGGGGGTATCCGCGCACTTATAGAAAGGATTGATATGACAGAAGTTCGTGCCCATTTTGGGGAACTTTCCGCGGGGGCGGCTGATATGGCTGCTCACGCTTCCCGCATCGAGGGGGTGCTCGCGCAGCTCGATGCGCAAATACGCACCGCGATGGCGGATTGGGACGGGCAGTCGCAGGCAGCCTACGAAGCCGCGCAAATGCGGTGGCATGCCGCGGCCCGCTCCCTGAATGACATTTACGCGCGCATTGGCCAGCAGGTGGAATGCGCTTCGCAGAACTATCGCGCGGCTGACCGGGCGGTGGCTCGCCTCTTCGGGTAGCGCGCGGCGGTTAATGGCTGTTAGCGGCGGTATTTTCCCGCCCGCATTTTCTGCCCGCACCGCGTTCGTTACGCATGTGCATTCGCCGTGCATGCAGCTTCAACATGGCTCTATTTCGTCATGCAAAAAATAATATTGTGAAAGGACTCGTATCCACCATGGCAATAACCACGGGCCCGAAACCCACCCCACATGTGATTCGGGTATTTCTTGCTTTACTCATGGTGTTCGCTCTGGCGGGCGCCGGTCTGTTCGGCGGCGCCGGAGCGCGCGCCGATTGGGATCATTCTGTTGGCCGAGGTATTGAGATTAAAGGAGTGAATATTGTTGGCCACCTCCGCCTCGGCCCGCATTACGCGGAAACACAATCAATTAACGGGGTGGCGGTGGAAGGCTATCCCATTTGGTGTATCCAAGCGAAATATGCCGATCCGGGCCCCGGGGAAATGGTCGATATTACGACTCTTACCGAATCCCGGGCGCTCGGGCCGGGGGAATTGCAGCTGAGCACCCCGCAAATGGCCTGGTTGCTTAACCGCTACGAAGGAAATACCACGGATGATCTCAACCTGGCTGCGTTGAGCTACCTCATCCACGTTAATTTCGAAAAGGAATACCCGGGGCGTCCGGGGCGGGCCCAAGAGACCGTGAACGAACTGGTGCAGGCGGTGCGCACCCAGCGTCCCGATATTGAGGAACGGGCCCAGAGCTACGTGCGCGAAGCGCGGGCCAGCGCCGCAGTCGGCTACGTGAGTGGAATCGTGGAAGGTGAGGGGGACCGCAGCGGTGCCATCCGCGGTATCGGTGTGCACCCGGATGATTCGGAGGCGTGGCTGCCCGGAATTCCCGTGGTTATTACCCTCAGCGGCCCGGCGGTTTTTGATGCGAGCGGAAGCGCAACCTGGAGCGGGGTGACCGATAGTAAGCCGCTGGAGCTGGCGTGGTCGGCCACCGGGAATGGTCAGGTGAGCTATACCGCCGTTTTCGATACCCCGGTTCGCACCACCCTGACTATTTTCGGTGCTGATGGCACTGTTCAGGACACCATCACTTACGGCCACCGGCCGGTCAGCGATCCTCTCACTCGCAATGTGCCGGGCCGCACCTGGGAAGTTATTTATGATTTTCAGCCGTTGGGCACCTCGAAGGTGAGCACCCGTCCTATTAATACCGACGGCGTTATTCGCGATACCCTCACCACCGCCGTCAAGGAGGATTACGGGGATGGGAAATGGACCCAGGTGAAGGGGAAAAATGTGCCCGTCACCTATCGGGCCACCGCTTACTGGGCGGGTCGTACCTCCCCGCAGCGCAGCGATACCGTTCCTGAAGAAGCGGAGGTCCTCGGCTCGGTCACGGTCCAGGCCAACGGCCCGGGGGAGACCCTTACCGCGGAACTTTCCACCCCCAAACGCGGTTTCGTCACCTGGGTATGGGAGGTCCGCAAAAATGAGCAGGGGGAGAACTCCCGCTATATTCACGCCGATTGGGCTGATCATTACGGGCTTCCGGAGGAAACGTCCCGGGAAGAATTCCCCTTCCGGCCTCTCGGGGTATCCCACGTGGCCGATGCGAAGGTGGTAGATACCGGCACGGTCCTCAGTGATACTTTCGTGGCCCGCGCGGATGAGAATTTCCGGGATGGGGAGTGGAGCCGCCGCCCGGGAACGAACGGTTCTTTCGAGGACGGTCCCTTTATTCCGGTTACTTACCGGGCCACCGCCTGGTATGTCTCACCCACGGCCGTTCCCGAGCCGGGCGTGGTTCCGGCCAGCTCGGAAAAAATCGGGTCGGTGACGGTGGTGGCCGAAGGCCCGGGCCCGATCCGGGCAGAATTGAGCGAGCCGGTGAGCAAACCCGGAATGTACACCTGGGTGTGGGAAGTCCTCGCGGAGGACCAACCGGCCGAGTTCGCGCCCTGGATTGAGGCTGGCTGGTCGGATACGTTCGGGCTGGCCGATGAAACAACGTCGGTGCGCTACCCCGGGAAGATCGATTCGGCTCTCTCGATTCGCCAAACGAAGTCCGGCACCTACCTGGTTGATGATGTATGGGTGAGCGGCCTACCCGCCAACCATCCTGATTTCAGCGGCGGGGCCGGATTCGGGGCGGATACTCAGACGCTCAGCCACACCCTGCTGTTCTTCCCGGAAGGCCAGGCGGTCACCGATGAGAACCGCGCGGCTGCCCGCCAGATCGGGAAGCCGGTGGTGCTTCCCGCCCGTAACGGTTTCTATCCGAGCGTGGGTGATCCGTCCTGGATTATGGAGCAGGATGAGGCCGGGGAGAACCTGCCGGGTACCTACGTGGTGGTCTCCGATTTCGCGGGTGATGACCGGGCGGCGCCCTTGGCTACCAGCGTGACCGACGTGACCGAGCAGTTCACGGTCACCCGCGAGCCTTCCCTCCACACCACCATGCACCACGAGGACACCCATATCGCGCCCAATACCGGCACCGTCACCCTGGTGGATACCGTGTCCTACCAGCACGTGATTCCCGGAAAGGAATACGAGGTCCACGGGAAACTCATGGATCCGGCCAGCGGTCAGCCGCTGCGTGATGCCAGTGGTGGCGAGCTCACCAGCCTCAGTCGTTTCGTGCCAGAGCACCCCAACGGTAGCGTCGAGGTGGTTTTTGAGGTCGACGCCGCAACTCTGGCCGGCACCAAGGTGGTGGCCACGGAAACTCTGCGCCAGGATGGGCGGGATATTGCCGTGCATGCTGACCTGAAGGACACCAACCAGACGGTGACGTTCACGCGCCTAGCCACCCGCGCCCGGGATGGCTCTTCGAGTGTTGCTGATCATGCCGGCGGTAAAGAAGATTCGGCGGGTGCTGATGGTGCCGAGGGCTCACATGGTGTGGCGGGTGCCGATGGTGCTGAGGGCGCGCATGGTGCTGGCGGCGATCAGATTCTGAGCGCTACCGCGGATGCGCTGATTGCCGATGAGGTATGCGAACTCAGCGGAGCGCTTATCCCCGGGGAAACCTACCGGATCGAAACGGCTGCCATGTTCCCCGATGGGACTCCGGTGCTCGGGAAGGATGGCACCCCGGTGCGTAAAGCCAGCGACTTCATTCCCGGTTCGCCCAGCGAATGCGCCCGTATCAAGCTGGATTTTGATGCGAGTGGCTTAGCTGGCCGCGAGGTGGTTCTTTTCGAATGGGTGTACCTGGGCGACCGGCTCATTTCCGAGCACACCGATCCGCTCGATAGCGAACAGACGGTTCGTTTCGAAGAACCACCGGTACCTCCGACGACGCCGCCCGCTACGCCACCGGCCACCCCGCCCACTACTCCGCCGGTTACGCCGCCTGCGCCTCCAGAGCTGCAACGCACCGGTGCGGCGCTCGCGGGCTGGCTCCTGGCCGGGCTCACCGCGCTCGCCGGTGGCTTGACCCTGCGCTACCGGGCCAATTCCCGCTCCAGCGCTACCCGCTAAATCCGGGATAACCAGCCACTAATTATCTCCAACGTATGTCACTCACAGCCCGGGCCGGGGAGGAAAAATCCTCTCCCCGGCCCGGGCTTATGCACGCGCGAATAATGAGCATGCGGCGGTTTATGAGCGATGGCGAGTGCTGGGTGAGTCAGGTGTGGCGGTGAATGCATCCGCGGGCCTGGTTATTCACGGCCGGTGCCGGGTGCAGGCAGCAATATCGGTCCGGGCGGTACCGCCAGGATCGGTACAGAGCTCATCGACGGAAAGAACCGCGGCCGGCTCGGGAAGCAAGGAGCGCCAGGCAGGTGGGAGCTCAAGCGGAGTGATGTTCTCCCAGTTCGCGGCCCGGCGCAGCCGGTCAAGATCGGCAATATCTACCAGGGTGCTTCCCTGCAAGAGAGTGGCACTCCCCGCATTCGTGCCGGTCACGAGCGCAGCTCCGCTGACTGGCACCGGGGATTCAGGTGCGTGCACCAGGAACGAGCGTCCCGCGTGGAAAGCCGCGCATACCCGCGCGGAGCCGGGCTGCGCGGCATCGGGAGTTGGGTGCGAAGTGGTAGCGGAACCATGCTCGGAAGCGATACCGGCAGTCGCACCAGCAGTCGGGCCGGAAGCTGGAGTGGCGAGCGCGCTGAGATCAGCGGGCCAGCCGTCTCCGGGGCCGGTTTCGCGAAAACTGAGATGGGAGCGAGCTGCCGGATTAAGGGCGTATACCCGCGCCCGAGCACTGTGCTCGGAGAGTCGATACAGGTGGAAAGCGGTGGGGGAGAGCGGTTCGAGTACCCCGCCTGAGCTGATCTGGAACCAGGTGCGGGTGCCGTCACTTCCAGCAAAAGCAACCAGGTCACCAACCCGGGCCTCTCCGATACCGGGAAGATACCCGGCCGGCTCGCCAGCAGCGGGAACGCTGAGCGGTGTAAGGGCCCGGCCCTCCGCCCAGAGTTCCACCCAAGCAGGCGGCGCCTCAAGCACCGGTAAGCCCGGAAACTCACTACGGAAAGCGGCTTCCGGAATATTCACCCGATAGCGTTGCTCGGCAGCAAGCAGCCACAAACCGCCCGGAACTCGCACCAGCACCGCGCCACCGAATTCAGGGAGTGGGGCTGAGGCCGCCAGAGGTACCGGCGCGGTCTGGCCCTGCGTATTTTCCGCGTTGTTTTTCTGCGAGCTGGTCACACTCGCGGGGCAGGCCACCAGCCACGGGTCACGCAGCTCGGCTGCGCTCGGTAAAGAATCGGGAGCACCCGGAATTCCCACCGGTATCCCGCGCGGTACATCTGCGAGCCGGGCAGCCGGGACCACATGGGTCGCCACGCCTTCCGGATACAAAAGATAAGCGCCAGCCAGGGTGGTTAGGGGATGGAGAATTCCACCGGAACTGAGATAGCGCGCCCCGCTCTCCGCGGCGATGAGAACAGTGCCATCCTCCCAGCCATCGGGAAGCTGCGGTGAGAGCGCCCGCGCTGCCCCGGTACCGGTCGCGGCCACCAGGGCAAGCCCAAGAGCTCCGGCCAGCCCGGCTAATCCCGGGCGGGGCGCTTCCTCATGAGGCGGTAGGCCCCACCACAACGCGCCCGCAATGCTGCGGCGCCGAAAACGGCGGGAGCTCATAATCGTGCGCGCGTTTACCATGGGCTGACCGCAATAACTATCCCGGCGCCAAGCAGCGCGGTAAGAATCTGCTCGGCGATCTCCACCCGCCGGATGAGAAGAAGCCGGGCTTCGGAACGCACGCCGCGGCCCCGATATTCGGTAGCCCCCAGGGGTTTCAGGGGTTCCAAGTTCTCCAGTGTTTCCCGAGGGCTCCGATATCCGAGGAACAGAGCGGGAACACTCACCAGCGCGGGAGCCACCAAGCAAGCAAGAAGGCTTGGTGCTACGTGCGCTGCTGGGTTCCGCATGGCCAGCACGCAGAGCTCCACATCAAGAAGAAGGAAGAAACCAAGCCGAAGTACAAACGCGGCGTCGGCGCGCATACTTATAGCACGCAGCCCGAGCACAGTTACGGCCGTGCCGCATATGGCCGCGCTGAGAATATTTGGGCGGTAGGCCAGCGGTAGCAGCGCGGCGATCACGAAGACTGTGCCGGCTTCACCGCCCAGGGTGCGGAGGGTGAGGATGCGGGCCCAGTTTTCCGGGCTGCGCTCCGCGGGTAAATCCGCTATGCCGGCGGCGGGAAGCTCCGGCGGGGGCGCGCTCAACCGCAAGACAATCGGCGCAATCAGGCGGACCGTGCAGACCAAGGCCACCACGATCACGAGGGTAGCCGGCTCGGCAAGCCGGGCGTGAAGCAGGGCGCTGCCGCCCCACGCCAGCAAACCAAGTGCCCAGCTCAACAGCATGCTGCGGCCGCCCGGCACGGGAACGACCGCCCGGGCCAGCAACGCGATGATAAGAAGAAAGCTCCCGGCTGCAATCCCACGCGGTCCCGCACCTGGCAAAACCAGCGGGGCCGCGCACCACCCGCAGGCTGCCCCCGCCCAGCCGCTGGCCGCGAGCAGCGCTAACACCACCAGCTGCGCCCGCGTGCTCGCCCCGGGGCCTTCCCGCCGGCGAGCATGCACCCAATTCACGCGGGCAAGACCGAGGAAAACGAGCGCGAGCCCGGCCAGCACGGGAAGCGCAAGCGCGTGAGGGAGCGCAGCCCGCGCGGTATATCCGGCCAGGCCCAGCCCACATACCACCACCAGTACTGTGGCACAGGTGCGGAGTGCAGTTGGGGAAAGTTCGCCGCGCTCATGCGAGGTGGAATGGCGGATACGACTGAGAACCGGGTCGCTGCGCGGCGGCGAGGGAGGCTCGGGCCCGTCAATAAAAAGGCAGACTCCGGGGGAGAGCAGGTCCCCTGCCGGCAGGCTCGGATCCAGCCGTTGCCCGGTGGCGGTACGAACCGTCCAGCTGGGAGCCGCAAAATCCGGGGCGAGGAGGCGCAGCACCTCGGGAATAAGTGCCGTTAGTGAGAGCGAACTGGCCAGCTCGAATTCGCCGCGCTGCCCCGCGCAATGCACGCAGACGGGAATCGCAATATCTGCCGGTTGCGTGCCGCGTGATTCTGTTAGTTCTTCGGCCATATGCTCTCCTTTCTGCGTTCTTACGTGAGCGCCGCCCGCCTACCCGCCCCGCCCGCCTACCAGAGCACTCGCCCGCCCGGCGCGCAGCATACCGCCCGGCATACCTGCCGCAGCCCACCCGCACCGCTACAGCCGCGGGGTGAGGGCACGGTATCAAGAAGGCCGCAACCTGACCAGAGCTCATCCACAGGCCAGAGAGTTATCCACAAGCCCAGCTGGCCCTGTGCGAGAGAAATGCGTCGTCGTACCGAAGCTGTGGATAGCGGTTCGCCAAGAAACCGAACTCCCGCTAGGGTGTGCCGCAAGGAGAGCGCGCTCGCGAAAGGAGGAAGCCATGGAGGGCCTGAGCATTCCCGCGCCACCTGCGTGTTATCGCGGCAACGGGCAGAAAATGAGCGCCGTCATGTTCCTCCCCGCGCTGCTATCCGTGGTGATGCTCGTGATCCTCACGTCCACCACCCGGCGCTCTCCCCACCTGCTTCTCCTCATGGGAACGCTCGGGGTTCTCATGCTCACGCTCGCGCTCCTCAATGTGGGCCTGGGGCTGCGGCGCAATGCCGGGGAACGCGACGGTGCGCGGCGCGACTACCTCGCCGCCCTGGCCAGGTGCGAAGCCGAAGCCGCCCGCATACTGGAGTCCTGCACCCACGAAGAAGCGCACCGCTATCCGGCCCCGCTCGTGCTCCCGCAGCGCCTGGGCCGCGGCACGCCACCGCCACCGGGCCCGATCCGGGTGGGGCAGGCACTGCTCGCGCCGCCATATTCCGTCACGCTCGCGGAGGAGCCTCCGGGGGAGCGCGACGACGCCGCCCGCCGGGCGCGGGACCGCTGTGCCACGGAAGTGCAGCGCCCGATCCCCGGCCCCGCACTCCTCGACCTGCCCTCGTATTCCACCATCACGGTGAGCGGGGCGGCGGCCTGGGCCTGGGTGCGGGCCCTCCTCTGCCAGCTCGCGGCGAGCATTCCGCCTGGTGATCTCGCTATTATCCCGGGCGATCATGTGCCTGAGGCCGAGGCGGGTTGGCTCAGTTGGCTGCCCCCGTACGCCGTCTCGGAGGCGGGGCTCGGAAAGGCCGTACACCTTATTATTAAGGAGCCTTCCGGGGCGGCTGATTGCCCAGGTTCCTCGTCCCACCTCACTTTGCATTTTCGGGACAAATCTGAGCGCGAAAAATCGCATCCGGAAGAAGCTGGCCCGCCTGATCAACCCTGCACGCTCGCACGCGACTGGCCTGCCCAGCGCGAGCCGGGCCCACTCCCCGAACCCGGCAGCCTCGTCGCGCTTGTGGATTATCCGGAGGGTGCCGAGCCCGCGCATCTCAGCCTTGCCGATAGCGCGGGGGTGCGCCGGGGGATACCCGATCTGCTTGACCTGGACGGAGCGGCCTATTGTGCCCGGGCGCTCTACCGTGCTCGGGGCACTGCGGCGCAGGATTCCACCGGCGTGCAGGGTTTCGCGAAGCTGCTCGGATTGCCATCCCTCACGCCGCAACCCGTTTCGCCGCACGCCTCGCCACCCGTTCTACAGTCCTCCGCTCCGCAGCTCCCCGGCTCGCCTTCCCCAACTCACCGCCCGGCCGCCACCTTGCGCGTGCCCCTCGGGCTCGATCCGCAGGGCGGCCCGGTGTGGCTTGATCTCAACGAGGCCGCGGCCGGTGGGATGGGCCCGCACGGCCTGCTCGTGGGCGCAACCGGCTCCGGGAAATCGGAGCTGCTGCGTACGCTCCTCCTCGGGCTCTGCCTCACCCATTCACCCGAACAGCTCAACCTGGTCCTCATCGATTACAAGGGCGGGGCGAGTTTCCATCCGTTCGCCGAGCTGCCCCACACCGCGGCCCTGGTCACCAACCTGGAACGCGATAGCTCCCTGAGCGAACGCATGGAGGAAACTCTGCGCGGGGAAATGAACCGCCGCCAACACCTGCTCGCCGAGCACGGCCAGCACTCTCACCTGGGAGAATATGAGGCGGCGCGCGCTCGCGGCGCCCACACCGGCCCGCTTCTCGCACCACTCCTTATTATTATTGACGAATTCGCCGAGCTCCTGGCCGACCACCCCGATCTCATCGACACCATCGTCGCCATCGGCCGCCTGGGCCGCTCGCTCGGCATCCACCTGCTGCTCGCCACCCAGCGCCTGGACGAAGGCAGGTTGCGCGGCCTGGATTCCCACCTGTCCTACCGCATCGCGCTGCGCACTTTTTCCGAGTACGAATCCCGCGCGGTCATCGGCACCCCGCAGGCCGCCCACCTCCCGCCCCAGCCCGGTTGCGGTTTCCTTGCCTGCGGCGGTGCGCCGCATCGCTTCACCGGGTTTTATGTTTCTGCACCGCTCGCGGCCCGCCCGGCTCAGGTCCCCGCGGTACGACGACGCAGCTCCGGGTCACCAGCCGCCCCGCCCACTCGTGCAGTTCCTGGGCCGGGCACGGCCCTGAACGGGCCTTCCATACTTACCGCGGCACTCGAACCGCTGCGCGGGATTGGGCCGCGGGCCCACCCGATCTGGTTGGAGCCGCTCACCCGCCCGCGCCACCTCACCGAGCTCATCGCGGTGCGTACCTCAGCCCGGTTTGGGGTATATGCACCGAGTCAGCGCGCCGCCCCGCTCCGGCTCACGCTCGGCGAGCGCGATCTTCCGCTGCTGCAACGCCGCGAAGCACTCCATATTGATCTCGCAGATTCTCATCTTCTGGTGCTCGGTGCACCGGGAGCCGGATGCGATGAAGCCCTGCGGACCATTGCCGGGGCTTTGGCGCTGGGATATACCCCGACCGAAGCGCAGTACGTGTTGTGCGATGCTTCGGGGGCCGAGCTTGCCGCGCTTATTAATGTGCCGCATATATGTTTCCGGGTCGATCATTCCGAGCCGGAGCGGATGCTCGCCGGATTGGTCGAGCTGAGGAATATGCTTCGCGCTCGCGAAGCCGCACGCAGCGGGGAAGTGCCGAGCCCCGATCCTTTCGGAGAAATATTTATTTTCCTGCGCGGTTGGTCGGCGTTGCGGGTACGCCCCGAACTGGACGAGCCGCTCACGGAACTCATTGAGCGCGGCCCGGCCAGCGGCATCCACATTATTACCACGGCCGCCCGCCCCACCGAGATCCCCGCGCACCTGCGCGATTTTTTCACTACCCGGTTAGAGCTGCGCCTGGCTGATCCTTATGATTCCCATGCCCCGCACCGGCGCGCCGCCACCGTGCCGGTGGGCTGCCCGGGCCGGGGGATAACTCCGGCAGGGGAACATTTTTTGCTCGCCACCACCCAGCCGCACTCCACTCACTCAGAGGCAGCGAGCCCGCCCGCATATTCAACCGCGCCGCCCGCGAATTCACCCGGCTCGCCCGCGAATTCACCCGGCCCCAGCCGGGGCGATCTCCTCGCCGAGATCCGCGCGGCCTGGTCCGGGCCACCCGCACCCCAGTTGTGGGAACTGCCCACCCACCTCACCTACCAGGATCTACTCGCGGAAGGCGGCCTCCACAAGCCTTCGCTACATTCGCTGCACTTGGGAATGAGCGCCCGCAACCGTGGGCCAGCAACCCTCGATCTTGCCGCTACCGGGCATGCTCTTATTTTTGGGGAAGCGGGTTCGGGGAAAAGCGCGGCGCTGCGCCTCCTCGCCCAGCAATTAACGCATATAGCCCCGCTCCCGCGGCTCTTTCTTATTGACCCGCACGGCCACCTGCGCACGTGCCTCCCGCCCGAACTTATTGCGGGAAGTTACCGAAGTGCCACGCAGGCTCGGGCGGATATGGAAGCCCTCGCCCAGGTACTCGCCGCCCGCCGCGCCCAAACGCCCAGCACGGCGGATCGTGCCCATACTCCAGATACAACCGGCCGCACCGAGTCCGCCCCGTTACCCGCACTGTCACCAGTTTCGCCACCCGCACCGATTATGGTCATGGTGGATGATGCCGAACTTCTTGATCCGCAGAGTTCTACGCTCGCACCCCTCGCCGAAGTACTCGTGGATGCCGCAGAACTCGGCTGGCACCTGATCCTCGCCACCGCGGAGCCGGCGCACCTCAGCCACCTCCCGCTGTGGCGGCGGCTCCTGGCTACTTCCCCGGCGGTCTTCCTGCTCTCCGGAGATTTTCGCTATCGCGGCGTGAACGCTCGCCGCGATATTCCGGGCCGAGCACAGCTTATTATCGGCCCGGCAGCAGATACCGTGCAGCTCGCATGGGCCCCGCCCGTCGCGGCGAACCTCAGCGAAAGTAACCGTGTGGTCCCGCCCGCCTCGGCGAACCTCGGCGAAAGCAGTCGCATGGACCCCGCCTGCCCTGGAACGCCCCCGGAAAACCCGCGGGCTAGCGTTGGCAGCCCGGGCACCAGAAGAGGCGCCGCCCCGCCATGAGTTCCTCCCGGATAATTGCGCCGCAGCGCACGCACGGGCGGCCGGTGCGGTGATACACCGCGAAGCGTGAGAGCTCCGGATCGCCTTCGGGAATCGGATCGGGCTGGAATTCGGGCGGGATCGTCACAATAATCCCGGAATCCACATCGCGGCCCATGCACAGCACCAGGTCATCCCACAGCTCGCGATAGCGTTCTTCGGAAACCTTATTGGCCGGCCGCAGCGGGGAAATCCCGGTGCGCCACAAACAATCAGCCCGATAAATATTGCCCGGGCCCGCCACAACAGCCTGGTCCATTACTACCTGGCCGGCCGGGATTTTTCGGCGGCGCGCCCCGGCCACGAACCGCTGCCGGTCACCCTCCTCATTGCGAATAGGATCGGGGCCGAGCCGCGCAATCACCCCGAGGACTTCCTCCCCGCTGAGAATCTCACAGCGGGCAGGGCCGGTGAGCTGGGCAACCGCCTCCGGCCCGGCGAGGCGCAAGCGAGTTGTCGGCGTCGTCGCCAATTCTCCCAGGACTTGAATATTGTCCTCCGGTAGACCATCGCGACCACCCGTGGGTGCCTCGACCAGGCGCGTGGTGCCATCCTGCCCGCCGTCGATGGTTTTGCGCATCCCCGAATCTTCGGTGGGGCTCACCCGAATCCCGGCACCGTGCAAACCGGCCACCCCCGGCCCCGCAAAAGCCCATTTTCCGTAAAGCCCCAGATGAATATGGAGCCAGGTGGCCTGCGGGTCGCCCAGCTCGACGGCAGGAATGCCACCCGCCGCGGCTTGTTCGGAAGCGGAAAGAAAAGGCCAAAAAAGATGCTTGCCCCAGGCGTGGGCCCGCCCGGCGCGCAATCCGTCCAGCAGGGCCGCGCCCTGGGCGAAACGCCCCTGCGGGGAACTGGCCGCCACGGCGTTCCCACCAAAAAGCGCCGTGAGAATACGTCCGTGACGATGAATAGCGTGACCTTCCGGCACCGCTCCTCCTCCATTCAGTATGCAATTCATCCAGTATAGGCGGGCGGGTTCGGGTGAGCCCCGCGGTGCGGCTCCGCGCGGCCCCGCAATATGCGACGCGGCACGCGGCAGCTAGGATAGCGGGTATGGAGCCGAACGCAGCAGTACGTCTTTTCTCTCGCGCAATCGAGGGGCGCCTGACCGCCACCGATGAGGATGCGTTGGCTCGGCTGGAAGAAACCGGGCGCGTCCATGATCGCGCGTCGTTGCTGGCCGCGTGCGCGCCGGCCGCGCCGCTGCGAGAACGGGGCGGGCAGCTGCTCTACAGCGATAAAACCGGCAAAGATTTATTGCGCAATCTGGCGCTCATCACAAAAACTTATTGGATTTCTGGGGCTCTTGCGCTGTCGGCGAGCTTGGATCACGCGGTGAGTGGCACACCTATTTTTTATATTCCACAAGCCGATATTGATCGTCTGGATAAAACGGCTGCCACCTGGGGCGGCATGCAGCCCCTGTGGGTGCTCCCGATTGACGAGGACGTGAGCGCGGGCGCGCAGTGGATCGATTTCTTCAAGCATTACGTGGGGGTCGGGCGCGCGGTTGTGGATACGTACGCGGTTGGTGACGTGCCTGCAGCGCTCGCCTGGATTAAGGAAAAAGAAGATGATGTCGCGGTATAGCCTCGGGTCGCGGCAGTATCACGGGTACGACGACGCCGCCACCGGGCAGCCGGCCTCTCTAAGCAATGGTAGTGCCGCTTTTCTGCTGCCCGCTCCGCACATCTTCTAACTTGAGTGGAATAGACTCAAGAAAGCTTGCGTTGCTATGAGTGGATCGGCGAAGTGGTGAACAGGTAGCCGCCGCCGATGTAAGGAGTTGTCATGGATAAACTAACAACGAAGTCGCAGGAAGCTTTGGCGCAGGCCATTCGCACGGCGACGGATGCGGGCAATCCCCAGGTGGAGCCGGTGCATCTTCTCAGCGCGCTGCTCGCCCAGGAAGGTGGAATTGCCCTTGCCCTGCTCGAAGCGGTGGGCGCTAATCGCGTGGAAATCGCGGAGCGGGTATCCGGGGCGCTGGCTTCGCTGCCGCGCTCGGCGGGGGATTCGGTGCAAAATCCCGGGGCGTCGCGCCCGCTCTCGCGAGTGATTTCGGAGGCCGGCAAGGAAGCGACCAGCTTGGGCGATGCCTATATTTCTACCGAACATCTCCTCATGGCGATTGCGGCTTCGCAGTCCCAGGCGGGGGAGATCCTCCGGAACGCCGGCGCCTCGCATGAGGCGCTGCGGGCTACTCTGCCGCGCGTGCGCACCTCGAAGGTGGATAGTGCGGATCCGGAAGGCACGTTCCAGGCCCTGGAGAAATACGGTCAGGATCTCACCGCGATGGCTCGGGAAGGGAAAATGGATCCGGTGATCGGCCGCGATAGCGAAATTCGCCGCGTGGTCCAGGTCCTTTCTCGGCGTACCAAGAATAATCCGGTGCTCATCGGGGAACCGGGTGTTGGGAAAACCGCCGTTGTGGAGGGTTTGGCGCAGCGCATGGTCAATGGTGATGTTCCGGAGTCTTTGCGCGGCAAGCGGCTCATCCAATTGGATGTGGCCGCGATGGTGGCCGGTGCAAAATACCGCGGTGAATTCGAGGAACGCTTCAAGGCTGTTCTGAATGAAATCAGGGAGGCTGCGGGTGAAATCGTTACCTTTATTGATGAGATCCATACCATCGTGGGGGCCGGTGGCGGCTCCGAAGGTGCCATGGATGCCGGAAATATGCTCAAGCCGATGCTCGCGCGCGGGGAATTGCGGCTCATTGGTGCCACCACTCTGGATGAGTACCGCGAAAATATTGAGAAGGACCCGGCTTTGGAGCGCCGTTTCCAGCAGATTTTCGTGGGTGAACCCTCGGTGGAAGATACCATCACAATTTTGCGTGGTATCGCCCCGAAATACGAGGCACACCATAAAGTAACAATTACGGATGGTGCTCTTGTTGCCGCGGCGCAGCTCTCGAATCGGTATATTACCGGCCGTCAGCTTCCCGATAAGGCCATTGATCTTATTGACGAAGCGGCCTCGCGCCTGCGCATGGAATTGGATTCTTCCCCGGAGGAAATCGATGTTTTGCAGCGCCAGGTGGATCGCCTCACCATGGAGGAGTCCTATCTTTCTGAAACGCAGGACGACGACGCAGCTACCGCCGACCGCCTAGAAACCATCCGTGCAGAATTGGCGGATCGCAAAGAAGAATTAGCTGCCCTGACCGCTCGGTGGGAAAATGAGAAGGCCGGGCGCAACCGGGTGGGTGATTTGCGGGTCAAGCTGGATGAGTTGCGCACCGAGTTTGAGTTAGCGGTCCGCGAGGGCCGGTATGAGGATGCCGGGCGGCTCCAAAATGGCGATATTCCGGATGTGGAACGCCAGATCGCGGCGGCGGAAGCGGCAGAAGCGGATGGCCAGGCTCGCGATCATGAACCGATGATTGCCGAACGGGTCGATTCTGAGGAAGTTGCCGAAGTGGTGGCGGCCTGGACGGGCGTGCCGGTGGGTAAGCTCATGCAGGGCGAAACGGAGAAACTCCTCCATATGGAGGAGGAGATCGGGCATCGCCTTATTGGTCAGCAGGATGCGGTGCGGGCGGTTTCTGATGCGGTGCGCCGTTCGCGCGCCGGGGTGCAGGATCCGAACCGGCCCGATGGTTCCTTCCTCTTCCTCGGGCCTACGGGTGTTGGGAAAACGGAATTGGCGAAGTCACTGGCGGACTTTATGTTCGACGACGAGCGCGCCATGGTGCGTATCGATATGTCGGAGTACGCCGAAAAGCACTCGGTTTCGCGGCTGGTCGGGGCACCTCCGGGATACGTGGGTTATGAGGAAGGTGGCCAGCTCACCGAAGCGGTGCGGCGGCGGCCTTACTCGGTGATTCTGCTTGATGAAGTGGAAAAGGCGCACCCGGATGTGTTCGATATTCTGCTCCAGGTTTTGGACGACGGGCGCCTCACGGACGGCCAGGGCCGGACCGTGGACTTCCGCAATACCCTCCTCATCTTGACCTCGAATTTGGGTTCTCAGGCTTTGGCTGATCCCACGATGGATGCGGCGGCCCAATATGACACGGTCATGGCTGCGGTGCGGGCGCACTTCAAGCCAGAGTTCCTCAACCGCTTGGATGACGTGATTGTTTTCCATCCGCTGAGCATGGAGGAAATCGGCAAGATCGTGGATCTGCAAATCACGCAGTTGGAGCAGCGGCTGGGTGAGCGGCGGATGCATCTGGATGTGAGCCCGGCGGCACGCGATTACCTGACGATGGACGGATACGATCCGGCCTACGGGGCCCGCCCGCTACGCCGGCTTATCCAGCGGGAGATCGGTGACCAGCTGGCCCGCATGATTCTCGCAGGTGACGCTCATGACGGGGATACCATCCGGGTGGATACCCGAGAAAATGCCACGGCCAGTGGTGGGACTTCGGGCCGTAGCTATGCCCTGCGGCTCAGCGCTGAATCCTAATAACTAAATTGCCCTATCTACGTCCGGGGTGTGCCGACGCGGCACACCCCGGACCTGCTGTTTCAGTGAAGCGTGGTGGCAGCGATGCCGCTGAGTGGGATATTGCGACAGGTGTGCCGTTAAATGCGATGCCGGTGCCCGCGATGTGGTTGCCGAAATTAAGTGGTACCAAGGTATTGACAGATCATTAACGCATCCTTTAGCGTAGCCTTAACGGTGCTCATCCGAGCGTCGTTAAGGGTCACAAGTCCCAACCTTTCAACGGTGAAAAGGAGGCAGATCATGAAGACTATCCGAAAAGTAGGTGCTGCATTCGCGGCAACACTGCTATCAATCGTGGCGTTTATGCCATCAGCCAGTGCTATCCAGGTGGGTGGCTACAAGAAATGTAACTTCAATCAGGCTCATGTTGGGGTGTATGCGGAACAGCAGACATATGAAATCATGAGGATTTCGGTGCGTGGCGAAAATCTTTATTCTAGTGATGAAAGCTTGAGCGCCAGTGTTGTTTCCCGTTATTTCAATGGTAATTGGAGGGCTTCTGCGGAGGAACTGCTTCGAGCACCGACTCACGCTACTTGCACCCCAATTGACTGGTAAGTATTTCTGAGTGCTGTAGTGGGTGGCGCGGGAGGTCCCCTCGCCACCCACTCGATTTAGCGGGGGAAGCTCGATGAAGAGATTTTTTGTTTGTTTAGTAGTGGCTGCGCTGATCCCGATTAGTGGCTGCGCAGGCGAAGGCTCTGGAGGAGCTGAAAATACTCAAACATCGGCTTCCTCAGAATGGAATCCTAATTCTTGGACCTCTGACATAGAGATTCCTCCTAAATTCACCACGGAGGATGAGAAGTTCGCTTTTCGGGACCAGTGGTTACGGAGGAATGCGAAATCCATGGGGCTTTCTGATCCTCCGGATATTCCTCTTGTTGCGTGGCAAAACGTATCGCAGGAACGCAATGAAAAACTCGCCGAGTGTTATCGGCTTAAGGGATTTAGTGCTCATGCTCGCCCCCAAGGCGGCGTCTTGTTTGATCCAGCTGTTCCCGAAGCGCAAAACGAATCGTTTAACTTGGCGACACACGAGTGTTATTCGAAATACTTTCTCGATCCCGAGTTTCTTGCGAATTTGACCGAGGATCAGTTGCGGGTGCAGTGGGATTATTGGGACGAATATTATATCCCCTGCCTGGCGGCACATGGATTCACCGTTGACACCTCCGAGCGTCCGGCTCGGGAAACATATGCTACGACGTTTTACTCTGATGCAGAACATCGCTGGTGGCCGAATAATAAGGGTGAGCTTTCTTTCCAAATCACGCCAGAAGTTATGAAGGCGTGTCCGGAAAGGCCGCCAATTACAGAATTTTACGGGATCGATTGATGCGCGGCGGATTGGGGTGTTGCATGAAGTATAGGATTGTACCGGTCTTTAGTTCGCTACTTATGGCAGTGGGCGGTTGCGCCGTGGCTGATTCCGATTTGGGAAGTTCCGGAGAAACTGGAAGCGAAGTGGCTGTAGCTTCAGCATCCGAATGGGACCCGAATAGCTGGAAAGCGAAAATAAAGATCTTACCGCGTTATCACACGGAGGAAGAGAAACTTGCTTTCCGTGCGCAGTGGTTGAAACGTAATGCAGAATACTCTGGGATTGAAGCTCCTCCGGATGTTGCTCTTGTTGAATGGCAAAACTCTGTGGAATTGATGGATACCAAGCGCGCCGAATGTTACAGAGAAAAGGGTTTTAGTGCCTATGTTCCCCCTCAGGGCGGAGTCGCTTTTGACCCGAGTATTCCAGAATCGCAAGAAGAGGCGTACGACCTTGCCTGGTACGAGTGTTATGCGAAGTATTTTCCGAATCCGGAATTTCTCACCAATTGGTCAGAAGATCAATTGAGGGTGATATGGGATTACTGGGATGAGTATTACATTCCTTGTTTGGCCGCGCATGGATTCAAAGTTGATACTTCCAAGCGCCCGGTTCGGGAAACCTATGCCACGACGTTTTACAGTGATGCTGAGCATCGTTGGTGGCCAAACAATGGAGGATCTCTTGAATTCGAAATCCCTCCAGAGGTGTTAAAGGTTTGTCCTGAGATTCCTCCTGCTTCCCAGTTTTATGGCGTGGAATGAGATACGGTCATGAAACATAAGATTGGATCTGCTCTCTGGCTTGTCCTTACAGTGCTGACTGGCTGTGCTGCTGGTGGTTCTGATTCCGGAACCGCTGGCAATGCTGACCGTGAATTAGCCACGTCCGCTTCCTCCGAATGGAATCCGGATTCATGGAAGTCTGATATAGAGATTTCTCCTAAGTTTACAAGTGAGGAAGATAAGCTAGCTTTCCGGAAACGCTGGCTGGAGCGTAATGCCGAGACGATCGGAGTTACGAACCCACCTGATATTGCTTTAGTTGAGTGGATGGATTCTCCGCGCGCGGACAATGAAAAGAATGCGGAATGTTTGCGGAGTAAAGGGTTTTCCGCTGAGGTTGCCCCGCAGGGGGGAATTCTGTTTGATCCTCCGATCCCTGAATCGCAGCAGGAGGCTTTAGGTATGGCGGCCTATGAATGTAAATCGATGTACTTCCTTAACCCAGAGTTTCTTGCGAATTTGACGGAGGATCAGTTACGGGTGCAGTGGGATTATTGGGATGGATACTATATCCCCTGCTTGGAAGCGCATGGTTATAAGGTTGATATCTCCGAACGTCCCGCTCGGGAAACCTATGTTGCTAAGTTTCACACCGATCCGGAGCATCGCTGGTGGCCGGATAATCACGGTGAGCTTTCTTTCCGAATCACGCCGGAAGTTATGAAGGTGTGTCCGGAAAGGCCGCCAATTACAGAGTTTTATGGGATCGACTGATCTGCTGGCGATAGGGGTGTTGCATGAAGCATAGAGTTCTACCTGTTTTTAGCTCGCTACTCATAGTGGTGGGCGGTTGCGCGAGCGGGGGTTCCGATTCCGGGAGCGCTGACGAAACTGGAAGCGAAGTGGCTGTAGCTTCAGCATCCGAATGGGATCCGGATAGTTGGAAAGGAGTGTGTCAAGTTGTTTGTGTGTGAGCATTGTTTATAAATACTTATTAAACCGGTCAGGGTAGGCCACGGACATC
>NZ_JBOZGG010000020.1:0-31981 GCF_051267215.1 Actinotignum vesiculae
AAGACCAAGATCAACGACCCCGAAATCACCGGCGTTGTCGATCCGAACAACCTGACTCCCGAAGAGCAGGAGCAGGTGAAGGACAAGGTCAAGAAGGCCAACCCGGATCTCCCCGAGAACACTCAGGTGACTGTGGGTAAGGACGGGACCGTGACCGTCACCTTCCCCGACGGCTCTGAGACCCAGATCCCCGCTGAGAAGACCGTCCGCAAGCTCAAGGACAACGAGAAGACCAAGATCAACGACCCCGAAATCACCGGCGTTGTCGATCCGAACAACCTGACTCCCGAAGAGCAGGAGCAGGTCAAGGACAAGGTCAAGAAGGCCAACCCCGACCTGCCCGAAAACACCCAGGTGACTGTGGGCAAGGACGGCACCGTGACCGTCACCTTCCCCGACGGCTCTGAGACCCAGATCCCCGCGGACAAGACGGTTCGCAAGCTCAAGGACAACGAGAAGATCACTCTCAAGGATCCCGAGCTCACTGGAGTTGTGGACCTGACCAACCTCACCCCCGAGGAACAGGACCAGGTGAAGGATAAGGTCAAGAAGGTCAACCCGGATCTCCCCGAGAACACTCAGGTGACTGTGGGTAAGGACGGCACCGTGACCGTCACCTTCCCCGACGGCTCCGAAACCCAGATCCCGGCGGAGAAGACCGTCAAGCTGCTCACCCCGGCCGATAACGGCAATGCCGACAAGGGAAATAAGGGTGACAAGCCGGACGCTTCCAAGCCCGCCAAGGTCAAGAAGGTCAAGAAGCTACAGCACACCGGTGCTGATGTGACGCTTGGGCTCTTCGCCGCGGCCGCCGCTGTGGCTGCCGGTGGGGCCCTGGCCGCTGGGCGTCGTCGCCGTTAAAACAGTTTCGGGAACTTGATCACACGATCACGCCGAAACAAAACTAATGCTCCCCGGGATTGGACGAAATATCGACCATCCCGGGGAGCCTTGCATTCACGGGCGCATCCGCACCCGCATCAACAAAAATCTCAACGAGGAGGTTTCGCTACCATGCACACTGTGGTTCGCTACGGATCGCTCGCCAGTTCTTTCATTTTGCTCGCAATGTGCCTCGGTGCCTTGGCTCTCAACCTGACGGACACCTGGCACTTCACGCCCGGGACCGCCGTGCCCGCGGTTTTTGTGGCTACCACGGTGTTGGTGGCCGCCGCTGGCACTGGCTGCACGCACCGCCTTGCCGGCTGGACTCGGGCGAGCATCGCCTACGCATTATGCGCGGCGGTGCTCTGCGTCAGCCTCGTTTCGCTATGGCTGGCGAGCGGCCCCGAATCATTCAACCTCGTCGGTGCCGCAGCGTGGATAGGCGGATCCCTGGGAATATGCGCCGCCGCGCTCCGCGTCTGCCAATCCGCTCGGCCCGGCGACTCCGCACCACAGGTGTAATGCCACCTTGCCTCATAGAAGTGCGTCAGCATATACTGACGGCGTGATGACGAAAAAGCAACAAGCGAGGCTAGATCCGGCGGTGATCGCAGAGAAGCTGCGCGCCGCCCACGCTATGCGCGTGGAGGCTGATCGCGTCACGAAGTACTACGTCGAGGAAGCGGTGCGCGCGGGCATGTCCTGGAGCGATATTGGCCGTTGCCTGGAGGTAACCAAGCAATCAGCCCATCGCAAATACGCGGCGGGGCTGCCGCGCGACCTAAGGAACCCGTCATGAAGCTGCCTTCCCGAGCCGCTCTCCGGCTCATCCAGAATTCCGACTTCGAAGCCCGCCGCGCCTGGCGTGAAGAAATCAGCCTCGTCGACGTTTTCCTTGCGATACTCTCCTGCGGGGGCAGCGCCAGCCGCATCTGCGCCCGCGCCGGCCTCACGCTGCGGGTTGCGCGCGAGCACGCTAACCAGCTCCACGCCGAACGCCTCGAAGAATTTGGGTTACCGCCCGTGCCCTTGCGTGAACGCACCTACGCTGAGGTTCATGACGACACCACCGAGATTTCCACACCCGCAGACCTGCAGAAATTCCTCAGTGGGAAATTCCCAGGCAATGATTACCACTGCGGCGTGGCCGTCCGTTTGCTCCACGATGAGGCTTCCTGCCGCGCGATCGTGGAACGTGCTGGAATTGACCTTCATCAGCTCATCGCCACGCTTGAAACAGCCGAACCCCTCACCCAGCCACGCCGCATCAAGCGCACTGCACAGCTGCGGATCTACCTACCCACCAACGCCCGTAAAATCCGTGAATGCGCAGCTTCTGCGGAATTCGCCGTCGAGAATTTCAACAATGCCGCCCGTCCCCGCTGGAGGCTGCGCTACATGGGATCAGAAGGCCAGCCCACGGTCTGGGAGCTTTCTGAACTGCCCCGACTGTCCGGAGCGCGTAAACCGGCACAAGATGATAGTCGTTTCATGCCGCAACTCCACCGTTTCACTCTGCTCGCAGACGACGATCCGGAAGCCGTATCGAGCGCTACCGGCGAAGGTTGCTTCGTCACGCTCACGCAGAGCATTGGCAAATCCGGCCTATTATCACGGATTTTCTTCCGCATTCTTCTAGGCTCGGTAATTATCGCTTTTCCGGCCAATTACCTCGCTGATTGGGTGGCTCAGTCCGAGTAGCGCTCCAATGAGAATGATTGCGTTAGTGCCAGGCCCCTACCCGGATGGGCTTCGTAATATCGCCGTCGAACCACGTCTCCTCGCCTTTCCGCGCGGGTACCGGTATCACTTCACCACCGGGACTCAGTTGGAGCCCTAAGAGCTGCTGCTCGCCAGCATCCCCGGAATTACTTACCCGCCACTCAATCTCCATCGTGGCACTGTCCCCCGGAGGAAGCTCAACTCCACGCTCATAGGCGCTGGAGTCCGCTCCGGTGATTTCCGTGGTTCTGAGCTCGGTCGTCGTGAGCTCGGTGCCGGGAAAGCTATTGCTCTGACCTCCCGCATCGGAGAGCCACACCCCGGTCATGCCCCGCACCGAGCACGCGGTCGCGCCACGATTGGTGAGCGTGATTCGCACCTGCCGCGCACCAAGAGCACCATCCACCGAGCTCCGGCTCACCTCCACCTGCGCGGACGTACACGGTTCCGAAATTGCGCCCGGGCGCGGATCTTGTGTAGGCCTGGACAGCCCTCCAGAAATAGGCGAAGGCTCCGGCGTGGGCGAAACCTCCCCCGTAGGCGTAGTTTGCGGTACGGACGCCCCAGAAGAATCCCGGGAATCTTCCACTTCTCGCGGGAACGTTACCGACTCGCCCTTCACATAGGTGCGATCCGCCGGCGAAGGAAGCAGCCACCAGCCTAAGGCGGAAAGCACCACCGCCGCGGCGGTGACGCCCAGGCTAAGTTTCAGGAGAAAACCCGGTGATCTGCCAGCAGGCCCGCCAGCATGTTCAGCGGCCTCGCCAACTTCTGTTCGGCAGTTTTCACGCGCAACAGCAAGACCACCCAACATCACCCCATAAGAAACGATAACCACCATGATCAAGCCCAGGAGCCCCGCGGTGATCAGGCTAGGAGCCATCAACACGCCCGCGCCAGCCCCGGCCACAGCCACCGCCCCGCCATTCATCCACGCCGCACGGCAAGCACCCGTTCCCACCGCGAGGGTAAGGGAAAAGAGCATTCCCGTTCCGAACCCGAGCAGACCTACCCCGGCCACGGCTACCTCAGGCACACCACCGAAGAGCGCGACCACGCTTCCGAGGATCGCTATCGCGACCACCGCGAGCGCGCCGAGCACTTCCACCGCTATCGCCAGGTAACGTACCTGCTTGCGCGGGCAGCTGGCGCCGCCATACTTGCTCGAGGTGCGCGGTAGCGAACGCCCCAGAGCAATCCAAGCACCTATCCCCACCGCGATCCCGGCCAGGATAATAAGCAAATAATCCCAAGGAAAAGGAGCCGCCCGGCACTGCCGTGTCGCATTCCAGCTGCACCAGGCGCCATCTCCGTACGAGTTCAGCACCAGGGACTGATGCACAGTCCACACAATGACCACCCAAGAAAGCACCAGCACGCCAGCCGCGCCGAGCCCGCGGGCTCGCCATAGCGGCCGCTCAGGAGTGGGGAGCTGCGCGGGTGCAGACGCGTCGTCAGTCATGCCGCGATTCTAGTGCGCGCCGTCGTACCACCATAGGGGTACGACGACGCAGCTACCGGCAGCGCGCGAGGATATTCTTCATGATCGTGCGCCCGCAGGGGGTGAGGATCGATTCGGGATGGAATTGCACCCCGAAGACGGGGAAGCTGCGGTGCTCCACCGCCATGACCTCCCCATCCCCCACGCAACGCGAAGTCACAGCCAGATCATCGCCGAGGGTATCGTCGCGCACCGCGAGGGAATGGTAGCGGGCCACCATTTCTTCATCCTCGCACCCCGCGAAGAGGGTGCTGGAGGTATCCATGCGGGCCGGGCGGGCGATGCCGTGCACCACCTCCGCCGCGTAGGTCACGGTAGCGCCGAAGGCCTCGCAAATTGCCTGGTGGCCCAGACACACACCGAGGATGGGGTATTTTCCGGCCAGCTGCTCCACCAGCGGCATGGATACGCCGGCGTCGCGGGGGAAGCCCGGGCCGGGGGAAATAATAATTCCATCCGGGGCCAGCGCATCAATCTCCGCCACGCTCAGGGCATCATTACGCACCACCTTGACATCCGGGCGGAAAGTTCCGACCAGCTGCACCAGGTTGTAGGTGAAAGAATCGTAGTTATCAATGATGAGGATCATGAGCATTCCTCCAGCTGGGCGGCGTCGTGCAAAGCTTCCAGGACGGCCGCGGCCTTATTTAGGGTTTCTTGGTATTCGGTGGCGGCAACGGAATCTTGGACGATACCCGCGCCGCTGCGCGCGTAGACCGTGTTCCCGATCTTGTAGGCGATGCGGATACCGATGCAGGTATCGAGGTTCCCGGAAAAATCGAGGTAGCCGATGGCGCCGCCATAAATACCACGTTTATTGCCTTCAAGATCATTAATGAGCTGGCAGGCGCGAATCTTCGGTGCCCCGCTCAGGGTACCCGCGGGCAGAATCGAGGCTACAGCGTCCAGGGCATCGCACTCGGGGCGAATTTTCCCGCTCACCGTGGAACCAATATGCATGACGTGGGAGAAACGCACCACGTCATGGAAACGATCCACGTTCACGGTGCCGAATTGCGCCAGGCGCCCAATATCATTACGCCCCAAATCCACGAGCATATTATGTTCGGCCAACTCCTTCGGGTCCGCCAGCAGTTCTTCTTCCAGGCGAGCATCCTCCGCGGGCGTGGCACCGCGAGGGCGAGTACCGGCCAGCGGGAAAGTGAAGAGGGTGCCATCCTCCAATTTCACCAAGGTTTCCGGGGATGCCCCCGCCACCTCAATATTATGCCCGCTGAAATAGAACATATACGGGGAAGGATTAATAGTACGTAACACCCGATAAGTATCAATAAGGGAACCGGTGAATTCCGCGCGCAAACAATTAGAGAGCACGATCTGGAAAATATCACCCTCGTGAATATAGTGCTTGGCGCGCTCCACCATCGCCACGAATTCGGCCTTATTGAGAACCGGGGTAATTGGCCCGGTCAGGCGCCCGGTAGTATCCGCCACCGGCTCCCCGTGCAGCAGCAACTGGGCCAGTTCGCGTAATTCTTCCGTGGCACGCGGGTATTCTTCCTCGAGGTTATCGAGCCCCACCACCTTGATTAATATGATTTTTTGGCGGAAGTTATCGAAGGCAATAACGGTGTCGAAAAGCATAAGATCAACATCATTAAATCCCTCCTCGTTCGGGGCATCGAGGCGCAGGGTGGGTTCAGCATATTTCACGTAGTCATAGGAAAAATATCCCACCAGCCCGCCGGCAAAGGGCGGCATCCCCGGGATTTTCGGGCTGCGGTAACGGGCAAGAACCTCGCGGATCGCATCCGAAGGGGACTCATAGTCAGCCGACTGGTCATTAATCCGTACCTGCCCGTCCACGGCCGTAATTTCGAGTTTCGGATCGTAACCAAGGAACGTGTAACGCCCCCAGGTCTGATCCTGGCCGGCCGATTCGAGCATATAGACGTGATCGGAAACGTTTTTGAGGATTTTCAGAGCGGTGACGGGCGTGAGGGAATCGGAAAGAATTTCGGTGGCGACGGGCGCGGCACGATACTCGGGCGCGGAGTGCTGCTCGGGCGCGGCACGGTACTCAGGCGCGGAGTGATGCTCGGGCGCAACGCGATTCTCGGTTCTGAGGGCGCCCAGCTCAGCGAGGGCAGGGTAAAACTGCATAATTATCCTTTGTGATAACAGTGCGGGGGTCTTAATTATGGGGTGACGTTGATCCCTGAGGGCACGGCCCGCTTAGAAAGCACGCGCGTGCGGGGAAGAAAAATTAGGCGCGCCATCGACGCCAGCCGGCGCCCAGCGCCGCAAGCTTTGCACAACCCGTATCCATACCCGTCACTTTAGCAGGCCGAATAGTTCGGCGCGCTGCGTTCCACTTTCCGGATCCCGCGGCTCCAGATGCAGCTCATTATCGGCCACCTCGTTAATGAATTCCGGATCGTGGCTGATCACCAGGACCGTGGCTCCGCGCGCTGCAAGCGCGCGGATGTGAGTGGAGATGGAGCGGAGGTGCCGATAATCCACCCCGGAGGTCGGTTCGTCAAAGACATAAAAGTCGGCGTGTGCCACCGTTGCATTGGCGACGACGAGGCGCTGCTTCTGCCCGCCCGATAGAGTAGCCGGATGCCGGTCCGCCACCTCGCCTAGCCCGAGGTCCGCCAAGACCTGCTCGATCTGTTCCGCGCTCACCCCGGAATTCCCGAGCGCCACTTCCCCGCGCACGGTTTCCGCGAAAAGCTGGCGGGTGACATCCTGCATAACCAAGCTGGAATGGCGCAGCCGCTCGCGCCCCCGGCACACTTTCCCGCCGAAAGCAATCCGCGCACCAGATTCCGGATGGGCCAGGCCGATGAGCACCCGAGCCAGGGTAGTTTTCCCCGCCCCGTTGGGGCCCGTCAGCGCGGTGACCTGCCCGGCCGGGAGCTCCACCCGCTCCAGATTGAGCACCTCGTGGGGCCCGTAGGCAAAGCGCACCGACTCGGCCACCACGCCCGGGGTAGTGGGCGCGTTGGCCGGTGCGCCGGCGTCGTCGCCCTTATGCATGGTGGCGGGCACGCGCGCCGCACGTTCGGGTACCCGCAAGGTCCGCAGGCCCAGGCCGATGCGTTCGGTTTCGTCCATCGCGAAGAAATCCGCGGCGGCGTAGCACCCAGTGATGCGCCCGCCGTGCATCACGACGACGCGGTCCGCTACGCCACGCAGCGGATAGAGGCGGTGCTCGGCGATGATCGTGGTCCAGCCGCGGGCTTTGAGGGCGCGCACGACCTGCGCGAAATGCCCGACCATCTCGGGACTGAGGTTGGAGGTTGGTTCGTCGAAAAGGAGGATGCGGTGCGGGCCGACCAGCGCGGCGGCGCTCGCCACCAATTGCAATTCGCCCCCGGAAAGCTGGGCGAGGCGGCGTGGGAGGAAACGCTCGATATTCCAGGTGGTGGCGGCGTGGGCAATGCGTTCGGCGATGGCCTCGGGTGCGTCCCCGGCGTTTTCACCGGCGAAGGCGAGTTCCTCGAGAACTTTCGCGGTGAAGAATTGCGCGCGCGGGTTTTGGAAAACGGTGCCGGCAGCGCGCCCGAGTTCCTGAATCGGGGTGGCGGTGGTGCTGTGCCCTGCCAGGCGGACCTCGCCGTGCAGCTCGCCGGGGTAGAGCTCGGGGATGAGGCCGTTGAGGAGTTTGAGGATCGTGGATTTCCCGGAGCCGGATGGCCCGGTGATGAGAGTGCACGAACCTTCCGGGAAGTCGAGGTCGATATCGCGCACGCCGCATTCGGCGGTGGGCAGCTCGGGATCGCTCTGGTAGGTGAAAGTGACGCCGCGCAGGTAGGTGGCGGAATCCGCGGTTGCGGAAGCGGAAGTCGCAGCGCCCGCAGCTTCGGGAGCCGCGGTGCCCTGAGCTTCGGTGGCTTGCTGATCGGGCGCGCTCATCGCACTCCTCCCGGGGTGAAGCTGATATTGGCGAGGTAGTAGCGCGCCACAATGAGGGCCGCGATGACCGCGAGCCACAGCGCATCCACCCAGGAGAAACGCAGGCGATGCAGCGAGGTGGGGCGGGTGCGCGAGCCGAGGCCGCGCAGGGTTCCCGCGGCCGTCATATCATCGGCAATGCGGGCGCAGGAGGACAGCAGCGGCACCAGGATAAATTCCAGGTAGCGCAAGGGATGCAACACGGCGCTCCAGCCCATGGCCAGGCCGCGCAGGGCCATGGCCTCGCGCACCGCCCGGTATTCGGAAACCACGATCGGCAGGAAACGCAGCAGCACGGTGATCGGCGCGGTCACCGCCACCGGGATACGCAGGGCGCGCAGCGCTGCCACCAGCTCGCCGGGCACCAGCACCGTGAGGGCATACCCGGCCAGGGCGGCCGCCGCGCATAATTTGAACATCCAAAACCCGAAGGCCACGAAAAAGGCACCCAAGGCGGAGGCCCCGGTGAGGCTCGGGAGGAAAATAAGGAACATCCAGAAGGATTCCACCACGATGATGCCGAGGGCCAGTTTCACCCGCCCGTTACTCACGAGCGCGAGCGCCGCCACCAGCACCACGATCACCGCGAGCAGGAAACTGCCGCGCGTCATGACCAGCGCATTACCCACCAGCACCAGGAGGAGGACGGTGCGCGGGTCCGGGCGCCAGCGTCGGCGCTCATCCAAGCTCAGAATCGCGCCGGCATCAAGCACCGCGGGCACCTCGGAGCCAGGATTAGCGGGCACGCCAGCGCCGGGCAGGGCGGGCGCGCCAGCGCCGGGCATGGCGGGCACGCTGGTAGGGGAAGCGAGCGGGCCGCGAGCACGCGGGCCCGCGGCGTCGTCGTTAAAAATTGTGGAATCCACCGGAACCTCGCAGCTAGCGTGCGATACCGGACGTGCGGAAATGGCGGCGCAGCACCGAATCGCCGAAGAAACCGCCGATGATCCCGAGCACGAACACGGCCACGCCCCAGATGGCGATCATGGTCGGGGAGAGGAACCAGCGCAGGCCGTCGGCGTACTCGGTGCCCATGGAGCCGGCGATGTACTGGTAGTAGCCTTCGGCGTCGGTGAGGACCGGGAACCACGGGGCGACGTACCACAGCGACATCAACGCATAGCCGAGGATCTTGAGGTAGCGCTTGCCGCGGGTGAAGAGGTAATCGCCCAGCAGCCCCAGGCCGAAGGTGAGCAGCACGGTCACCCACGGATGGCCGGTGAGCACCATAAGTGCGCCCACGAGCAGCGCCATAAGTCCGAGGGTGCCGAATTTCGGGGCGCGTGCTTTGAAGAGGAAAACGACGACGCCGTTGGCGATAATCCCCAGCGCGTAGCCCACGAACATCATCGCCGGGTTGATGACGCCCAGCATGCCGAAGCCGAAAAGCACAACGAAGTAGATGGCAGTAAAAACGCCAATGTTAATAAAGTCTTTAGTTTTCACGGTGAGTCACTCCTGAACGAAGTAGTGAGAACGAATCAGGGGCGGATTAGGGCACCCTAACTTGAACTTTCGGGGATTAACTGTAGCGCGATCTGAGCGTGCGTCAATAGGACGTGTGAAATACGGGTGAAATGCGGGGGTGGCGGGGTGGATTCACGGCCATTGCGGAAGCCTGCGCCGGGTGCCACGCGAGGCGGAAATGTGCCAAGCCGCGAAGCGCGCCACAGGGCCTGCGCAAGCGTCGCGAAACGAGTAGCCTAAATCTGTATCGATTTTCAATCGCTCGCGCCAACGGTGGCGTTGCGCCACAATCGTACCGAAGGAGGAACCTGTGACCAGAAAAATCTCCGGCGCCCTCATCGCTCTTATTTTTGGCCTGCTCGCGGCCATCGCGCCCTTGCCAACCGCACTCGGGGAGCCAAATCCGCCGGGCGAGGCCACTCCGTCCACGTGGAACGAGCTCATCACCACCGCTTCCCAATCGGGTGATATAAGCGTGACTCTTTCCCATAAGTTGAGTCTTAGCGCGGATGCGCCGGTGCTGCGGGTTCCGGCCGGAACCCAGCTCACCCTCACCGGCAGCGGCGAGGTTACCGGCGCGGATCTGCCCGCGATCCAGGTGGACAAGGGTGGTTCTCTCACCTTGGCCGGTCCGTCATTCACCCGCACCCAATTCGTGGTGGAGGGCACGCTCACGGTAAATGCCGGCTCGATTCACGATACGGCCCTGACCGGCCCGGTTATTTTCGTCAAGGGCGGGGACCTGATTATTAGCGGCACCGCTGATTTCTCGCGTAATTCCAGTGCGCCGCAGGGTGGCACGCTCGGGCCGAGCGGCGTCGTCGCCCAAAAATATGCACCGATTACCGCCTACGGCGGAACCATCACCGTGGGTGGCGGCACCCTCACCGAGAATGCCGGCCTGCAACTCGGCGGAGCTATCGGAGTATGGGGCAGCGCGGAGCAACCCGCAAAACTCGTGATCAGCGGGGGCACGCTCAGCAAAAACACGGTGAGCCACCCGGAGTTCAACGGTCTCGGTGGAGCGGTCTTCACCGAAGGTGCCACCGTGGAGCTCAGTGGCGGCACGCTGAGCGGCAACGTCACAGAAATTGGCGGGGCTATGGCGCTTATGCACTCCCCCTTCACCATGAGCGGCGGCGAAGTCCGCGGGAATTCCAATGGCGCATTCAAGGGCCAGGGAGGCGGTATTCATATCACCGGTGGCGAAGCGAAGTTCACCGGTGGAATCATCACCGGAAATGAGTCCACCATCGCTGGCGGAGGTCTGCATACGGCTCAGGCTACTGTCACTTTGGCCGGGACCTCGTTCACGAATAACATCTCCGGCGAATCCGGTGGTGCGCTCGCCTTCCGGTCGAATAGCAAGGTTACTCTTACCGCCGGGCTTATCAGCGGAAATACGTCCCGCGGATTCTGGGGCGGTGCCGGTATTTACAATGAGAAAGGCTCCACTCTCACCATCCACAACGCGGTTATCCGCAATAATGAGATCGCGGAGATGCGGCTGGTCGGAGCTGGCAACCGCCCGCCGAGCCCTCAGGGCGGCGGGGTGTGGAACTGCCCCACCGGCAGGACCACCATGAATATCACCCGAGGCGTGGCTATTTTCGATAATTCTGCGCCGAATGCTGGTACCCAGCAGCAATACAAGGGCGCCGGCGATGATTTCTTCAGCGTTGCCAAGCACGAATTCGATAACCCGACGCCCGTTGCGGGCCAGCCGGTTGTGGTGACTGAGCGGATGCTGGGCGGCTCCCCGCGCGCCTGGTTCCAGGATGGCTCCGCCTACGGCATTCACACTAATTGGCCCGCGGAGAAACAGCTGCCGCGTTACCAGGAAGGCGGGGAGAATACCCCGGTTCCCTTCGGTCAGCCCATTAATGACAATAAGGCTTTCAAGTCGGTGCCGAGCGCGGAGGCAAAAGCCCTGGCTGGGCAGTTGGCGAGCGTTGTTATCGAAAACAATCGCGCCACCGGCATTGGCATTAGTGGCGGCGGCATGCCAATAACGGCGAGCTGATTTTCGGCGAGGATGACATCTGGACCCTGCGCGTCACGAAGGCCTGGGAGGGCGACGACGCCGCCACCCGCCCCGAGTCCATCACGCTGGACGTACTGGTAGGCGGGCATAAACTCCAGGAAATCACCCTCACGGCCGCGCAGCAGTGGACGGCCGAGATCCCCAACTTCCCCAACCCGGCCACGCTCATCGACGCGGCCACCGGCAAGCAACTCCCCATCGAATTCCGCGAGCACGGCGCGGAAAACTCCCCGTACACGCTGCGCACCACCGCCACCACGGCGGACGACGGCGCGAAGCTCTACACGGTGGCACTCACCAACACCATGTCCACCGAAGTTTCGGTGGCGAAGAAATGGAACGACGACGCCGCGCCTGCCGGGCTGCGCCCCGATAAGGTCACGGTGGAACTCCTGGACGGGGGCCAGCCGGTGGGTCAGAGCCTGGTGCTGAGCGCCGCGGGCGGATGGACCGGGAAGTTCACGGATCTCCCGGTGTACCGCGAGGGCCGCAAGGCGGTGTACTCAGTACGCGAAGTGCAAGTTCCCGGGTATACAAGCGTGATCAGCGGGGATGCGGGCAGCGGGTACGTCATCACGAATACTCATACACCGCCGCCGCCCACCACGGAGCCGCCAACACCTCCGACTACTCCGCCAACCACGCCGCCCACTCCGAGCGTGCCTCCTACCACGGAGCCTCCGGTGCCTCCTACAACGCCACCGAGTGTTCCGCCGACGACTCCGCCGAGCGTGCCTCCAACGACACCGCCCACGGTGCCGCCGAGCACACCTCCGGTAACTCCACCGGCCAGCACGCCGCCAAGCACCCCGCCGGCTAATCCGCCGCGGATTGTGCGCACCGGTAGCGACGCTCGTTCCGGAGCAGCCCTCGCGGCCACCGCGCTCGTGGCGGGCCTCGGAATCCTGGCCTGGCGCCGCCTCCGCACGGACCGCTAACCGCGCCCTGCGCCAGCTCACGGGGGTGGTACATCGCACCGCGATGTACCACCCCCGCCGTCGTCGTACCTCTTAATGGGCACTATCCGACTGAGACCCGTTTCACGCCGAAAAAATTTCCCTCCGCCTCGGGAGAGGAATATGCTATTGGCAATTTGAGCCAAAATCAGGCAGGCTCAGGAAAATTCGGAGGCACACTCACTCATGTCCGTGACGGAAACGAAAATCCCGACCGCCACTCAACCGATTGATCACCCCATCGATGGGAATCTCACCATTCCCGCCGAATCCGGTATTTCCACCGGTTCTGGAATTTCCACCAGCTCTGGAATTCCCGATAATCCCGGCCTTTCCGGTATTCCTGATTCCGCAGGAGTTAACAACCGGCCGGACGAGGATTTCTCATTCGGAGTTGTTCCCACTTCAAGCCGACGTTCCTTTTGGGCCGTCGGCTTTGTTATGCTCGGCTTCACTTTCTTCTCCGCGTCCATGTCGGTCGGAGCGAAGCTCGGCATCGGCCTAGACCTGGGCGGCTTCATCGCCGCGGTCTCCATCGGCGGCGCCATCCTGGCCACCTTCACCGGGGCCCTGGCCTACGTGGGCGCGAAAACCGGGATGGGCGTGGACGAACTCGCCCGCCACTCCTTCGGCCGCTTCGGTTCCTTCCTCCCCTCCTTCCTCATCGCCTTCACCCAGATGGGCTGGTTCGGCGTGGGCGTGGCCATGTTCGCCATCCCGACCGCGGAAATCCTCAATATTAGCCCCTGGCCGATTGTTCTCATCGCCGGCGGCCTCATGACCGCCTCCGCCTACTACGGCATCAAGGCCATCGAGATCGTGTCCTTCATCTCCGTGCCGCTTATCGCGGGCCTGGGCACCTACTCGATGGTGACCGCCACGGTGGACGGCGGCGGGCTCACCCGCATCTTCGCAAACACCAGCGGCATGCCGGTTATGGTGGGAGTTGGCCTGGTGGTCGGCTCGTTTATCTCGGGCGGCTCGGCCACCCCGAACTTCACCCGCTTCGCCGGCTCCGCGAAATCCGCGGTTATCACCACCGTCATCGCCTTCCTGCTGGGCAATACCCTCATGTTCTCCTTCGGCGCGGTGGGCGGGGCCTTCACCGGCAAAGACGATATTTTCTACGTCATGATCGCCCAGGGCCTGGCCATCCCCGCCCTCATCGTGCTGGGCGCGAATATTTGGACCACGAATAACAACGCCCTCTACACCACCGGCCTGGGCTTCGCGAATATGACGAAGCGCCCCAAGAAGCCGCTGGTCATCATCGCCGGCATCCTCGGCACCCTGTGCGCGCTGTGGCTCTACGACAACTTCGTGGGCTGGCTGAGCTTCCTCAACGCCACCCTGCCCCCGATTGGCACCGTGCTGGTAGCCGACTACTTCGCCAACCGCCGCGCCTACCAGGCCATCGTGGAAGCCGTGGAAACCGGGCGGATCTCCGCCGCGGACACCTCGAATACCTCGGCGACCCGCGCGGTGGCCTGGCCCGCGGTGATCGCGGTGGCGGCCGGAGCGCTGGTGGGCTGGACCATCCCGGTGGGGATTGCCTCGCTCAACGCTATCGTGGCCACGCTGGCCGTGTTCTTCGCTGGCCGCGGCGTCGTCGCAAAAATGAAGTAAGCGCCCGCGCGCCGCACCGTAACGTATCGCACGCACCCGAAAGGAGCACCCGTGAGCACCCAGATTTTCCGGAATCTGCGCATCGAAAACGCTGAGCATCTCTCCGATATCACCGTGACTGACGGCATCATTACCGCGATCACGCCCGCCGGGCCGGTTGCCGGTTCCGGCGCGGTTTCCGCCGGCGCCGGTTCGCGTGCCGCCGGTTCACCCGCCCCCGTTTCTGGCGCCGCCGTTTCTGGTACCACGGCGCAGCCGAGCCACGCGCCGGCCGCCACCGTCCGTGACTTTGGCGGGCGCCTGGCCCTGCCGCCCATCGTGGAATCCCACGTGCACCTGGACACCACGATGACCGAAGGTGATCCGCACCCCAACGAATCGGGCACTCTCTTCGAGGGCATCGAAATTTGGTCGCAACGCAAGGCGAAGCTCACGGTGGAGGACGTCAAGGAGCGCGCCATGCGGGCAATCCGCCAGCAGGTACGTTTCGGCATCCAGTACATCCGCTCCCATGTGGATATCAACGACCCGAAGCTCACCGCGCTGCGCGCCCTGCTCGAACTGCGCGAGGAACTGCGCGACCGCGTCACTTTGCAGCTGGTGGCCTTCCCGCAGGAGGGCATCGAATCCTACCCGCACGGGCGCGAACTGCTGCGCACCGCCGCCGAGCTGGGCGTGGACGCCATCGGTGCCATCCCGCATTACGAATTCACGCGCGAATACTCGGTGAGCTCGCTGAATTACGCGGTGGGACTCGCGCAGGAATTCAACCTCCTCATGGACGTGCATTGTGATGAGATCGACGACGGCGCTTCGCGCGGCCTGGAAACCCTGGCGACTCGGGCCTACGAGGCCGGTATCGGGGAGAAGGTCACGGCCTCGCATACCACGGCGATGCATTCGTATAACAATGCCTATTTCATTCGGCTGCTGCGACTGCTCAAGATGAGCGGAATCAATTTCGTATCCAATCCGATGGTCAATACCCACCTGCAAGGGCGCACGGATACCTATCCGAAGCGCCGCGGGGTGACCCGGGTCAAGGAGCTGACGGAAGCGGGGATCAACGTGTCCTTCGGGCAGGACGATATCGTCGATCCGTGGAATCCGCTGGGCACGGGCTCGCTGCGCGACGTGACCCTCATCGGGCTGTACGTGACCCAGATGATGGGCGCTTCGCAGATCGATAATTCCTATCGCTTCATCACCCACAACGGGGCCCGCACCCTCCACCTGCCCGATTACGGCATCAAGGTGGGTAATCCCGCGAACTTCATCGTGCTGGGGGCGCAGTCCTGGCGGGAGGCTCTGGCTTTCCACGCCCCGGTGCTGGCTTCCTACCGGCACGGCGAGCTGCTCTTCGAATCGAGTGAGCCGGAGCGCGCCTGGTATTTGTAGGTGGTTGGTTGTGCGCCGTGCGCGGCGCGGGCTTCGCGCGGGCGCGGTGCGGGCTTCGCGCAGTTTCCGCGGCGGCGCGCGGTGCGGTGCGAACCGGACCACCCGGCACGCGGCGCTGAGCAGGCGTTGAACCGGGCTTGAGCCGCCGCGCGCTTTTCTCCCGGACCCTCGGCCGAGTGACAGGCCGGGGGTTCGGTGAATTTAAGCCGGTGGGCGGGCCTGCGAGCGACAGCCGCCGACCGTCGACTCACAAAAAGCAACCACAGCTACATTAACTTTTCCAAATCGTGCACTGGCGTTGCTTTCTGTGAGCTCTCGCGTCAAGGCGTTGCATTCTGAAAAGACTCCCTGTCGGGACGTTGCTTTTTGTGCCCATTCGGGTTGGGACGTTGCTTTTTGTGCCCATTCGGGTTGGGACGTTGCTTTCTATTTGCTACCGCGGCAGGGCGTTGCTTTTTGTGATGCCAGCGGTGACACTGATCGCTCTCAATCACGCCGGCTCACAAAGTGGTACTGGAGCTACAGCCAACGCCTGATTTTCTGTCGTGGAGTACCACTCTGTCAGGCCCACTGTTCTCCAGTACCACTTTGTCTCTGCACCGCGGGCCTGGTGGCCAGCCACCACCCGGAGCTGATCTGGCATCTGGCCGCCCGGGCCCGTCCAGCCCAACCCCGAAAACATAGTGCGCGTAAGAGCACCGTTTTGGAGTGATGTCGTGTCTCTTACGCGCACTTGACGAGGATGATGGTCCGAAATGCACGTTTTGCATCCGTGACGCTTGAGAGTGAGTCACTTTACCTGCCCCGCGCGGGCGGGAGTCGGGTGTGTTTTTCCGAGATGTACTTCGCATGTACGACATCTGCACTACAGCTCGGAAAACACATACCGCCCCGCCTCCCCTTGCGCCGCCTATTTTACATGTGTAAATTAGGCGGCATGAGAGAGGTACACACAGACGATCCCAACGGTGGAACGAGCGGAATGCCGAACGCAAACCAGCACGATAGCCTCGACCCTGCCGCAATCCAACACGATAACCTCGGCCCCGCCGCAAACGATCCGCGGGCCCGGCGCTCCTATGATGCGCTAGTGCACGCCGCCGGCGCGCTCATTGATAGCGGTGCGGCGATTGACGATCTCACTATTTCCTGGATCACCCGCGAAGCCGGGGTCACCCGCCCCACCTTTTACCAGCATTTTTCTGGGATTAGGCAGCTTGTGAGCGCCGTCGTTCTTACACGGCTCCACGCAATTTTCGATGCCACCCCGGTGCCAACCTCGGAAGAACCTTCGCTCGACGTGCAGCGGCAGGTGCTGCTCCCCATGCTCACCACTCTGCTGGAGCACCGCCATCTTATTGTCGCGACCCTCACCAGCTCCGCGGCCCTGGGCAGCGCAGCCCCGATTATCGCGGCAATTCGCGATCGCCTTCTCAGCGCCCCGGCCATTCGTGCCCGCGGGCGCGTCATGTTCGGCACGCCGGTACACGAAAAACGAATGTCGGGTAACGGCACGCCCACGCCTGCGACCGCCAACTCAAACATGCCCGCCCGCGAGAACGGCAACTATCCCCCGCCCTCGAAAGCGGAAATGGACTTCGCTTCCATGGTGGCGGCCGGCCTGCTCTGGCGCGTGCTCCACTGGATGACCGAGGAACCCGCCGACCCCAATGATCTTCCCCGCCTCGCCACCGAAGTGGGCAGTTTTACCCGCGCCGCCTATGGAGAACACTCATGAGCGAATCACGAAACACCGCCCCGCAGCAGGATACGACGACACCGAGCGTCGCCACAGAAACCGGGCAGGCCGCGCCAGCCGCGCAGCCGGCTGCCGCCCGCAGCTGGCGGGAGCGCATCCGCCCCGCGATTATTATGTTCGGGCTCGCCATTATCCCGATGATCTACGCGCTGATTCTCACCGGCGCCTACGATGACCCGCTCGGCAACCTCAATGAGATCCCGGCCGCGATTGTGAATGAGGATCGCGGCACGCAGCTGGGCGGCTCCGAGGTGAACCTGGGCGCGAGCATCACCACCAAGCTCCTGGAAACCGAGGAGCGCCAGAACTTCCAGTGGCGGGAATACTCCGCCGCGGAGGCCCAGCAGAAACTGGCTAACGGCGATATTTACGCGGTGCTCAGTATTCCGGCGTCGTTCTCCAGCGATGCCACCTCTGTGGCTCGCGGCCCCGCGGCCGCCACCCGCGCCCGGCTCTCCTTCGTCACCGACGATGCCCTCAACTATATTGTCGGCAATGTGGGACGCGTCATCGCCTCCACCGCCACCGCGGCGGTTTCGGAGAAGGTGTCGGCCGAGTATCTTGATGGCATCTACCTTTCCTTCGGGACGCTGAGCGAGCAGCTCAGCGCCGCGGCGGGCGGAGCCGGAGAGCTGGGCGCCGGGCTGCATGACGCCGCCGGCGGCGCAACCCGACTCGCGCAGGGCGCCGGCAAACTGGCCGAGGGTGCCGGGAGCCTCGCCAGCGGAACGGAAACATTAGCTTCCGGTGCGGGGCGTATGAACGACGGCGCAGCTCAGCTTGCGGCCGGAGCAGGCGACGCCGCGGGCGGGGCCAGCACCCTCAGCGAGGGGGTTTCCCAAATAGCCGGTGGGGCCAGTGCCGCGAGCCTGGCGGCCGGCCAGCTCCGGGATGGTGCGGAGCGCAGCGCCGCAGGCCTGGATACCTTGGCGTCCGCCAGCCAGGATGTGGCGGCGGGCAGCCAGAAAGTAGCGGAGGGGAATGCCGCGCTGGCGGAGGGCGCCAACCGCGCTCTTGCCGGCGCGCAGCAGCTGGGCACCGGAGCGGAGAAGCTCAGCGGCGGGCTCGGCAGCCTCAATGATGGATTGAGCACCCTTATCGCGATGTACGATGTGCTGCCCCCGGAAGTGGTCAAGGCGAAGCTCGCTGAGGCGCAGGCCGGCACCGCGCAGCTTCTTGAAGGATCCACCCAGCTCCAGGGCGGAATCGCCGCGCTCGTAGGTGAGGAAAGCGGAACGGGGAGCGGACCTGGCGCGGGCACCGCCACCGGAGCGAGCGGCGAGCCTCGCGCGGGCGCCGGAAGCGGCGGGTTGAGCGCGCTTGCCAGCGGGGCGCAGGCCGCGAGCGCCGGGGCGGCGCAGCTCAAGGACGGTGCCGCCCAGCTGGCCGCGGGTGCGCAGCGCGCCGCGGCGGGAGGCCAGCAAGCCCTCGCCGCCACCACGGAATTTGCGAGCCAACTCGATACCCTCGCCGCCGGGAGCAGCCGCGCCGCAACCGGCGCCACCCAGCTGGCGGAAGGCACCGCGCTCCTCGCTACCGGAAGCGGCGAACTGGCCGCCCGCACCCCCGACCTCGCCGCCGGAGCACGCGCCGCCCACAGCGGAGCCACCCAGGTAAGCAGCGGCGCCACCGCCCTCGCGACCAACCAGGAGACCCTGCGCGACGGCCTGCACACCCTGCGTGATGGCGCCGCCACCCTGGAAGTGAAACTCTCCGAAGGTGCGGAGAAAATCCCGGTCTACACCCCGAGCGAATCAGAAACGATGCAGCAGGTGGGGGCCACCCCGGTGGAATTAAGCACCACCCGCGCCCATCCCGTCGGTGATTTCGGTGCGGCAGTCGCCTGCTACTTCATCGCGCTGGCGATGTGGGTGGGCGCTATCGGCCTCTACCTCATGAAGCCACCTCTCTCGCGCCGTCTCGCAGCGGCGCGCGTATCCGGGCTGCGGCTCGGGCTCGGTTCGGTTGCTAGCGGGGCGCTCATGGGGATCGTGCAGGCGGGCCTGCTGGTCGGGATACTCCACCTCTTCGGGAATGTGGATCTCATTAACCCGGGCGCCACCCTGGCCATCTGCGTCACCTCCTCGATTGTGTATATCGCGATCAACCAGGCACTCATTGCGCTTTTCGGCGCCCCGGGTCGCTTCATCGCGCTTCTCATGATCGTGATCCAGCTGGGCGCGGCCGGCGGCATCTACCCGGTGGAAACCGCGCCGAGCTTCTTCCAGGCCGTCCACCCGCTGCTGCCCGTCACCCACACGGTCAACGCCCTGCGCGCCGCAATTGCCGGTGGCCCCATTGACACCGCCACCTACGCCGGGGCGCTCGGGATATGGTTCGCTGCTTCGGTGCTGGCCACCGTCCTCGCCGCCATCATCAAAATACGGCGCGATGGCCACGCCGGCGCGTCCCGGCCCCGCGAGGCGAAAGCCGGTAGCGGCGTCGTCGTACCAAAAAATGAGGAGGCGCCCGCCGCGGCGCGGTAATTTCTGAGTCCTATTTACCACGAAGTAAGGGAAGCCTAATATGGAGGTGCTCCGCGGATCGCCCGCGGGGCACCTCTCCTACTGTTCGCGGAGGAATGGGATGACGGCTCAACTCACCCACGCAGATGCCGGCACCGCCCCGAACGGCGGCGTCGCCACGCGTGTCGATACGTATAAAGAAAAACGCGCGCAAGGACAGCGCGCCCTCAAAGAACTCATGGCGCCGATTGCCCCGCGCCTGGCGCTCGGCCGCTTCGTGGCGGTGTGCTCCTCGCTCGTGGCCGTGGCGCCGTTTATTGCGCTGGTGCGCATTGGCGATATTCTGCTGCCGGCCTGGCGCGCGGGAACGCCGATAGATACCGCGGCGCTCAGCTGGAATGTGAAACTACTTGCCGGGGCTTTTTGCACCCAGCTGCTCCTCTATTTCCTGGCGCTCACCATCACGCATTTCGCGGATCTCAAACTGCGCGGGCTGCTGCAAGAGCGCATTATCGCGCAGATTTCACGCGCGCCGCTCTCGTGGTTCTCTCGGGCGCGCTCCGGGCAGATCCGCAAAGCGATCCAGGCCGATACCACCACGCTGCACACCCTGGTGGCGCACGCCCCGGTGGAAACCACGGCCGCGGTAGCCACCCCGCTCGCCCTCGTTATTTTTGCGTTTACCGTGAATTGGCGCCTGGGGCTCCTCACCATCATCCCGCTGCCCTTCTATTTCGCGGCGCAAATGTTCATGATGCGCGATATGGGCGAAAAAACCGCGGAGATGGACGACCGGCTCGGCTACCTCGCCGCACGCGGGGTGGAATTCGTGGAAGGCATCCAGGTAGTCAAAAGCTTCGGGAAAGTCGGCCACGCGCACCGCGCTTTCGCGCGCGCCGCCGATGATTTCGGGAATTTCTACTGGGACTGGTGCGGGCCGCTGCTCAAAGGCTCCGCGCTGGCGATGTCCTTCATTTCCGCGCCGGTGGTGCTGCTCATCAATATGGGGCTCGGCTCGCTCATCCTGGCGGCCGGCGGCGCCACCCTCCCCGAGGTCATCGCCTGCTCCCTCATCGGCCTCATCGTGCCGCTCACCTTCGACACCCTCTCCACCAGCATGTGGTCCTACCAGCTGGCCGGGAATTCGGCGCTGCGCATTATCGAGGTAACGAGCGTGGAACAGTTGCCGCAGCTCGAGGCCCCGTCCGAAACACCCGCAGCCCCCGGGGACGCACGCACCGGAGAAGCCGCGGGCGGCGTCGTACCCGAACACGTTGTGTTCGAGAACGTGAGCTACTCCTATCCGCGCGCCGGGCGCACCATCCAGGCGCTCGACGGCGTATCCCTCACGCTGCGCCGCGGCACCGTGACCGCGCTGCTCGGGCCCTCCGGTTCGGGCAAATCCACGCTGGCGACCATGCTCGCGCGCTTCCGCGATCCGGATAGCGGGCGGGTGCTCCTCGACGGGCGCGACCTGCGCACCCTCCCCGAAAAAGACCTCTACGCGCGGGTTGCTTTCGTGCTCCAAGACGCGCAAATGCTGCGCATGTCCGTGCGCGATAATATTCGCCTCGCGCGCCCCAATGCCGACGACGCCGCCATCGAGCAGGCGGCCCGCGCCGCCAATATTTGGGAAGATATCTGCACCCTCCCCAAGGGGCTGGACACGGTGCTCGGGGAAGATACCACGATGTCCGGGGGTCAAAACCAGCGCCTGGCCATCGCGCGGGCGCTGCTGGCCGACGCCGACCTGCTCATTTTGGATGAGGCGACCGTGGCCACCGATCCCCAATGCGAGGCGGAAATCCAAAGCGCCCTCAACCGTTTGGTGGCCGGGCGCACCGTGCTCGTCATCGCGCACCACGCCGAATCGGTGCTCGGGGTGGATCAGGTGTGCATTTTGGAACAGGGGCGGATTTCCGCCCTGGGTACCCCGGACGAGGTAGCCACGCATCCCTTCTGGGTGCGGCTCATGGAAGGACGCGAAGATGCCTAAGAACTCTGATACCACGAATACTTACGGCGGGCGCGCGGGCGGCGGGCACACGCACGGCGGCCACACGCACACCGCGAGCGCACCCACCACGTACGGCGGCCACACGCACACCGGGCGTTTCTCCGATCCGCTCCTCGTGCACGCCTACGGCTCGGTCCTCACCGAGAAAGGCCACGGCTACTACCGCCGCTCGATTATCCTAGTCATCCTTTCCGGGATGATCGAAGGGCTCGCGCTGCTCACCGTGGTGCCCCTGGCGCTGACCTGGTCTACCGGCACCCCGACTCTCGGGCTCGGCGTGGGCGGCTGGATTAGCGTGCTTGCCGGACTTGCGGTGACCGGCCTGCTCACCGCCTACGTCCAGGCGGTCATGGCCTACACCGCCGCCATGGACGTGATCCGCCACAGCCTCAGCCTGCTGGGCGACCAGCTTTCCCGCCTGCCGCTGGGCTGGTTCCGCTCCGGCTGGGCCGGCACCCTCTCGCGCCTGGTCACCGACGGCCTTATGGCCATCGGCCAGGGCATCGCCCATTTCACCACCCCGATTATCCGCAATGCCACCGCCGCGCTGGTGCTGCTGGTGGGGATGTGGATCTGGCAGTGGCAGCTGGGGCTCGCCCTCACGGTTGCGTTCCCGCTGCTGTGCGCACTGGCCGGCGCGGCCCGGGTTTTACGACGCCGCTCCGAGCTGGCCACCAGTGCCACCGAAAGCGATCTGGCCGACCGGATCGTGGAATACGCCCGGTGCCAGCCGATTCTGCGGGCCACCGGCCAGGCCGCCACGTTCGCGCCGCTTCATACCGCCGTGAACGCGAACCTCGCCGCCCAGCGCCGTTCGCTGTGGCTGGGCATCGGCGCGAATCTACTCTCCGGGGTGGGCGCGCAGCTGCTGGTGGTGAGCCTCATCGCGCTGGCGGTGCACCTGTGCACCGGCGGGCTGCTCAACCCGGCCGCTACCCTCGCCTTCCTCGGGGTGGCGTTGCGGTTCATGCGGAATCTGGAGGATTTCACTTCCTTCGTGATGGCGACCGAGGTGGCCCGCACTCCGCTCGATTCCATGCGCGAGGTGCTCGATGCACCTGTCCCGAGCGAGCCCGCTAGCGACGTCGCCCTTCCTACGCCCGGCGAAGTTGCCCTCCGCGACGTTCGTTTCGGGTACCGCGCGGATACCCCGGTGCTGGACGGCGTGAGTTTCACGGCCCGCCCGGGCACCCTCACCGCGATTGTGGGGCCCTCCGGGGCCGGCAAATCCACCCTGTTCCGGCTCATGTGCCGGTTCTGGGACGTGGACGGCGGCAGCGTGAAGATCGGTGGCGTGGATGTGCGTGATCAAACGACGGCGCAGCTCATGGCGCAGTTGTCCATGGTGTTCCAGGATGTTTATCTATACGACGACACCCTCGAAGCGAATATTCGGGTGGGGCGCGAGGGCGCCACTGATGCCGAAGTGCGGGCGGCCGCGGATATGGCCGGCGTGAGCGATATTGCCGCGCGGCTACCCGGCGGCTGGGAGAGCCCGGTGGGCGAACGCGGCGGGATGCTTTCCGGTGGGGAACGCCAGCGGGTTTCCATCGCGCGGGCCCTGCTCAAGCACGCTCCTATTGTGCTTTTCGATGAGGCCACCTCGGCCCTCGACCCGGAAAATACCGCCGCCATCCGCGCCTGCATTCAGCAGCTGCGCCAGGAGGCAACCGTGCTGGTGATTGCCCACAAGCTGGAGACGGTGCAGGGTGCGGACCAGATCGTGGTGCTCGACGCGGGCGGTACGGTACGCGAAGTGGGTACGCACGCCGAGCTGTTGGCAAACGGCGGGCTGTACCGGAAGTTCTGGGAAGATCGACGGCGCGCGGCCGGCTGGCAGCTGGGGGCTGCGGCTGAGTAATGCCGATTCGGGGGATTAGTGCCGCTCTTCGCGTGCATATCACGGGCCCGCCGGTGCGTTTCAGAACGCTCGGCGGGCCCAATCCTACATTTTGCAACCTATCTGGGCTACATTTTGCAACGTACCCGGTCTACATTTTGCAACGTAGAGAGCCTACAAAATGCAACGTAAGGACTCTACATTTTGCAACCCACCCTCTAGACTAGTGTTATGGACACGGAAGCAGTTGCAGGAATTCCCTACCTTCCCCGGGCTCTGGACCGCCTGGTCACGCGGGCTCTCGCCTCGTCAGGCGCGCTAGTCATCGAAGGTCCGCGTGGCTGCGGAAAGACGATGACGGCACTGCACCACTGCGAATCCGCCATTTTCTTGGACACCCCGCAGGCCCAGCAGCTCGCGCAGATAGCTCCGGATGCGCTTCTGGAAGGCGAACGCCCTCGACTCCTCGACGAATGGCAGCTCAACCCCGAGCTGTGGAATATGGTGCGCCGGGCGGTGGATTTCTCCCCCGGCTTCGGAGATTTCATTCTCACCGGCTCCTCGGTTCCAGCAGATGACATTACGCGCCATACCGGCGCCGGGCGTTTCACCCGCATCCGCCAACGCACGATGACCTGGCAGGAAAAAGGGCGCAGCTCGGGCACGGTATCCCTCGACAAGCTCCTCGCTGGGGAGCCCGTTTCCCCGAACCTCAGCACGCCTTCTCTCGATTCCGTGATTGAGGCCCTGCTGCGCCCGGGCTTCCCCGGGATGCTTGAGCTGGAAGGCGAGGCAGCCGCCTTCGCACTCACCAGCTACCTCCAGGAGATTGCGCGTGCCGATATTTCTCGGATTATTACCTTGCGCCAGGATCCGCAACTCATCTTGCATCTGCTTCGGGCTCTGGCCCGCTCGGTGGCAACCGAGGTCTCCATCGCCACTCTCAAAAAGGATCTGGATGCAGTTTTCCCCGCGTCGAGCCGGCAAACGGTATCCACGCTTCTCGATACTCTCCAGCGGCTTTTCGTTGTTGAGGCGGTTCCAGCCTGGTCGGTTCGGCTCCGTTCTAAAGCCCAAGTGCGCCTGTCGCCCAAGTATCACCTGGCCGATCCGGCGCTGGCCTGCGCGGCACTTGCCGCGGATAGTTCCGCACTGCGGCGAGATCTAGAAACTCTCGGATTTATTTTTGAGTCCGCGGTTGTGCACGATCTCAGCGTTTTCGCCGAGACCCTGGGTGGGCACGTGCGGCATTATCGCGATTCCTACGGCCATGAAATCGATGCGGTACTGGAATTCCCGGGAGGCGTGTGGGCGGGCATCGAAGTCAAGCTCGGGGGCGGGCAGGTCACCCAGGGCGCGCACAGTCTCAAAAAAGCGGTCGCCCAAATTACACCCGAACGCGGCGAACCTGCTTTCCTTGCCGTCATTACCGGCACGGGAATAACAGGACCTGCGGACGACGGCGTTATCACTTTCCCGCTCAGCGCGCTGGGCCAGTAACGCTACGCATACTCATACCCACCCCCGGATTTTCAAGCATTTACAAGGATTTTCACGCCACATAACGGTTGACACCCCGCACTCCAGTCCATAAAGTTAGGGCCACCTAACCACTAGGTCGGGAGCCGGTTTCACGCCCCGGCCGCTAACGAAGGAGCATTGGTGAAACGCCGTGTCATGACCGTTGCCCTGAGCGCGCTCTGCGCCGGGTTACTGGCGAGCTGTTCCGCATCTTCCACCTCTACCGAATCACCTACCAGCTCGAGTAGCGCCAGCGCAGCTGCGTCGTCGGCCTCCCCCGCCACGGGCGATGCCGCAAGCGGCCCCATCACCGTGACCGATCAACGCGGCCACCAGGTGGAAGTCACGCGCCCGGTGCAAAAAATTGCCTCCGCGGTGATCCCCGCGCCCACCATTATTGCCGCGGTGGACGGCTCCTGGGACCGCATTGTTGGTATTAATGAGTCACTGCTGGTCGCCAATAAGCAGGGCATTATTTCGAAGATTTTCCCGGCGTCGGTGACCACCCCGGTGATCGCGGATCGGCAGTTCACCCCGAATATGGAAACCATTCTGGCGCAGGATCCGGACGTATTTATTCAGTGGGGTGACCGCAGCGAGGATCTTATTACTCCGATTGAGTCGGCCGGCATTCCGGTGCTCGGGCTCAAGTACGGCACCCAGGAAAATCTGGAAACCTGGATCAAGCTTTTCGGTGAGATCCTCGGCAAGGAAGATCGCGCCGCGCAGCTTATCGACTATATGCACAGCGAACAGGAATCGATATCCAAGCAGGTCGCAGCGCTGGGCAAGCCCAAGCCACGCGGGCTGCAGCTGAGCTACTCGGTGGAGAAAATGTCCGCGAATACCGAAAAGAGCTACGGGCAGCACGTTTTCGATGTGGCCGGAATTCAGAATATGGCCACCTCGGACGTGGTGCAGGATGGCATCGTTTCCCCGGAGCAAATCCTGGCCTGGGATCCGGAAATTATTTTCCTTTCCGCTTTCGATAAGGCCGTGCCCGACGATCTTTATAACGATCCGCGCCTCGCCGAAGTAAGTGCTATTAAGAATAAGCGCGTCTACCGCGCCCCGCTGGGCGTGTACCGCTGGCAGGTTCCGTGCGCGGAATCCCCGCTGTACTGGAATTACGTGGCAGCCCTCGCCTACCCGGGCGAATTTAAGGTCGATATGCCCGCGCTCATGCGCGAGAAGACGAAGTGGGTCTACAACTACGACCTCACCGACGAAGATATCGATCTGGTTCTGCGCACCGATATTAATGCCGGCAGCGCTAATTATGACGTTGTTCGCTAAATCCGCAGATTCAGCGGCCGCGGCCGGTGCGTCCGCCGCATCCGGTACGTCCGGTGCAGTGCCGGGAACGATGAGTACGACGACGGCGGGGGCTACCGCCCCCGCACCCGCGGCCAGCGCGCCAACCACAGCGGCAAGTACCATCGCCCGGCGCCGCACCGCGGCTTTCGCGGTGCTGCTCATCACCACCATCGCGCTGCTTGGCGCGATGGTGGTGGCGATGGGCATGGGCCAGCTCTCCATTAGCGCTCCGGACGTGGTGCGCATCCTCTTCTCGAGTCCGGATGATGTAGATCGCTCCGCACTGGTGGCCATTAACCAAATTCGGGCCCCGCGGGTCGTTCTTGCCGTGGTGCTCGGCGGGTGCCTGGCGGTTTCCGGCGCGGTACTCCAGTCCCTGTTCCGAAACCCGCTGGTCTCCCCCGATATTGTGGGGGTTTCTTCCGCGGCCGCCTTCGGTGGGGTGCTGGCGATCCTCGTGGGCACTTCGAGTTTTATTCTCATGGGATCCACCTTTGTATTCGGGCTCTCCGCGGTGGTCTGCGTCATGCTTATCGGGCGGATTCGCTCCCATTCGGCCACCCTCACCATCGTGCTGGCCGGCGTGGTCGTTTCCGCGTTCTTTAATGCCATGGTTTCCCTCATGACCTACGTGGCCGACCCGTACAGTAAACTCCCCTCGATTACTTTCTGGCTTATGGGATCGCTAGCTGCGGCGTCGTGGGCAAAAGTCACCACTATTATTATTCCCGTTATTATTGGGCTGATTGTGGTGGTGGCGCTGCGCTGGTGTATTAATGTGCTCTCGCTGGGCGATGAGGATGCCCGGGCGCTCGGTATTAATCCGAGTGCGATGCGCTGGGTGTGTATTTTCGCCGTCGCCCTTCTTACCGCGGCTTCGGTGGCCGCCGCTGGCATTATTGGCTGGGTGGGCCTGGTGATTCCGCACCTCGTGCGCCTGCTGGTGGGGCACGATAATCGCGTGGTTATCCCGGAATCCTTCCTCATGGGCGGGATGTATCTCCTTATTATTGACACGATTGCGCGCAATGCGACCTCGGTGGAAATTCCGGTGGGAATTTTGACCGCCACCATCGGAGCCCCGGTATTTATTGGGCTGCTTATTCGGCGCGCGCGGAAGGGGCGGGCTCTTGCTTAAAGCAGATAATCTTGGGCATCACTATCGCGGCGGCCCGTGGCTGTTCCGCGGGGTGGAGCTGGAGGCCCGCCCCGGCGAAGTACTCACGGTGCTCGGGCCGAATGCGCGCGGGAAAACTACCCTGCTGACCTGCTTGGCCGGGGTGCGCACCCCGGTGGAAGGCACCGTCCATTCCGACGGCCCCATCGGCTACGTGCCGCAATCCCACGCGGCAAACCACCAGTTCACCGTGCATGACATGGTGCTCATGGGCCGGGCCCGCACCATGCGAGTTTTCGCCAGCCCCTCGGCCGCCGATAGTGAAGCGGCCTGGGAGGCGCTCGAACGGGTGGGCATCGCACACCTGGGCGGGGCCACCTACGCGGAGCTTTCCGGCGGGCAACGCCAGCTCACGCTCATTGCCCGCGCCCTGGTCGCCACCCCGAGCACCCTCATTTTGGACGAGCCAACATCCGCCCTGGACCTGCGCAATCAGCGCCGCGTCCTCACGATTATTCGCACGCTCGCGGCCGAGGGCCTCGCCATAATTATGACCACGCACGACCCGGCGCATGCCTTCCTCACCTCGCGCACCACCCTCGTCATGGATGCCGACGACCTCTCCATCGGGGAAACCGCGCGCCAACTCACCGAAGCGCGACTGAGCACCCTTTATCGCACTCCGATTCGGGTCCGTGATGTTCCGGTTGACCGTGGCTCGCAATGCGTCGTCGTACCGGATTTTAGTGCGAACGACGACGCCGCCTCTTCCGCTTCCACACCACCCTCGCAAAGAAAGGACCACGATGGGTAATATCCTCACGATTATGAATACGGTGCGCGATGCGAGCACGCCACCCGATCTTATTGACACCTACGAGCTGCCCGGCACCCAGCTGGCCGATTACCGCGGAATTGTGGTGTCGATGGGCGCCGATCAGCTTTTCTTGGAAACTCAGCGCGAGCGCCTGAGCGCGTGGGTGCGCGCGGGCGGAAAACTGCTGGCCAATGGCCTGCCGATGCGGCGCTGGGTGGATGGGCTGCCGAGCCACCGAAAAATGGAATTTCACGGGCTCGATGATGTGTGGCTGAGCGCGGTGGAGCCGCATCCGATCTGGAAGGGCGTGGAGCGGCGCGATATGCTGCTGCGCACCGGCGTGCCCGGCCAGCATTCCTTCGAGGAATTACGTGAGATCGGGGTGGCCGGTTTTTACGCGCGTTCTTTCCTGGCTGAGCTGCCCGAAGGCGCGCGAGTGATCACCGGGATCGGCCCGGGTAAGCTGCCGGTGGACGTCAGCTACCGGCTGGGCGCAGGCGAAGTGATCGTCCACAACGGTAACGACCTCAGCGGTTTCGCTTTCCCGGGGACCTCCGCCGCCGGGCTACGCCGCGCCATCACCGAGTACCTGGAGAAGTAGCGATGAAGAAAATAGCATTTGTGCATACCGGTTCGTTTTTCCACCTCGCGACCGTCAAGGATCCGGCGGTGCGGGCACGCCCGGTCACCCCCGTGTACTGGCCGGATTATTCGGGAGATTTTTCGGAGTTCGACGCCGTCTATCTGGCGGCGCGTAATCACCCGGGTGTGGTGGCCGCGAAGCACGGCCAGGTGCTGGATTTCCTGGGGCAGGCCGGTAAAAAAGTATTTATCGATGGTATTAACCAGGTGGGTAGTTGGCTGCCGGGCACGTCTGAGACTCCGCGCGGCACGAATTTCTGGTCCTGGCGTACCGGCGAGGATCTGGGGCGGCGCTCGGTGAACACTGATCACCCGCTCTGGGAGTATCTTTCCGATGAGGCCGTCCACTGGCATTATCACGGGGTGCTCGCGCCTCCGGCGGGGGCGACGGCGTTGGTGGTACTCACGCAGGTGGAGCAGACCGGGCCGGGCGTGGATCCCTGGGGCGGCCATTATTTGGCGCTTCCCGATCACCCAAATATGCTGCTCTACCACGATAATGTGACTTTCCCGGCCGAGCTGGTGGTTTCCACGATGGACGCGACCTACCATCACGGGGCCGGCTTCATGCCGGGCGCCACGCAGTTGCTCTACCGCATGCTTGAGTGGCTCGGGGATTAGCGCTGGCGCGCGGCGCGGCCAGTGGCGCGGGCCAGTGGCGCGGGCCGGTGGCGCGGACTTCGGCGTGGCCGGGGCGACCCGGGCGGCCGGCGAGACCCGGGCGGCCGGTGCGGCCAGTGCCACCGGCGTGCAACGTTGGCTGTACGCGAGCGCGGCTCTTAGTCGAGAACGCAATCGGGTGGGCGTGCGAGATGTCGCGCGCCCACCTTTTCTATCCTCGGAGAAGATCCCAGAACTTCGCACGCACGAGGTCGCTAATATTGAAGTATCCAGAGGAAACGGCGCACCCGCCCAGAAGATCGAGGAGGATCCCTTGCTGGCTTCCGAATATGCCGAACTCATTGCCGAAGATACACAGACTCACCGCGAACGATTCAACGGTGCGAAGCCTCGCGACAATGGCGGCGCTACCTCACAACAAGCTTTTGAAACATTTATGACGTATCCAGATTTCCCCAAAGCAATGGGGATTCTCTGCGCATATCTGGAATTAACAGGTGGCTATAACGGTCCTATTCAGAATCTCGCGGTGAGCGCGCTTCCTGAACGCGGTGGCGCATACATGGGTTTCGTGGCATCCGCAGGGATGGAGGAACAGCTATTCACAGTATTCGATTCCGAGGGGCAGCTCCAAAGTTGGAGAGTTTCCCTTCGCATTGATGGGGACATCGAAACCGAATTCGCGAAGGAACTGGAAGAACGCCAGAACGAGGAATACTTTGAATTCCAATACGACGAGGTTCCCTATAAGTCTGAAGCGCTTTTCTTAGAGAGCGAAGATTTTGGGAGCTTTGATTTCTTACTCCGTTCACCTCTCCTGAGTACTGGCGTCGTCGAACAATTCGATTACATGCACTCGGTAATCGGGTACCGCAAGCGGCGCGCACAGTGGCATAACCCGTATCTGTGGAACTATCTCGGGAAGTGGCTCGGCAATAGCCCAGTAGCTCGCCTGTCTACAGAAAGTCCAGGGCTTGAACATCCTCATTATTCCGTTAGCGATCCAGTAGAAGAATGGCTCAATGAGCATGGTGATGACATCGTCGAATCAGAGTTTGATGTCACTGAGATCAGCGAAAAGATCCTACGCTGGGTGCGGGAACGCCCCGCACAACAACGGTTCCGGAAAAAGCTGCTGGAAACGAGAAAGACCTGTGAGGTATGCGGAATGGACCGGCCGGAGATTCTCGAAGCCGCACATATTGTTCCCAAGCACCTGGATTCACCCGACTCCAGCGACAATGGATTGCTACTGTGCCGGAACCATCACCGCGCCTTTGATATCGGCTGGTTACAGTACGACACTGCAGCGGCAACGCTCCGATGGAGCGAAGACTGCACCCCCTTCTAAAGTCCACTCGTAAAACGCAGCATCTTTTCTAGCCCGGCTTGACTACCATTTCAAGCCGGGCTAGAATTTTTCCTACCACCTACAAGAAAGAAGAAAACATGAATCGCCCCGTATTCAAAGCAAGCGCCGAACGTGCCGGTAAACAGTGGCACCTGGAATGCCATGCGGTCGATCATGTTTCAGAATGCCCGAAGCTCGATCAGGCTGAAGAGGTAATCCGGAGCGCTATCGCATCTCAAACTGGACTCGCGGCCGATAGTTTCGATACGTCCATCGATATCATCCTCCCCGAAGGTTTCGATATCCGAATTGCAGAAACATACCGCCTCCGCCACGAGGCGGAAGAACTCACCCGGCAGGCTGCGGCACAAACACGCAGCATTGCACTCGAACTTAAAGAAAACGGCCTAACTCTGCGCGATATCGGCGCAATTCTCGGAGTCTCGTACCAGCGCGCCGGCCAACTAACGAAAGGATAATTTCGATGCTTCTGACTGCATACAAGCCACCTGTCTTATGCCAGAATGATGGGACAGGAGGTCTTCCCATGAGCGTTTTTGACGTAGCCCAGTTTTTCGTTTCTCACTCAGCATCCGGCAGCTTATCCGCACCCAAACTGCAAAAACTGTGCTTCTATGCTTTTGGTTGGTACGGATACCAAACAGGCGAAGCCCTCTTCGATGATGCCTTCTACGCAATGGAGAACGGTCCCGTTGTAGGTGATCTACTTACTGCGTCTGCTTGCAGCGCAACTGTGGATCAAAAGCTTCTCGAAGAAGTCCATGCCGCTTGGGAAGAGGAACCCAAGGAGTTCGATCTTTACACCAGCGATATTCTGAAGGCAGTCTGGGATCGGTATGGTGACATGCCTTCTGAGGAACTGACCCGCGCTACACAGCAGGAGGAACCATGGATTGAGAGAGTGTCTAATGGTTTGTGTGTGAGGGTGAAAACCACCTAGGAGATAAACCAGAATGACTACCGTGAAACAAGA
>NZ_JBOZGG010000021.1:0-31641 GCF_051267215.1 Actinotignum vesiculae
CACTGCTGGCACTGCTGGCACTGCTGGCACTGCTGGCACTGCTGGCACTGCTGGCACTGCTGGCACTGCTGGCACTGACCAGGTGACTATCACGCCGCCGCATATTAAGGTGGCTGATCCTCTCACAAACGAAGGCTTGGCCATGGTTTTGAAGTATTTGGATGGGTGTGGTTGGGGTGATGAGGCTGTTGTGGAGCGCCTTTCGGTGGCGATTGGGGTGCGGGCGCGCTCTCGTCTGGCGGTTCTTGTTAGGCAGTACCCGTGGCTTGGTTTTGATGAAGTGGTAGGGGATCTCATCTCGCGGGTGTGGGAGGTTATGCGTACGCGTACGCGTGCGGTGGTGGGTGCGCGTTTTCGGTGGGCGTATGCGATCAGCCGGGCGGTACGGCAATTCTTGGAAGCCGATATGCCGGCCGAGCCGGTGGACTATGGGGGCACTGGTTTCGAGGAACAGGCTGGTGGGCTTGGGGCGCGGAGGGCAGATTACGAGCATGGGGATTCTCGGGTTTTGCTTGAGGATGCTGCGGGGTGGAGTGCGGGCGCGCAGTTCTTGGTCGGCGAGCTGGTGGCACGCGGTGTTGACCAGGGTGTCGCCTGGCATGGAATGCGGCGGATGCTTGAGCTTTCCGCACAGTGGGGTTTTCACACCCGGACGACTCATGCTCGGGAAGACCGTGAACTGGCGCGTTTAGGGATTAGCAAAAATGCTATCGGTGCGTGGATGGGGCTTATTAACGGGTCACGTCGAGAAGGCGCGAAAGGTTCTTTTTTACTAGGTTTCGCGCGTGGGCGCCGCTCGTTCACCGAGAAGGAAGAATTCCGGTTGAAGATCATTGTGGAAGGGTGTCCTTCTCAACTTTCCTCAGATTCTCCCGCATCGGGGGTGGTCTCGTGAATCTCCCATTCGCTGATAGAAACGGTGGTGACCAGGCTGCTCGTCCACACAACCCCGGCGGTTTTGCGTGCTGCGGCTCGGGCCTCGTCCAGGCTCGTATACCAGGTGGCTTCCTGAACGAAGGGCGGGAGCCGATCGCCAGTGACGGCGTAGACCGTTTCGATGGTGGTTTCGACCTCGCGTGGCCATCCCATTTTTTCCTGACTCATGAGCATCCTCCTTTTCTTGATGCACTGCTCTGTTTTGCGGTGCTACTAACTAGGGGGCTTTGCACGCACACGACCAATGAGTTTTCCCAGGAGGTGGGCACTGGTGCGTAAACACAAAACTCAACCCGCGCGGGCTGGTCTTGCCCTGCCCTGGGGTCAGCTTCCTGACCTTCCCGGTGAAGGGAGCGTCCTGCCGTGTGTATGGACGGATCCGAGCACGGCGGTGTTTGCGGTGGGCGCGAGTGGTGGCGTGGGCACGACGACTATCGCCGCGTTGTGTGGGTTGGTTGATTTTGGGCGCGTCTGGCCTGTGTCTGCTCCGCAGCCGGCGCGGTGTGTGGTGGTTGCCCGCCCCACCGCTACCGGTATGGCGGCGGCGCGTGAGTGCGCGGGCGCGTTGTTCGGTGGGCGCGTGGCCGGCGTCGAGTGCGTCGGGCTTGTGCTTGTTGCCGATCAGCCCGGGCGCTTGCCGCGTGAGCTGGCGCGTGCGCGTGCGCTCACCGAGAGTGTGTTTCCGGCCGTGTGGCGCCTCCCTTACAGCCAGGCACTAAGGCTCGGGCGAGACGACCCTCAGCTCGCCGCACACAAGGCCGTCCAAGACCTGCGCTCCCTGGCAAGCGCGGGCGAAGAACCAGAAGTTTTTATTGATGACATTCCCGCTGTCGGTGGGGTGTCCCTAGATATCTAAAGGAGAAAACATGTTTACCCAACTATCAACCCTGGAAGCCTACCTTCATGCGGCGCTTTTGCCGTTTATTGAGGTGACGCCGACTCAGCCTCCGGGAACGGAGAAGATTACCCAGATTTTGGGATACGTGGCCTGGGGTGCAGGCGTGTTGTGTTTGCTCGGGATTTTCATTGTTGCGGGCAAGCTCGCCATCAACGCAAGGCATGGGGAAGGTCTTGAGGAAGCCAAAGGCTTGCTTTGGGTCTTGGCGGCGCTCGTATTAATTGGTTCGGCTACCTCGCTTATCGGCGCTTTCATCACCCTATAAGCAGCCCGCAGCAAAAAGACGATACAAGGATTGGAGGGGACAGGCATGGGTAAAGACAATAAGCCAGGCAGTAAGGGGCTGGGTGTAGGGCTAACTATCGGCGGTCTGCTCGTGGTTGCGGGCATTGTGGCGGTGGTGTGGGCGCTCATCGCACCCGCGAATACTCACACAGACCCTACGCCGGTCCCCTCCATATCTACTGCTCCGCCTTCGCCGCAGGCGTCAGCGTCGGCGACGCCTGGGTGTGGTCTGGATTTTAGTGACATGTCGCTACCAGACCGGAATTTCACGCCCGTGTGGCAGGACGGCCCGCTTGGGGTGCGCCTAGCCACGCTCCCGGGCGCGGGGCCGTGCGAGCAGACCCCTGCGGCTCGTGGCTATACGAATACCCCAAAAGCCGCAGTTTTAGCGGCGCTTAATTACGTGTCGTTGTCGTCTGTTGGCGGCCCAAACGCACAAGCTGTCCTCGACGAGTTATTGGCGGACGGCCCGGACAAAAAGGTGTTGCTTGAGGCGGCCGGTGAGCTGGCCGGGCGGGTGCTCCCTGCCCCGCGTCTGGTGGGTTTCCAGGTCTTCGACTACGACCTCGAGCGGGCGAGTATTGGGGTGGCGTTCATGCTGGACGCACAGCCTGGCGTGGTGTTTGGGCGCAGCCTCGACCTCACCTACGACAAGAAAACACAGATGTGGCGGACGCGGCCGGTGGCGGACATGTCCACGGTACTCACGGTGGTTGATCGGCCCTTGTCTACGGGGTGGACGTTATGGACGCGGTAGTGTTTGCTGATTACCTCGCGCCTCTACCTGCGTGGGTGCCCGGCGGCCCGACACCGACGGTCTGCGTGACGGATGTGTGTGGTTGGAATATTTTGAACCCGCTCGCCTGGGTCGGCAAAGGGTTTTCAACGCTCGTCGGCTCCGTCATTGAGCTACTGGCTGAAGCAATGGCTAGCGCCTCCATGTGGCTCCTGGAGTTCCTCGTAGGCTTCGTATCCTCCAATCCGCGCCTGAACTTGCAGGATACGGAGGCGATCACCTGGATCCACGACTCGCTTTCCTATGCAACCGGCTTGTTTATGCTCTTGGGGGTGCTTGTGGGTGCGGGGTCGATGGCTTGGCATCGACGCGGCGAACCCCTACGCGACATGCTCCAATCAGTCATCCAACTCGTTATTGTTTCGGGTGCGGGCGTGACAGTGATCCAACTCTTGATGGAGGCATCCTCCCTTTTCTCAAGCTGGCTACTCAGCTCTTCGGGGTCGATGGAGAGCGTTCAGGCCGCTATCAATGTGATGATTGATGAGGGCACAAATTTAGCGATCCTGACGATCTTCTTGCTCGCGGCGATGCTGCTCGGCACCCTCCTCGCATTGATTTTGCTGTTGTGTCGGGATTCTTTCCTCGTGCTCTTGATCGGTATTTTGCCTCTTTCGGCAGCGGCCACCAACACGGCCGTGGGGCGGCAGTGGTTTGAGAAAACAAAAACCTGGATTATCGCTTTTTTGCTGTATAAGCCAGCTTTCGCCATCATCCTCTCTATCGGTATGAGGCTGATTTCCTCTGGTAGTCCGCCGACGATGACCGCGCGCGTGGAGCAAGCCTGCGGGACCTTCGACGAAGCGAAACTCGAGGAGTACCAGAAGTGTGTCCTGGAGCAGATGAAAACCGCCATCGGAGACGACTCTTCGCTGACGAACTCCGTCACCACTATTCTCGTGGGCGTCGGGGTGTTGGTGTTGGCGGGGTTTGCTATGCCCGCGCTCATGCGTTTCGTAGTCCCCGCAACCGCCTCCATGTCAAGCGGCGCTGGGATGAGTGGGATAGCGGCCGGCCTGGGAGGCGCGGCCGGGGCACTCGTTGCGTCGGGTGCTATTAAGGTTGCGCGCGGCGGGGTAGCCGCAGCGCGGGGCGGGGTCTCGAAAGTCCGGGCTGCCCGCGCCACAAAAACAAGTGCCAGTAGCACGGCGAGTGGTAGTGGTGGTGTGGGTGCGACCGGCGCAGCAACCACCGGAACCACCGGGACAAGCAGGAGCGGCCCGGCGAGTAGGAGTGGCGCGGCTAGTGGCGCTACCAGCGCACCCGCTAATACAGGCAGTGCGAAGAAAACACCGCGGCGTGCGCGGGCGGCGAAGAAGCAGGCACAGACACCCATGCCTTCGGTGTCGGCGGGTAGTCAGGCTAGTGGCGCGGCCCCCACACCCCCATCCAAGCCGGCCTCACCTTTCGCCCTACCCACAAAGCAGCCCGGGCGCGGCGCTTTCGATAAAGCCCGCCAGACCGGCGCCTTCACGTCGAATCTAGCAAGCGGCGCAGATAGTGAGAGCGAGGAAAACGCATGAGCACACCCAGAACCTATGGCCACTGGCGGCGGCCCCAAGCCCCGGGTATCGGGCGGCTTTCCGGGGCGCTGACGGTCGGCGTCTTCGCCCTCCTGATCTTGATGGTTCTTGTGCAGATTATTGCCGGAATCATCCCCGCGTTGGTACTCGGGAGCATCTGCGGCTCGCTTGGTTTGTTGTTTGCCCGCAAAGACATGCATGGGGTGTCACTCGCGGGGAAGATTGGAGAAAGAATGCGATTTTGGCGCTCGCGCAGCCGCGGTGAGAATCTCTACCGCTCCGGCCCACTCGGGGTAACAGGTGGACCTTTCATGCTCCCGGGTATTCTCGCACCTACGAGGGTGGCTGATTTTGTGGATGGTTTCGGGCGTGACTTCGCCGTCATCACCACCGGAAAAACGGGCACCTTCGCTGTCGTCTTCGCCTGCGAAAGTGAAGGAGCATCCCTGGTCACTCAAGACCAGATCGACACGTGGGTGGCGCGCTGGGGGCAGTTTTTAGCGCGCCTGGGCGAAGAACCAGGCCTTATCGGTGCGAGCGTCGTCGTGGAATCCGCACCCGATACCGGCTCGCGCCTTCAGCGTGAAATCACCGCAAACAAGCAAGAAAACATCCCCAACTTGGCCGAACAGATGCTCAGCGAAGTGAGCCAGTTATACCCCTACGGGTCCGCGTCGCTGCGCGCCTACGTGACCCTCACCTTCGAAAACCATTTGGGTAAAGGTAGCGGGAAAACACTCGATTTGGCGGCGGCCGGTCAGGAACTGGCGACTCGTCTACCGTCATTGTCTCAGGCATTGACTGGGACGGGTGCGGGCTTTGTGCGTCCTTTAGATGCCGCGGGTGTGGGGCGGGTGGTGCGTTTGGCGTATGACCCGGATGCGCAAGAGATTTTCGACGACGCACTAGCCAGCAGCGAGGCAGTTACCTTGGAGTGGAATGAGGTTGGCCCGAGTGCCACGCAAGCTAACTGGGACAACCTCATCCACGACAACGCGGTGTCGGTGTCGTGGGTTATGAGCGCCGCACCACGCGGCATCGTCCAATCAAACATCCTTGCCTCGCTGCTGGCGCCGTCTCCTCGTATTGCCCGCAAACGGGTCGCCTTGCTTTATCGACCTATCGAGGCTGGGCGGGCCGGGGAGATCGTGGAGAAAGATAAAAACGCCGCTTCCGTGCGGGTCTCGTCATCCGCGAATGTGCGGGCACGCGATGAGGTCGCACTTGCTCACGCGGTAGCCTCCGCTGCCGAGGAAGCGGCCGGTGCGGGGCTGGAGAATTTCGGGATGGTGATTACCGCAACCACCATGCGCGATGCCGGAGACGTGAAAGACATGGCCGACGCGGTCGGCTCACTAGCATCGTCGGCGCGGATTCGGATCCGGAAATGCTATGGCGGGCAAGACTCCGCCTTCGCCATCTCTCTACCGCTCGGGGTGATTCCGGGCCGGTATTCGGTGATTAGTGAGAGTGTTCGGGAGGCACTATGACCAGCCAAAGCAATACCACGAGCACTATGAACGGGCGGGGGCCTGGTTCGCGTGGGTTTACCGGACGCGGGGGCGGCCGCCAATCCTATGTTCCGGCACTCCCCCAATGGCGCGGCACCTCGGTGCAGGTATGTGGCCTGTGGCCGTTTGCTAGTGGCGCGCCAGCCCCGCTTATTGGGGTGCCGTTCGGGCAGTGCGAGAAAGGCGGCAGCCTCTCCCCCGTTTGTTTCGACCCGATTAGTTGGTTTCGGGCGGGCATGATCTCCAACCCGAGCATGTTCGTCCTCGGCCTGCCCGGCCTAGGCAAGTCTTCGGCAGTGCGGCACATTAGTTTGGGTCTGGCCGGGTTCGGTGTCTCGACAATGGTTCTTGGTGATTTGAAACCGGATTACGTGGATTTGGTGGAGGCTATGGGAGGCCAATGCATTACTATCGGCCGCGGCGGGGTGAGCCTGAATCCGCTAGACACCGGAAACACCCACCAGGCAGCACAAGCACTCTCTGGCCAAGCCCGCCTCGATCTATTGAATAGTGCTCATGCTCGCCAGCTTACGATGCTTTCGTCTCTTGTTGAGCTGGTGCGCGGCGGCCGCATCACCGACCGGGAAAGGACCATCCTTGACCGGGCGCTGCGCGTGTGGGATACCCACAACCCCACCACCGTCCCCATCATTAGCGACATCCTCGCTATTGTTCGGGCGGCACCCGACGACGTACGTTTGGCGGCACTTGATCGCGGTTCCATCGACCGCTACTTGCAAGTCACGGAAGCTCTCGAGGCATCACTCATGGCACTACTCGGGGGCCGTTTTGGGCAAATATTCGCAGCCCCCACCACAACTCCTATGCGGATGGACCGGTCCGTCGTCTTCGATGTCTCCGCGGTGTCGGGTGCGGATGAAGCCCTACAAGCCGCAGTGCTCTTGGCGTGCTGGTCGTACGGGTTCGGGAATATCACGACCTCGAACACCCTCGCCGATAACAACCTCGCCAGCCGTCGGCTGTTTTTCGTGGTCATGGATGAGTTATGGCGCGTGCTGCGGGCCGGGGAGGGCATGGTTGACTCCGTCGACGCCCTCACACGCCTCAACCGCCAATGGGCGGTGGGCCAGGCCATGATCACCCACACCATGAGCGACCTCGAGGCCCTAGCGTCCGAGCAAGCCCGGGCCAAGGCACGCGGGTTCGTGGAGCGCGCCGGAGTGTGCCTCCTTGGCGGCCTACCTGAACGGGAAATGGGTTTGCTGCGCGGTGCGGTGAGGCTGAATTCCGCGGAGGAAGACGTACTCACAAGCTGGCAAGACCCGGGAAGCCTTGACCCTGATACGGGGCGCTTATCTGCGCCGGTGGGGCGTGGGCGGTTCCTCATCAAAGTCGGCCGGCAGCCCGGTATTCCGGCCGAATGCGTCCTCACGCCCTGTGAGCGCGACCTTAGTGATACTTCGTGGAGGTGGCATGAATAATAAGCCTGGAACAACCGGGAATACCGGCACGCTCATCGCCACGTTGGCTGCTATTGGCGTCGGCGCGTGTCTGTGTGCATCCCTTTTCCTCGCCGGCCTCATCACCGGCGAAGCGGTGCCGTTTAACCCGCTCGTTCTCGTCATCTACCTCGCAACCGGCAAGCTACACCTGAGCAGCGTGACGTGGGTGATAGCCGGGATTTTCTCCGCAATCGTCATGAGCATTGCCGGCCTAGTTTCCTGGCGCGTGTTGAAAGTGCGGGGGCGGCGGGTTCGAGGAGACAACAAAGCCAGATTGACCGGCGGGCGCTCTGCTCGCCAAGCTCTCCAACGCAGCGTGGTTGCTGAGAAAGCCCAGCGCCTCGGCATCAGCGGAGATACCCCTGTAGGGTACAAGCTTGGGCGGGCGGTAGACACCGGCGAACTACTCTATGGCGACTTTGAGAGTGTCTCGCTCATGCTCTCCGGGCCACGTGGTGGTAAAACAGCCGGCTACGCCATCCCCTTACTTCTGGAAGCACCGGGAGCCGTATTGGCGACGTCGAATAAACGCGACCTCGTCGACGCCACCCGCTATGCACGCGAGCAACTGGGCGAGAAAGCATGGGTGTTTGACCCCTGCAACATCCTCGGCCGGCCCGGCACGATGTGGTGGAATCCCCTCACCTACCTCACCAGTCCTGCTTATGGCGGGAGCCTCTTCTCGCGCGCCACCCACCTAGCGAAAGTATTGGGGGACGCGGCCCGCGCCGGCACCGCAACCAAAGCATATGACGGCTTTTGGGATGGCGGCGGAGAACAAATCCGCGCCTGCCTGCTAGCCGCGGCCGCACTCGAGCACCGCTCCATGGCCGATGTCTATGCATGGGTGCAATCCACCCTGGATGAAACACCTATCGACATTCTGCGTAACCACGGCATGAGCGAACTCGCCGCGCTACTCCGGGCACAAATGGACCTCCCCAGCGTTACTAAGGGTGGTATGTGGGCACATGCGCGTAGTGGCTTGGAATGGGTGGGCGACCCCGAAACCAGGACCTGGTGGGCCGGGGGTGGGGCAGAATTCAACCCAGCCACTTTCGTGCAAACCCGCGAAGCCTTGTTCTCGATGTCCGTCGACGGAGCAGCAATCTCACCCTTGGTCGCGGCGCTGACGGCCGTGACGTGTTTGGCGGCTGAAAACTACGCGCAGAGTCAGCACGGCGGACGGCTTGCCACGCCGATGATGGTCGTGCTCGATGAAGCCGCGAACGTGTGCCCGTGGCGCGAGCTTCCGCGGCTTTATTCTCATTTCGGGTCGAAAGGCATCTGCCTCCACACGATTTTGCAGTCCTGGTCGCAAGGCGTGAGCGTGTGGGGCGAAGCGGGCATGAACATGCTCTGGTCGGCCGCGAATAACGTGCTTTATGCGGGTGGTGTGAAAGAGACGGAGATCCTGGCGAAAATATCGAAGCTCATCGGCACTTACCGCACATCCCAACGCTCCACATCACTGTCGAAGGGTGTGCGATCGACCTCCATCTCCCAAAACTCGCTCGAAGTACCTATAGCGAGTGAAGCCGAGCTAGCGGCGTTGCCGGCGTGGCGTGCCTGGCTGTTTGCTTCAAAATCCCGACCCACACTCATAAAGCTCCTCCCCTGGTTCGAGGGAGAAAATCAAGAGCTGGTGGAGGAGTCTATTGCCCGCTACGGCTCGAACGCCACACCTAGTAGCAGTGCTGCGCTTGGTGGGGTGCGTGATGCCTGGACCAACTAACCAACAACCACATTTTTTCATCAACACAGAGAGGTAAGAGATTATGAGTGAACAGACTGAAGATGTCATGGACGAGACCGTTGAGTCCCTTGCGGCCTTAGTGAAGGCGGCGTCGATGATTGTCGCCCGCGTACAGACGGAGTATGCCGCGCATTTGCAGCGCTCGGCGCAGCGCGCAGCCACCGCCCAGCAGGCTTTCACTGCGCAGCTTGGTGTGGCGCGTCCTTTCCTCGCCCAAGCAAGTAATGAACGCTGGTGGGACTCAGCTAGCGCGATGGATATTGCTCGCATGTATGGCCTATCGAAGAAATATGCAGGGGCTGATCCATTGGCCGCGCAAGCACATGCACGTGTCGCGTCTTTCCTGGAAGACCACGGAATCACACCCGACATGATCGACGGCGCCGACACCGACTCACTCTCCCAGGAGCAGGTAGACAGGCTCACCGCAGCCCTCGACTCCCGTCCTGACGTAGCGACGTCGGACAAGACACCAGCGGACACCACTCGTGCGGCCGCGACCACCCCGAGGGTTGGTATGCCGGGGGCTGGTGTGGAGCACGAGGCAGCAGTAGAACCGGTAGCCCCGGTCTTGGGCATTGAAGCGATGAAACAGAGGATAGCGCAGATGCGGGAGAAAGCCGCAGCAGCCGGCATTACTTTCGGCGATGCTACCGGCGAAGGCGCCATCATCGGAGAATTGAGCGTCCAGGCCGCGTGCCCGGGTAACCCTGCCGCGCGAGCGGCCGCTGTCGCGATGCCTGGCAAGAAGAAGCCGAAGGCAGAAAACGTGGCGAGCGAGCAAGCCGCCAAAGCCCAATAACAATACTGAGCCGTGAGTTTTCGCGTGTTTGTTGCTGTGGTCTATTTACTCGCGGGTAGGTGAGGGCTTGACGTGTCTATTTTTATTAGGATGTGAATCGTGAGTATTCCTCGAATTGGTGCCGTGGACCTGTTTTGCGGGGCAGGTGGACTATCGTGCGGCCTGAGCCAGGCCGGTATCCGCGTGCTCGGCGGAGTGGATATGGACGAGAAATGCCGGTTTCCTTTCGAGGAGAACATCGGCGCGAAATTCGTATGCCAATCAGTTACCGAGGTAAGCAAGAAAGACCTGGAAAAACTCTGGGGTAAAAGCAAAGTTCGTCTCCTGGCAGGGTGTGCTCCATGCCAGCCTTTTTCTTCCCAGCGACGCGGTGCGGACACGAGCCGTGAGAAAGAATGGGGGCTGTTGGGTGAGTTTGAGCGCCTTGTAGAAGAAACGCTGCCCGATTACGTGACAATGGAAAACGTTACGGGCCTGCAACGCCAGCCCGTATTCGCTAGCTTCGTGACGAAACTCGAATCGTTGGGTTACTCGGTGGACTATAAGGTTCTCAAGGGCGAAAATTTCGGGCTACCCCAACGTCGACGCCGACTCGTTTTAGCCGCCTCTGCCCACGGGCCACTGTCTTTACCAACATCACAAGAAGGTGCGGCCGTGAGTGTTGGCGAAGCCCTCGCCGGCCTTCCAAAGCTCAAGGCCGGTGAACATGATCAAAGCGACCCACTCCATAAAGCGCGCGCGTTAAGCCCGTTGAATCTTGCTCGCCGTCGGGCCTCACGTCCGGGCGGTACATGGCTTGACTGGCCTGAAGATTTACGCGCGCCATGCCAGAGACGGGATAGTGGGCAGAGTTTTAAATCCTTCTACGGCGTTATGAACCCGGCCGAGCCTTCCCCAACCATCACGACCCAGTTCTTCAATTATGGGTCTGGACGTTTTGGTCATCCTTTCCAGGAACGTACGATTACGCCGCGGGAGGCTGCTATTTTGCAGGGTTTCCCGCGCGATTATCGTTTCGTTGAGCCTGGTAGCGAGATCACTTTCAAGGGATTGGGAAAGATGATCGGTAACGCTGTTCCTCCGGTTTTTGGGAAGTTGGTCGGCGAGCTTTTCACACGCGATCTTCAACGACGCCGGTGACGTGTTCACTGGTATGTCATGATTAGAGCTATGAACCAAGAAGCTGAATATCAGTTCGTGTTTTCCCTGACGACGCTTGACCATTTAGGTCGTGGTCTTTACCGGAATTTCATCACGATCCTGGGCGAGGCGATTTCTAATGCGTGGGATGCCGACGCCACTAATGTATGGATCACGTTTGACCGGAAAAATGATGTGATGACCATCAAGGATGATGGTATTGGGATGACATCGGATGACATCCAGAATAAGTTCTTGAAGATTGGTTATTCCAAGCGCAAGGAACGCGGACGTCTTTCGGGTAAGAAACGCCCGTTTATTGGAGCCAAAGGTATCGGAAAATTGGCGTTGCTTTCGTGCGCCGATAAAGTCACGGTGTCCTCGAAACCGGCAGGCGGGCCGGTTTCTGGGTGCGTGATTGATAACCAGGTAGTTGATAATGCTATCGTGGAAGATAAAACACAGTACGAGCTGAATCTTCCGAGTATTACAGATTCAGTCCGAGACGACTTCGACTACCTTAAGCACGGAACGCTTTTAAAATTCGAGGGCAATAAAGCGAAAAACTCTACCGACATTTTTCTGCGTAAGGCTCTGGCTTTAGATTTTCGCTTCTCACTGCTAGATCCGAGCTTCACGATATTTTTCAAGGGCAAGCCTATCGGGCCGGGCGATGCGCGCGAACTCAGCGACGCAACGCAGTTTTTATGGAGGATCGGGAAGGATTTTGAGGACCCGTTCGTGAGCAGCATTCAGGCTTCCCGTAATGACACCCTGGAGTTCTCCAGTGTTGCGAATGTACGTGGTTTTATCGCTAGCGTGAGAAAGCCTGAAAGTCTCAATGTTTTCGGTACCGGTAAGCGTATCGGAGTAGATCTATTCGTCAACGGTAGGTTACGTGAACGCGATATCCTATCGCGGCGACCATCCGCACGAGTCCCGGAACAATACTTGTACGGACAAATCCACCTTGACGCACTTGACGGCGAGTTCTCGGATTCCGATCCTTTTACCTCTTCGCGTGAGGGTGTTCAGGAAGATGAGCCGCTCTTGAATGCATTCCTAGACGAGTGGGCACAAGACATACGTCGGAAAGTGTACGACCAATGGGATAAGTGGCGTCTCGAGCTCAAAGAAGAAGGCGACCCCGAGCAGACAGGTCGCCGGAGTGCTGCTCAGCGTGCGGCCGATAAATACATCAAGGAAGAGAATAAGGAGTTCGCGAAACGCTCGCCCGAATACAAGGACCGGATCGTTAAAGAGCTTGAAAACCCGCGCATGACCGAGGGGCTGCACCAGAATCTTGCGCATTATGGCGACCTTTATCGGTTAGAGAATCTAGTCCGAGACCTGCACCGCAAACTCCAGATAACTCTCAGTGAAAGATCGCGCACCCGAGTGGAAAAGTACCGCAACCAGGAAAAGAAAAACGAAAAAGATGCCGGCTACGTAGAACCGTGTCGTACACCGCAAGAAGACCTGTACTATCTCGGATTCACCGACCTTCTGAAAGAAGCTTCTTCTTCGCTTGAAGACTCCTGCGTTACGGACGATTTTCAATGCAAGATATCGCCGTTGCGTAATATTGTCATGCATACGGCGCAGCTGACGCCTTACGCGACCCGGCATTTCACCGAAAACACCAATAAAGCACTGGTTTACTACACCCATCTCGCATATGACCTAAACGAGGAAAACGGTCAAACTGCAATGCTTTCACGCAAAGACGGAGGAGATGAGTCAGCCGCCACTCAGGAGTAGCCTACGTTCGATTTCGAGCCGAAAGCGAGCGCCCAGCTCTGAAACCGCGCTCGAAATCGCCGCTGTGGTTTGCTGCATCTGATCCTGCAAACCACAGCGGGAATGCCAGTACTACGTAGACAAAAGTAACCAAGATTCCGATGATCGCCATTAATAGAGTTTCTCCCCCGTCTATCCGAAAAAGCACGTAGAGGGCCACGCTAATGCCTCCCAGCGCATAAATGCAGGCTGTCCCAGGGGAGATAAAATCGACCCAGAGAGCCCAAATACAGGCAGCTGCGAAAGCAGAATTCGGTACAAAGTTTGATGGAGCTCCATTCTTGTAATCAGCTACAAAAGAAAAACATATCAAAATGAGCCATATCGTAAAAACAAACTCCAGCGCAGATTCGGGGATTTCAGATTTGAGTGATTGGTAAGTGTTCTCAATCCAGTCTCCCAGTGCGACAAGTTGAAAGGAACGCGCAACGCCGGCGAAATTAGAAAATCCGGATTCCCCGAATCTGAAAAACGACAAGATTGAAGCCAGGAGATAAGACGAAACCACAAGGTTTACGAGGGTTCGAAATTTAAAACCGAACCCGGTGAGCAAGTTTTCCCAGGCGATCATTTTTGGCCTTTCTAAATGGTGATTGCTTGCGATGAACCATTTTAAGTAGCCAACCAATATGAGCCGCTACTTTGGATCCATACTGCCTGTAAGGTTTCGTAGGGGAAAGAATAGGTCGAGGAACCCCGGCACCGCGAGGACGGATCTAGCTCATTACCGGAAAGTAGATAGCTGGTGCCGTTTCCCTTTGCCCGGGAACATTTTCGCGCCGGGTTGCTATTTCTTCACCTGTTTCCTGTGTGAAAGAAACGAACGGCAACGAAAGGTCCCTGCCCGAGCGTGCGTAGTGCGTCGTTGCGGTACATCCTTTGAAAACGTTGTTCGGGTCGAGGAGGACGTGCATCATCGGGTCTGCGACGTCGGTGAACCATGCCGCGAGGCCGCCTACGGGCCGCTCGAAGCGGTAGATTTCCCAGGCTTCCCACATGGCCCTAACCCGGGTTCTAGCTTCGGGGTGGTCCCACCATAAGGGGCACCATACGCAGCCGGTGGTGATGGAGCGGCGGTAGTTTGGGGCGAGCCATTTCTCGAAGAAAGCGAATTCATCGGCATACATGGGTTTGAATTTTTGTTTTCCGGGCATGAAAATCCTCTCCTCACTTAACTTATAGCCATGGGCAGTAGTGAACGGCGTGGCCGATATGCGTCTTTTCGGCCGTCTCAAGGATGGTTTTCCCGTTATAGAAGTCGGGATTAATCATGCGTGCAAGACACAATGTGGAGACGTGCCGGGTTCCGTATTCACGCAGGCGTGCTGCGACCGAGAAGATATGGGAACCGGATACCCAGGTGTCGTCGATGACGAGGACTCTCGGCGGGGTTGGGCGTATAGCGAATTCGTATCTGTTTGGACTTACTTGGCGTGGATCGCTGCCGGTGTCGAGGCTTCGGATAGGCAGGTAGGGAAGGTCTTCATTCAGGCGGATAGTGTTGGTGAGGATGTGGTAAAGGGGGTGGGCAGTGCCTTCTTCTGGAGCGCGTTTAGTTGAGGGAACGAGTGTCCAGGCATCGTAGCCTCGGATTATTTTCCCGCATGTGCAATCTAGATGATTGTTTAGCTGGATGCCCAGGATCATGCATAGTGCTGGTCGTGCCAGGCCCTGCTTGATCTGATTCCCGCGTGCCTTGTAGTCATACATGTAGCGCAAGAGCTGGCCACCCTTAGATACGTAGGTACAAAAGCCAGTCTCGTCGATAAGCTTTGGGTAGTGACGGCAGCGCGGGCAGTACTTGTATCGAGGGTCGAGAGGGCCGCGGCACACCGCACATACGTATGGTTCTAAATCAGCGGAAATATAGTCAAGGTTCCCAATGGTCGGGCCGGCTTGTGCCCAGATAAGGGAGAGTTCCTGCCGGGTAATCATGTCAGGGCAAAGAGGTTGTAGGCACGCGCGATATTCTCCAATGCCTGGCGAATTTCCTTCATGGTCGACGCGATATACACGCCCGGGTTATCCGCGAGCTTGCTTGCCCATTGTGTTTGACGAACGACGGGCGCGAGCAGGATAACGCTGCGCCCGTGCGCTAGTGCGGCGCGTACTTGGTTGCGGGTTCCAGAGTATTCGCCAGCGGCCACCACTATGGTCGCTTGGGAATATCCGGACATGGTGGCATTGCGCATCGGGAACGACACCTTGGTTGGCGGAGCGCCTGGCTCGAATTGGGTGAGAACCAGGCCCCCACTCTCAACAATTCTCGAACGTAACTGCCCGTTCTCGGGCGGATATGTAATGTCGATACCGGTTCCCATGACGGCGATGGTGCGCCCACCAGCCTCCAAGGTGCCTTCGTGAGCTGCGGTGTCGATACCGCGCGCGAGTCCGCTGGCGACGCTATAGCCTTGCTCAACCACTAGGTGGGCGATCACTCGCGCGCGCTCACAGTCCTCTCGTGTGGCTTGGCGTGAGCCAACAATAGCGACCGCTCGGTCTACAGGATTGATCTCGCCTTCGTAGTAGATGAGCAAGGGAGCATCGCGTGCTTGGGCGAGGTATTGGGGATAGTCGTGCTCTAAGACCGAGAGGATATTGATGCCACGCTCTTGCCAGGTAGTAATATCGCGGGTGGCTTGTTCGCGCTCTATCTGGCATGGCTGGAGCGCTCCGGGGTCGACCTCCATAAAGGCTGCGTCAATCCCCTCATAAAGCAGGGTGGCGAGGCGTACCGGTTGCGTGATCTTCTTATTGGTTTTACGCGCGAGAGCAAGAATGTCCGCTAGCTGACTCATCGTTGTTGCCACCTCCTGTTCTTGATTGCAATCTTAGCGTTACCACCATATTCGTAAAGGGGAAGCGTCACTGGAAACGACCATGCCAGGCGTGCAACCTTAGGCATTCCAGTTTCCTTCTCCGAGACTTGGCGCATTTCCATAACTAGCTTCGCTTCCCTTACCTTTACGCAGGTCTATCTGTCCATCCAGCGTTAGCCCACTCCAATCGGGCTGCCCGTATTCCACTCCAGGAAGCCGACTACCGGCGTCGGTGCGTGGTTCGGGCGCGGCGAGTGTTGCGAGGGCGGTCTTGGTTTCTTTTAGCGTGCGGCGGGCGAGTGTTAGTTCGCCGTGGGCGGTCTGGAGCCGGTTAATACCGGTGACGATACGTTCCATTGAGTCCATGACTTGGTTGCTGACCCATGCGGCGCGGCTACGCGGCCGGCTCAAAGCGCTGAGCGCCCGCAACCCGCTCGTAAACGCGGGCGAGTAGCGATGAGGCGCAGGTGTGTGTTTGGTTTGGGCGCGCCGGCCTAGGACTTGGGATGCACGGGCGAAGGCGCGGCCTTGTTCTGGGCCGTAGGCGTTTGCGAGGCCGGCGAAGAGTGCGGATGCACGAGCGCAGCTATCGGCCACTGCCATGCAATCGCTGGTGTCGGCGCGCTCAATGTCGGTAATGGTTTGGGTGAGTGCTTTTCCGAACTCACTCCATACCTGTGCCTCATCATTGTCACGTGTGCGGGAGGCGGGTTTCCAGATCGCTACCGCGCTTGATCGCGTAAGCGGGTTGTCCCACCACGTCTCGCGCAACACCGACAAAGCGACGTCGGCCGACATACGGCTTGAAGAGTACCAGGTGGGTTTGTGTCCGGGTTCGGGTTTAGCGGCCACCGAATACGAGATTGCTTCACTTGCTTCGTCGTTGAGGCGTGCGGATACGAGCAGGCCCGATGCACGCAACCGGGTGGCGAAGTCGCTCTCACTGGCGACGCTGCCGGCGATGTCTCGGATTTTTTCTTCAAGCATCCGTGCTTGCGCGGGCGTATGCGGTGCCGGGTCTCTGAGCGGGTTCCATAGGTCAGCTGCCTTGCGACGCTCCTCTAGGGTGTCGTTCCACTGGGCGCGTAGGCGGGTGAGGGTGAGGTCGCGGGCCACACGTCCTCCGCCAATCCAGATAGCGCGTTTACCGGGCTCGGTTTTGGTGACGGTGTAGGCGACAACGCCTTGGCCCTTGGCGTAGCGGGGCCGGAACTGTATGCCGTGGCGCGTGAGTTCTTCGAGGTATTCGCTTTCGGTAGAGGCCGCACCGGCTGCCAGGCGCATCGCTGCCTCTAAATCGAGACGCAGCTCCTTGTTGTCTTCGGTTTTGTAGCCCCGGGAAGCGTAGTTGTGTTTGCGTGATTCGAGGACCGCGAGACCGTATTTTTCTTCCAAAGCCGTGCAGAGTTTTTGGGAGCGCTTATAGTCGAGCCAAGTATTGCCTTTGGTCCCATCTTCACGCACGAGCACGAGCGCGATATGAATGTGGTCGCCACCGTTCTTGGTGAATCCGTGGCGCACAGCTATCCACTGGCACGGCGACTTCGAGGTTGTTGCTCGGTTGTCGAATTCCATTCCCTCCACAAAATCGCGCGCAATATTCGCCCATGTTTCGTCACTCAAAGGTTCTTCATCCGGATGCAAGGAGAGCGAGCAGTGCCAGACGTGGGCGGGTGTTTTTTCTTTCGACACGGGGATAGCACGTTCTTCTTTATAGTCCCAGCGGGTGACTTCACCGAGAATCTGAGTGCCGTGCTCAAGGCGGTTTTGGTCGAGGAGTTTCGCGACGATTCTTTTTTCGTCTTGCTCGAGGACGCGCCCGCCATAAGCCCACTCGGAAGCGATGTCTTCACTGCCCGCAACAATATGCTGATCACTGTGTTCGTTGGCGCGCCCCGGCCCAAACAAGTAACGCACTAAGCCGCCGATATCTCCGCCGCGCATGATGTTCGGGATCATAAAAGCTCCACCAACTTAATGCGCAGTAAGTTGATCGCGTTGACTTGGGAGCGCAGTTGCGCAGCGACTTCACGTGCCTCCGCGGGGAAGGCTTGTTCACTGTTTGCCCAGTGTGCGATCTGGTTAATGTTGGTGGCTTCGCCTTGGATTTGCCGACGCAGTTTGCGTAGCTCAGCGAGCACTTCGCGTATCTCACCGGCGCTGACTTGCTCAACCTTCCGGCCCAATCCGAAGCGCACGAGGTAGTCCGACATGGACACTCGCGCGCCGGCCGCTTTCATTTTCAGTTCTTCATATTGAGAGTGCTTGAGTTTGAGGTGGAAGGAGCGGCGCGGGTCGTCTTTCGGCGCGGTCGAGGCGTACGTGATCGGCGCGCGCACCGACTCCGTGTTGCTCGCCACCGCTCCACCTCCCTCGCTCACAATGAGGCCCGGCCCGCGCGCAAAGCGGAACTCTGCTTGGGCCTTGTGGCTAGTATAGCCCCTCAAGCTGATTCGTGCACACGAATCTTTAGCTTGCTCCACGCCACTGGTGGCGTGGAGGTTACGCGCAGCGCCGGAGGGGTTGGCCGGGGCGGGTGGCCGCGCAGCGCCGGAGGGGTTGGCCGGGGCGGGTGGCCGCGTAGCGGCCGGGCGCGCCTTTTTGCGCGCGCTTTAGCGCGCGCCTGCGGGGCCGCGGGGTGTGGTTGGGTGGGTGGTGTTATTGCGTGTGCAGAGGGGCCGGGTGGCGTGCTCTGATCCGTGCCAACTTTGTTGGCACGGGGGCGTGGGGTCCAGGGGCACGGGTGCCCCTGGCGGAGTGTGAGGCAGCGCCTCACCCCGCCCGCAAACCGAGCCGGTAATGCCTGGCTGGGATACACGCGCCTCAAAAATGTGTGTGTTAGGTGCACTAGTAAAAGTGAGGCCACTTTGAATGCGGCCGCTACTCAAGACAAGGAGAAAGACATGGACGAAAACATGGACGCTAACGCGATGACAAGCAGCGCTGAGCGTGTGAGTAAAGAGGTGGAGGCGTTGCGCGCGTCCGAGCAAGAACGCTTTACCAAGCGCCTTGATGCGGGTGTGTACTTGCAAGAAATTGCGGCGCGCTTGCGCGCGCTTGAGGGTGAGTATCGGAATGCGTGGGCGCAGGCTCTCAAGGCGGGGTGGAGTGAGCGCGAACTGAAAAGCTATGGGCTAAACGCCCCGGCACAAGCACGTAAAAAGCCACGCACCAAACGCACGACTAGCCCGAGCGTAGACGCGCACAACGCGGAGCAAACAAGCAACGACGAACAATGTGCGATGTAGTCCGGTACGAAACACACGGCGGGCGGGAACCCGTGCATGTGGGTGTCCCGCCCGCCGCGTGTTTCGGCATCACAGTTTGTTACATGAGTGCGTTTCCGTGCTCGCGCGGATCGCTCGTTTCACGCTGTCCAATAGTGCGTGCTGCGTTTACCGCACGGCTCACCGCGGTGAAGATCGGAGCGGCCGCTTGGCGTTCATAGTTCGCCTCGCAATACGCCCTGTATTGCGCACGTACCTCGCTCGCTTCTTGGTTCCATGTCGGGTCAACCGCGTGGCAGTAGCGTGCGTCTTCCCTACTGCCAAGGAAGAGCGCGCGCACCAGTTGTGCACTGCCGCGTAGGTGTGCTTCGCGTGGTTTGTCTTCCCGGTAAGCGGCGCTCGTTTCGGATCCGGGATACGCAAACAAGGATGCCTTGTAGCGGCTGGGTAGGAGTGCATCGACCTCGGGGTCAAGGAACACTACCGTGCCCACACTCTCATAGGTTGCGGTTTCAATACCCGGGGCAAGCACCTCCACGCGCTCGGGTGTTTCACCCCGGTAGATCGGTGGAACATACCGGATATTGACGCTCGTCTCGCTGCTGACATCATCCGCGTCTGTGGTCTCAAGATCGCGCGTATCAGGTGCGTCTGGCGCGTCTATAGCGGTGCGCCAGCCGGGCGCAGCCTCGTCGAGATACGCGGCGTCTTGACGTGAACCAAGAAGCATTGCGCGGGCGACTTGCCCGCTCCCCGCGACGTTGCCAGTCTGCGCAATATCCAGGTCTGGGTAGGCGTAGAGTGCGGGTTCGCCGGGTTCGGGGAAGAGTCTTTGATACGGCACACCGACTTGCTCGTTGCGTTCTTCGTCAAGGAAGGTAACGACGCTCTCACCGTACTCCGCGATATAGATCCCGGGTGCAGCCTCAGTGAGCGCAGTACGCTCGACACCATCGTAGAGAGTAGGGATACTCGGTCGTATCGTGGCCGCTGGCTGTTCGTCGTCTACATGATCGGCGACGTCGCTAGTCGCCTCCCCCGCATCGCTTAGCTCCCTTTGCTCGCTGTGGTTATCGGTGGCCGCTAGCGTTTCGTCTTCCCGCTGGACTTCGTCGAGTGGGGTGCGGTGGACGAGTGGCTGCGGTACAGTCCCGGGCGCGTGGGTGAGTGGATCGCTCATGGCTTCCAGCTCGAGGAGGTCCGCGACAAACAAGTGGGTTTGGTTGTCGCTGGTTAGGCGCGTGAGTGCTTGTCCATTTTGACTGCCGGCCACAATCCCAAGCACCTCCCATACATACTCACGTGGTTCGTAGCGTGCGACGGGTGGGCGCGTCTCCCAGTTCTCTATCGTTTCAAGAGGGGTTGGTTTGGGTGGGAGTGGGATGCGCGGCCAGGAGGCAAGTCCGTCGAAGAATCCTTCGTGTTCTTCGTGTTTGATGCCTTCCCTGAACCGCGTTTCTTGTTCGCGGTGTGCCTTGCTGTCTCCTTGGTCTTCCAGAGCGATCGTGATTTCTTTTGAACGCGCACGCACCGCCGCGTACTCGGCTTCGTGTGGAAAGTCTTTGTTCGCGATCTCGCGGGCGGTTTCAGCCTCATCACGCAAGGAGTTAAGGTTTTCTTTTTCTTCCTCAAGGCGCTGTGGCAGTGACGCGACGAGGTTTTCGAGGCGTTGGATCAGGCCTGCTTGACCGCGTTGCAAGATCGAGAGGGGAATACTCGTGCGTGGCCCGTACCGCACATCTTTCAAATCGAGCGGTGTGAAGACGATTGAGACGTCGGAGACCGTGCCGAGTCGGCTTTCGGCCTCGACCCGCGCGATGTCAAGCTCGATGCCTCCGAGTTCTATTCTCACGCCACGTGGTAACGAATAGGTGCTCCCGGTGCGGCGTACGTTATCAATAATGTAGGGCGATATGCGTGCAGTGAAGGCGCGTGAGAGGGCTTGGGCGGCCGCGGCCCGCTCCGTAAATGTGCCGTTCTCAATCCGGATCTGGAACTTATCCCCGCTCGTATCACGGATGTATTGCTGGAGGTGCTCCAGGGTGGCGATGGTTTGCTCTGCGGCTCGGATGCGTAAGCCTAGCGTGCGGGTGTCGTCGATGGCCCGGTTGCGGGTGCGCTGCCAAGACGAGTGGAGCGCTTTGTATTTTTGTAGGGTTGCGTCCACTTCGCATTTTTCGAGCAGGAGCGGATTACCGGTGGCGATTGCTTTGGCACGGCCGGCCTCCATCTCCTCCGGCGAGACATCCTCGACAGAACGGGTGCCGGCCTTGTTGGTCATGATCTGGGCGATTGAGCGCGCTTTGCGTTCGTTTGTTTGCCACATGTAGGCCGCAAACGAACCGGTCACCACGTAGCGGTAGTTGTAGACTTCCGGGTTTTCGTTACCTTGCCGGACCATGCGGCCGTCGCGTTGGGTGATGTCGGTGGGCCGCCACGGCACGTCCAAATGGTGGGTGGCGATGCAGCGTTTTTGGACGTTGGTGCCGGTTCCCATTTTTTGTGTGGAGCCGATCAAGACCGCGACTTTGCCTTCTCGGCAGTCTCGGAAGAGTTCTTCTTTTGCTGCGTTATTGGGAGCTTCGTGGATGAATCTGACTGATCCGTCCGGCAGTCCTAGCGAGTAGAGTTCTTGGCGCAGGGCGTCGTAGGTGTTCCAGGTGTCTTTTGGTGTGTCGTAGTCGCAGAAGACGAGCTGGAGCGCGCCGGGTATAGGCGATTCTTCGCCGTCGATGCCGCTGTAGCGGTTGTCCTTATTTTCCTCCCAGATTCGGTAGATAGTGCGTGCGGCGACTTCACTGACGGGGTGGGCGATAGGTGCCCGTCCGCGCAGTCTCAGGTCGAGGGCGCCAAGCCTCCCATCGGTGGAGAGGGCGAGCATGTTGTCATTGCCACTAGCCCCTGCTGCGATATTGTCTGCGCGGCGGGCGATCTCGTCCATGAACGCTTTCATGCGTTCTCCGCCGTCGATAGACACGATTTGCGGGCCGCGCTCACCCTCACTGTTCGGCGCGAGAAGCGGAATGTTGAGGGAGAGTTCGGCCGACGTTTTCACGTCGGCCGCGATACCCCACAAACTCAAAAACTCGGGTAAATTGTGGAAGCGGGAGATGCGGGTACGCATACGGAAACCCCCGGAGGGCGAGATTTCGGCTTTCCGCTCCGAGCGCGTGAAGGTGGCAGCGAACGCATCGAAGGGCTCAATGCCCGCAGCCTTCAAAACTCCAGGCGCGAGGTAGCGCATCATCGTATGTGCCTCCGCGAGGCTGTTGGAGATGGGGGTGGCTGTTGCGAGGGTACAGATACGCCCGCCCGGATTCTTGTCTCTGAGGTAGTGGAGTTTCATGTCCAAGTCGGCCGTGTACGCATTGCCGTCGCTGGTGCCGATACCCTCGAGTTTCGTAATGATTTTGAGGTTTTTGTAGCGGTGTGCTTCGTCGGCGATGATGTAGTCGATGCCTGTTTCCTCAAACGAGATCCCCGGGTCGGTGGGATGATCAAGCGCCTTTTTCAAGGCACCTTCCAGCGAGTTGATTTGGTTGGTCATCTCTTGGATTGTGGAGGATGAATCGCTGGCCTTAATCGCTTCTTCAAGCTCCCCTATGCGCGCCTCAATGTATTCGGCCTGGGTCTTATTTGAGCACCCCAATGCTTTGAACTGTTCGTGGGTCATGACTACCGCGTCCCAATCATTGGTGGCGACTTTCGCAACGAACTCGCGCCGCCCGTTTTTGGTCAAGTCGTCGGCGCTAGCTGTGAGGACGCGGGCGGCGGGGTAGGTTTGTTGGAATTCGGCAGCGAACTGGTAAAGCACGTTTGCTGGCACCGTGATGACGGGTTTGTGGATGAGGCCGAGGCGCCTTAGTTCCATCGCCCCCATGATCATTGTCTTCGTCTTGCCTGCCCCGACCTCATGGAATAGCCCGACGGATTCTTGGTAGATCATGCGGGCCACGCCCGAGCGCTGATGGCTATATGGGGTGATGTCTTTCGCCAGGCCCGGCAGAGTGAGCTTTTCTCCTGCCTGCGTGTAGTCGCGGGGCACGAACGAGTTAAACATTTGGTTATAGCGGCGCTCTAGACGCGATGCTCGTTCGCCGTCTGCCCAGATCCATTCGGTGAAAGCGGTGGCCATGTCTTCCATTTTCTGGGCGACGGCCGCGGTTTCCGCCCGGTCGATGAATTCTTCACCGTCAATGGTTTTTGATTTCACCGTGATCGAGGTGTGATTGAGGAGCGCCGCGAAGATTTCCGTACCACTACGCCTGTCCGTGTTCCATATGCGACGAGCCTTTGCGGAAGGCTGGTAGCCGTCCTGGACAGCTTTCCAGGCACCGGTAACCGGGTTATAGCCCACTTGCCCAACCCGTTGCTGGTGCCACCCCATCACCACTTGAGAGTAAAAGTCGTGATGGTCGGCAACGCTTATCCACGGCGCACCCGGACTAATCTCGATATCCGAGAGCGAGAGTGGTTCGGGCAGAGCAGCTTTGAGGGCCGCGATATTCTCGCTCATGCGAGCATCGGTTTCGAGTGCGGCCTGAGCGGCTTCTAGCTTGGTGTGAATATTGCCCGATAGATAAGCGCTGCGCTCCATCAGTTCGCCGCTTTCCGGGTCGAAGAAGGTATGCTCGCGCAAGCCGGCCATAACTTCCTCGCTGGTTTGGCCGGTGAGGTATGAAATGTATTCGGGGTCAACGCGGCCTTTCTCAACCATACAGATAGCCAGACCGTCCTCAATAGTGTCTGCGCCTAGGGGTTTGAAGGTGATGCCGATTTGGCGCCGCTCAAGGATCCCGGCAGGGCGTGCCGTGCGGGTGTCTTTATCGAAAATCTCGATAGCCATGGTGAGGGCCGCGTCGGGGTCAGAGCGGAAGACACGCACCGCAGGTACGTCAACCCACGATAGTTTTTCTTCCCCGGTTTTCTTATCCGTATACCACCGCTCCCGCTGGGAATTCAATGGCCCGAACCGTGCTACGTATTCTTCGTAGGCAGTTTTCAGGCGGTTGCGGGCTTGGGTGAGTGTGGGTGGGTTTTCCTGGGTTTGGGACTCAAACTCCACCAACGCCCGAGTCCGGTCGCGTAGATCCAGGAGCGCTGTGAGTTGAGCGGTAGCGTTTTTCGCGATTCTGACAGGCGTATTGCCATTCGCCGTGTAGCGCTCGAAGCCGGTCTCGGTCTTGGTGATGCGGCCGAGTTTTTCTTGGTCGACCGGGCGCAGCGCAATCTCGCCCTCGTAAGCATCACGGCGTGGGGTAAAGATGAGGCCGGACTCCCGCGCTTGGGAGGTGATCGTGGCGAGGGTGGTGGCAAGCTGCCCCTCCAGGGCATCTATATTGCCGGTCACGCTAAGCACCGGGCCGTACTGGTTGGTGGTTTCTTCCCATTCCCCCAGCACGTGCTCGGTGTGGGTGTGGAAGTATTCATTCACCGGAAACTCACCCGCACCAGCCTTGAGTAGGTGGGTGTATTCCCAATCGAAAGGCTGCGGTTCTTCGCCTTTTTCCCGACGTCGGAAGATCAAGATGTCTGAGACGACATCCGTGCCAGCCATAGCCTCATGCGTGCCGGCCGGTAGGCGGACAGCACCCAACAGGTCGGCGCGGGCGTAGAGTTCGCGGCGGATCCCCGGGTTCTTTGCGTCCATGGTGTAGCGCGAGGTAAGCACCGCAACAATGCCACCGGGCCGCACCTGCGCAAGGGCCTTGGAAAGAAAATAGTTGTGGATGGTGTGATTGCCCGCGTTATAGACCGGGTCATACGGGCGGAAGTTACCAAAGGGCACGTTCCCGATACCGGCGTCGAAATAACCAGCTTCGTCAAGGTCCGTGTCGGTATAAGACTCGTTCCTGATCTCGGCGTTTGGGTAGAGTCGGGCGGCGATAGCGGCCGGGGTAGGGTCGATCTCAACACCCACCATGCGGATTGTTTCGGGTGCGGTGCCGATGAACATGCCGACGCCGCAGCCGGGTTCCACCACCCGCGCGTCTTCCCCCAGCCCTAACGACTGGAGGGACTGCCAAAGGAGGCGGGCGATAGTGGGCTGGGTGTAGTGGGCATTAGCCGTACTTTGGAGCGCCCGCTTATAAGCCGCCTCATCCACAAGAGACTGCAAAGTCTGGCGTTCGTGTTTGTAGGTGTCGTTTTTAGTGTCGAAAAGCGTGGAGAGGCCTCCCCACCCGGAAAACCGTGCCAACACCTCCTGCTCATCAGTGGTTGGGGTGCGGTCGCCTAGTTGGGTGAGGAGGCGCAGTGCAGCGAGGTTCGCCTCTATCCGGGCTTTCTCGCCGCGCGGACTGACTTGGGTGGCTAGTTGGTAAGAAGGCCGGCTTCTTTCAACTCGATCGCCCAGGGCTGGGGATGGTAATACTCGGTTTTCAGGTAGAACGGTGCTTGTTCTATCAAGACTTTCTCCACCGCTTCCCAGCTCAGAATGAACGGGTCGATGTCGTTCATCTCGTGTTGATTCTTGAATGCGTCCTTGAGGTAGGCCAGGTTGAATGTCGCTTGGAGTTCTTTGGACTCGCGGCCCATCACTTCGTCGACTAAGCGGTTCAACCAGTCCCGAGCCGCTTCCTCGACTCGGTTCTCGGCCTGCTCGATCATCTCGGCCCTCATCTCGGCTATCGCTTCCGGGTCCTCCAGCTGATCCCCGCGCAGCACCCAGTCCGACATGTCCCAATACTGGGTCATCCATTCGTTGGCGAGGATTGTCGGGAGTGGTTCGGGAAGGGCCTGATTCTTCCAAATCTCCAGGGACTCCTCCTCCTCGTAAGCGTCCATGATCGCGGCTGCTTCGTATGCTGCTTCCATCCGGGCTGTCGCTGCCGCGGTCTGGCGCGCTGCCACTTGATCGGTCCAGTTCTCGCTGGCTGGCGGGTAGGCCGCTAGGAGTGCTTGCTCGAGCGCGTTCTGTGTCTCCAGCGTCGCTTCGTTGACGTTCGCTTCCAGTTGTTGGCGGGTTTCCTTGCTCATGAGAGTCTCCTTGAGGGCTGGTTGTGTTGAGGTAGAAGGTGAGGTCGAAGAGGGCTTCTTGCCCGCTCGAGATTTTTGTGCGTCGCACCATAGCTAAGTGTCTCCATCCTCCCGGGCATGGCCCGGGAATTGGTTTTTTGGGGTCACTTAGCTAGTGATTGTGTTCAACACATTTTGAGGTTTAGGGGTTGCGGGCCGCGGCTGCGATGAGTGGCGTGAACATGAGGATGATCAGGATGGGGAACAGGATGGTCCACATAATCCCCTTCAGGATCCCGAAGAAGATGCCGTGCATGTAAATCTGGTAGCCGAACACAAGGTAGAAGAAGGCGAAGTAGACGCCCCAGCCCGGCCCGTACTGGTCAGGCATATAAAAAGGTGCGGTAACCGCGCCTAGTATTCCGGTAATAAGGAAGCCAGTGCGGTAGTGGCGGCGAATCCACGAGAATGTCCGCATGGTTCTGCTCCGCGGGCGGGCTGGCTCTGGCATGTAGACGCTGGCGTCGTAGGTCGGGTCCCCGTATGCCAGGTCTGGCGGTAGTGGCGGGTAGGTGTTGGTTGGTTGGCTCATTTTTCTGGTTCCCTTCTCCCCAGGACTGGTTGTGATACTATACTACAATAGAGTTGCGACGATGCCCCTAACCTGCTACTTCGCGGTTGCAATGTTGCTCACTCGCCATGTTCCGTCTTCTTTTTTCGTGAGCGTGAAGTTGTAGAAGGTCGTCACGGGGGTTCCCGTCCAGCCATTCTCGCTCGTCGGGGTGATGGTTACTTGGCGGTCGGCATAAGCGACATCGGTGGCTGCGGCTGGTGGGGCTTGTCCCCACAGCGGTTCCACGGTTATAGCCGTGTATGCGTCGTTTGTTTTGAGGGTTTCCCAGGCTGCTCCCCCACGCACCCGCGCCTCCTCGCCGGGCTGGAGAGACTCAGCGAGGTACTGGCTTGCTCGCTTATAAGCGTCAAGCGGGCTGGCGTCCGTGCGCGAATCCTGGCATGAAAGCAAGAGCGCGACTGTGTCGGCGATGCTTTCCGGGTCCGCCTCAGTAACGTCTGGGGTGTTGGTGAGGCAGCGTGGCATCATTGCGGCCAGCGACGCCGGCGCAGGCATGGTTGGCTTTGTTTCGGGTTCGGAGGCTTGGCAGCCAGCGGCCACCGCAAGCACCAGCGTCGCAAATAAACCGATGGTTCTGTTTTGTGTTGTCATTATGGGATCCTTAGTGCTTGCGGGAACATATGGTCGGAGGATTCTCCCCACCCGAGTGGGTAGGTATTGACACCGTATCCTGGGGCTGCGTCAATATATTCGCCATTACCGATATACAAGGCCACGTGCGTGATGTAGTCCACGTTCGGGTCGACGCTTGTTGACTGGAACGCGAGGATATCCCCGGGCTGGAGGTGTGCGACGTCGGCTGGCACGTAGGTGCCACCGAACTGGGTGGCGCTATAGAGTGCGTTTTCGCATTTACGCCGGGCCGGTGTCTCACCAGGAATACTCATCGGCAAATCAATGCCACGGCCGTTCTTATATGCGGCCCACACTAGCCCGCAGCAATCGAAACAGTCGGGTCCCATGCTCCCGCACGCACCGCTTCCCTCACCTCTGTAGGGTTTGCCACGCTGGCTTATAGCCCAGGCAACAACCGAACTATTCGAACCACCCGCCGCGGTGGGTGCGTAGCGAGTCGTCGCTAGGGTTTTGATTTTCTCCACATAATTCTGGGTTTCCGGGTAGGGCGGGATACCCCCAAACGTTTGAACCGCGCCTTGTCCGGCATTGTATGCGGCTAAGGCGAGGTCAACCGGGTCTCCTTTCGCTCCCCCGCTGGCAACGAGGTCTTTCGTGCTGGCGAGAAGGTCACACATGTAGTGGCCCTGCGAGAAAATCGCGTCGATGGGGTTGGTAATGTCGGCGAGTCCGTCGCCGTCCCCGTCTTTACCGGCTGTGGCCCAGGTGGTGGGCATGAATTGGGCGATGCCTTGTGCGCCTGCATGAGAGACTGCGGTCGGGTTCCAGTTTGATTCGGCGTCAATCTGGGCCGCGATCAAGGCCGGGGTGATGCCTTCACAAATACTCCCGGCCTTCGTGATGATGGCGGCGTATTCGGGTGGGATATTACTCGCAGCCCCGGCAAGGCTCGCGCTGCCTTTAGAATCCCCGCCGAGCAGGATGATCATGAGAGGTGCGAGCAAAGCGAGGACGGCGGCCGCGCCGAGGTAGATAGTACTTTTCACGAAAGTCCCCTATTTAGTAGACGGTGATTGTTCCGGAGTTCACGAGGCCGTCCGCGCTCACGGTCCAGGTGTAGGTGCCAGGTTCAAGGCTGATGCTGGCTTCGAAGAATCCACTCCCGGCGACGGTTTGGGATCCGAGTGAGAGGGAGTGTCCTCCCACGGTGGCGTAGACGGAGACCGGGACCGCGCCGGTCGTGCTCACGTTCGCGCTGATTGTGACCGAGCGGCCGCTAGAGCTTGCGTTCGCGGAGAGGTCGGTGACATAGGCAGGCTCGGGGACCGGTGCCGGTTCAGGAGCCGGTGCGGGTGCTGGCGCCTCTACTGGCTCGAGTGGCTGCCAGTCTGGTTGCGGTGCTGGCTGTTCGTCGGTGCCTTGAGGCGCGCTCCCGCCCTCGCCCACCGGGGGCGCTGGGGGTGCTGTATCTGCTGACGGCGCTGGCACGGCCGGCGCGGCTGGCGAAGGCGCTTCGGACGGAGTGCTCCGCGGGTGCGGCGTTGCCGTAACACTAGGCATTTCCGGGGCAGGCATAGCCTTGTCTTCATCGGTGCTAGCGAGGAGAAGGTGTGCGAGGTATCCAGCCGCTAAAGCCAAGACCAGCGCAATAACCGCAGCGACGATTTTTAGGACGCGGGAGTGTCTATCACCCTCCTTATCATCACCCGAAGCCGTGTTTTCTTCCGCTGGTGCTGGTGGAATAGTGAGCGGACGCTGAACAACGGGCAGACTGACGGTATCTCCAGGACTGTTGGCGCGTAGCTGGGCATTGAGCTGCTTGTTTTCTGCCTCCAGTTTGGCAAGTTTGCGAGATTGTTCAGCATTTTGTGCCTGTAATTTTTCAAGGGCAAGACCCGCTGCTGCTAGCTCGGTGTGTAGATCCCGCACCTGACCGGCAACCGTGGTGCGTTCCCGCTTTAAACGGGCCTTATCCGTCTCAAGCGTCTGAGTGTATTCGTTTCGCTGATCCAAGGCTTGGGCGAGCCGGCTTTGTTCTTCACGTGCTTGGGCAAGCTCAAGACGCAAGGCATCAACCTGTTCACCCTCTTGTGTAACTGCCGCTTGGTTTTCTTTAAGCTCACGCCGGAGCGCTTCCAATTCTTCATGCTCGGCGGCACGCGATTCACGCTCTGCGGCCAGGTCTTGCTCGGCTTGCTGGAGGAGCGTAGTTTTCTCAACCAATGCGGCTTGGGCTTGCTCAAGCTGCCCGGTAAGCACCTCGTTGGCGGTTTTTAGTTTCTCGTTTTCTTCCCGCACCCAGGCTAAATCCTGCTGACAAGCAGTAAGGACTTCACGGGTCGCCTCGGCATCGCTGAGTGCTTGCTGCAAGGTTTGAGTTTGTTCTTCTAGGTCACGCGCGTGCCCGCGTGCTTCGCTGAGTTCGCTGCGTGCCGCGGCTAGTTCGGTTTCTAGTGCCGAGCTAGCCGCCTGGACCTGCTGTAAAGCAAGGTTCTGCGTGGCTGCTTGTTCTTCCCACGCAGCGCGCTCGCTCGCGTAGCGTGTTTGGAAGTCTGCGTATTCTTGACGGACCTGGCTAACCGCCGCTTCCAAACCAGTGTGTTGTTCTTCGGCTCGGGTCGCGGCAAGCCGCTCGCTTTCCAGCGCTTCTTCTAACTGGGTTATCCGCGCAGCTCGGGAAGCCTTCTCGTGTTTATCGCTGCTTTGTGCGGCCTTGAGTGTTTCACACTCTGCCTCGAGACTTCGTTTTTCCAGGAGGAGGCTCGCGTATTCGCTCTCAAGGAGACGCAAACGCACATCAGTCGCCTGGGCAGTAGTGAGTGGGGAGTCGTCAGTAGTTTCCGAGTGTACTGGGACTTCTGGCGACGACGCACCCTCCCCCATGGCCGTATCCGCCGGCGGTTCCGGCACGGCTGGCACGGCTGGCACGGCTGGCACGGCTGGCACGGCTGGCACGGCTGGCACGGCTGGCACGGCTGGCACGGACGATACTTCCGGACTCCATTCCTGGCCGTCAATACGGATATGCCCGCCCGGCGAAACGACAGCGGTTTGGCCACTATCTAGGTTGATTGTGATTGGTGCGGCGAGGGCCATGCTCGCGGCGGCTTCCAACCGCGCGGTATCAGCCTTAGATAACTGCATCACTCATCCTCTGTTTCAGGTTCGCCTGGCCTGTAGCTGCGCCAGGTTCCATCTTTTTCGTGCTGTTTCATGCGGGTCATGAAGCTGGCGAGCATGTCCCAGCCGGCATTGCGATCCATGCCAGCATGGCTGGCATTGCTAGCATTGCCAGCAGATACAACAGATGTCTCATTGCCTGCATGGTTTTCTTCGGGCTGCATTACTCACTCACCTCCACCGGGGTAGCTTCGGCCGGCTGTGCATCTGAGAGGCCAATTTCGGCCAGGGAAGGTACTTCGTCGAGGAATTCTCGGATATAGATACGGTGCTTTTCGCAGGCGAGGTCCATGCCCCGTGCGTGCTGGTAGGTTGCGTAGGATTCGCGTGAGTTCTGCCAGGCTTCCCATGCCAGCTCGTGATTGTCGTGTTCGTAAGCGAACTCTTGCTCTTGTTGGGCTTCTTCGTATGCTTCGTAAGCATCGTGTGCTTCTTTGTCGTATTCCCGACCTTTACGGAGGAGAAGATCAATCATTTGTTTTGCGAAGTGCTCACGCGTGGCCGTGATAATCGCTTCAGGTGTGGGTTCCATCTATTCCCCCTCCTCCACCGTGGCGTTGTTGCTTGGCTGGTCATCTGGGATGGTCAGGTCCGCCAAGGTTGGGGTTTTAGCAAGGATTTCGCGGATGTAGGTCTGGTGTTTCTCGCAAGCGAGATCCATGCCCCGCAGGTGTAGGCACTCCGCGTAAGCCTCGTCTTTTTCGTCTTGGGTTTCCTCATAGTCTTCGTAGGCAGCACCCGCTTCGCGGTCGTATTCCTCGCTCTTGCGGGAAAGACGAGAAAGCATTTGGCCTGCTAGGTCTTCGCGCGCGGCGGTAATAATACGGGTGGTCCACGCCTCGAAAACAGTGTCGGCGTCGCTCGTGAGCTTCCCTATTACCTCGTCCATGTCGTAGTCGGTCTCGTTCAACCCTTGCTTTTCCAGGCTTTCTAGCCCGGCTTTGATCACGGCTTGGCGGACTGCGTAGCGCACATCGTGGGTGGTTAGTTTTGAGGATGCATCGAGGTAGTACATGGTGTTCTTCCTTTCCAGAGTCGTGGGTTTGTTGGTTTTAGATGTTGCCTTTAGGTGCCGCGCCCGCGACAACCGGCGTGACATTCGCGTAAGTGTCCACGTGCGTATTGAGTACGGTGGTTATCCATTGGGAGAGGGAGATACGGTTGCCGGTGGCGCAATCGGCGAGCCATGCACCCCGGATGCGGTCAGCGTCTTCGCGGGGGAGGCGGATGGTGATTTTCGCGGGCTGTTCGCTGCCAGCGGTGCCAGCGGTGCCAGCGGTGCCAGCGGTGCCAGCGGTGCCAGCGGTGCCAGCGGTGCCAGCGGTGCCAGCGGTGCCA
>NZ_JBOZGG010000022.1:0-20348 GCF_051267215.1 Actinotignum vesiculae
CGGTAGCTAAGGTTGTTTGCGCTGATGGTACTGCACTCGGTGGGGTGTGGGAGAGTAGGTCACTGCCGCCATGTTTTTGTAGTGTGTGGGGTGTTAGTCCTGTTGGGGCTGGCACCCCACACACGTGTTTAACCCGTAAGCACCAACAAGGCAAATGAAAGGCAAATGGGTGAATGAAGGCAGCGGGGAGTTCCCTCCAGGATAGACGCATCTTCGGGCGCCTATAGGCCGCGCTTCAGCTCCAAAAACAAGGGCATATCTCCAATCCAGCGTGCAGCGTAAAAAGTGGTCCGCACCTCAAAGTTGCGTCGTCGTCGACTAAAATAAAAAGCGCGCAATCGCGCACGGTCTACCCAATGGAGGAGATATGAAAGCAGCGCGTTACTACGGTAACCACGATATTCGCATCGAAGATATCGAGGAGCAGCCGCTAGAACCCGGCACTGTGCGGGTGAAGGTTGCTTGGTGCGGTATCTGCGGTACCGATCTTCACGAATACCTCGACGGTCCCATTTTCTGCCCCGCGGAAGGCCACCCGCATCCGATTTCCGGTGAGGAAGTACCGGTCACCCTCGGGCACGAAATGTCCGGCGTTGTTGCCGAAGTTGGCGAAGGCGTGACGGACCTCGCGGCCGGCGACCACGTCGTCGTCGAACCGTATATTATCCGCGACAGCGTGGATACCGGTCCCGAATCGACCACGTACCACCTGTCCCCCGATATGAACTTTATTGGCCTGGGCGGGCGCGGCGGCGGCCTGGCCGAAAATATCGTCGTCAAGCGGCGCTGGGTCCACAAGATTCCGGACAATATTCCGCTTGACCAGGCCGCCCTCATCGAACCGCTCTCCGTGGCCGTTCATGGCGTGGACCGTGGAGACGTCAAGGAAGGCGATTTCGCCCTCGTGGGCGGGGCCGGCCCCATCGGCGTGCTCTGCTGTGCGGTGCTCAAAGCCAAGGGTCTCAAGGTCGCGGTCTCGGAGCTCTCCGAACTGCGCCGCCAGCGCGCCGTTGATGCTGGCGTGGTCGATTACGCCTGGGATCCGCGCGAAGTCGATATCGTGGAAGAGACCAAGAAACTCACCGGCGGCGTGGGCGCCAATGTGGCCTTCGAATGCACCTCGGTGGACGTGGTCCTCAACCAGCTCATCGCGGCGCTCGGGCCGCGTGGCGTGCTCGTCAATATGTCGATCTGGGGCCACCAGCCGAATATTGATATGCACTCCGTGGTCATGAAGGAACTCGATGTGCGCGGCGTTATCGGCTACGTCAATACCCATCCGGACACGATTGAGCTGGTTGCCTCGGGCAAGATCGATCTTGCTCCGTTCATCACCGGCAAGATCAACCTGGAAGACCTCGTTGACAAAGGCTTCGACACCCTCATCAACCGCAACGAAACCGCGGTCAAGATCCTCGTCTCCCCGAACGGTGAAGGCGAAGACTAAAGCGGTCACTCCACGCGAGTGAGTTGTTCGTGACAGCGCCCGTGGTAGGGAAACCCGCCGCGGGCGCTGTTGCGTAGGTGCAGCGGTTGCGTAAGTACAGCTGTTCCGGGCGCTGTTTTTAGTACGACGGCGCAGCCGCGCAGCTCGCCTTTCCTGGCGAGTAGGTGCAGGCGGGCGTGGCGCTGTTCTGGGGTGTGGCCTTCTAAAGGCTGCGCATTTCCTCCGTGAGCGCCGGCCAGAACTTCCGGTGCTCCCGCCCGAAAGCCTGTGCGCCCAGGAAAACCCCGGCTTTGCCGAGCTCCGGATCCACCCACAGGAACGAACCCGATTGCCCGAAGTGACCGAAGGTGCGGGGCGAAAATGAGGGGCCCGTCCAGTGCGGGTCCTTTTCCCCGCGAATCTCCATCCCCAAACCCCAGGTGTTATTACGCTGCCAGCCGTAGCCGGGCAGCAGCCCGGGCAGACCATCGAAATGCACGGTAGTGGCATAGCGCGCCAGCTCGGGAGAAATAAGGCGCGGGCGCAGCAGCTCCCCGGCGAACCGCGCCAGATCGCGCAAATTCCCCACCGCGGAATACGCCGGGCTTGCCTCCACCGCCACCGAGCTCAGGCGCAACGGCTCAATCACCGCCCGGCGCACCCAATTTTGAATCGACATCCTGGTGCGTTTCTCCAGATAATCACCGAGCACCTCGAAACCGTAATTCGAATAAATGCGTTTCTCTTCTACCCCGGCCCGCACCGGACCTTCCTCTTCCGGCAACCCGGAGGCGTGCGCGAGCAGATGAACCACCGTGGAACCGGGAGGGCCGGCCGGATCGTCAAAATCAGCCAGGCCGCGCTCCACCGCGATGAGAGTCGCCCAGGCCACCAGCAGCTTCGTGACCGACATATACGGATATATCTCCCGGGTGTTCCCATAGGAAAAAGTGGTGCGCCCGGCGCCGTCAATAACACCGAGTGCGTGCGGGAAGCTAAAAGAATCAGAAGCGAGGCGGTTATTGGGGCCGTTACCAGGGCCGTTATCGGGGTGGCTATCAAGCTGGCCATCGGGGCGGCTATCCAGGCGATTATCGGCGCTGCTAACGGCGCTGCTATCGGTGTTGTTATCTACGGGCATGGGTCAAGTCTGCCATCTCCGCAGAAATATGCAGGTCCGTGCAAGCTGCGCCACAGCGTGATAATAAACTTATCATGATGACAAAAGTATCGTCGGGTGTGTAGGCTGGGAACAGGCCACACTGATGTGGCGCTACACGGGAGGTTATGATGACCCTAGGAACCGGAGGGCTGATCGCAGTCCTCATAGCGGCGATTGTGCTCGTTGTTGTGCTCATCGTCGGCTTGAAATTACACGGCTCGATCGCCCTGACCATCGCGGCGATTACCGTCGCACTGGTCACGGGCGTGAAGCCCGCGGAAGTGGGCGATGTACTCGAAAAGGGCGTTGGTGGAACGCTCGGATTCCTCGTTCTTATTATTGGCTTCGGTGCAATTCTCGGAAAAATGCTGGAGGTATCCGGCGGGGCCGAACGCCTCGCCAAGGGCATGCTCCGGGTTTTCGGCGAGAAACGCGCGCCGATTGTTATGTCATTCCTCGGCTTGATCGCCGGTATCCCGGTCTTCGTGGAAGTTGGCTTTGTGCTCCTAGTGCCCCTCGTTTTCGTGGTGGCCAAGGAAGTGGGCTGCTCGAAGATCCGGGTGGGAGTGCCGCTGGCCATCTCCCTCATGGTGGTCCACTGCATCCTGCCTCCGCACCCAGCCGCCACCGCTATTGCGAGCGTCCTTGGTGCAGACGTCGGCATGGTTATTATGTTGGGCCTGGTGGTTGGGGTTCCCGCCGCCCTCATTGGCGGCCCGCTCTACACCGGGATTGGGCTGCGCCAGCTTGAACGTGCACATGTCACCGCGGGCGCCGGCCAGGTAGGCGGCGTCGTCGCCGAAGGAAAAGCCGGACCCGAATCAAAGGGAACCTCTGGTGACGCGCCCGCCGCGGGCGAAAATGTTCTTAAAAACGACGACGCGGACCGTTCCCTGCCCGGTTTCGGCATTACCCTGCTCACGATTCTGCTGCCGCTCATTATTATGGTGTGCCGCACCGTTGCGGATCAGACCCTGCCCGAAGAAAACGGCCTGCGCCAATTCGTGGACCTCGTGGGTAACCCGATTCTGGCGCTTCTCATTTCGGTAATTTTCGCGTACTTCTCGCTGGGGATTTCGCGGGGCAAGTCGCTTTCGGACCTGTCCTCGGTGACGGATTCCTCCTTCAGCCCCATCGGCGGGGTGCTCCTCATTATCGGCGCGGGCGGTGCCTTCAACGCGGTGCTTATGGCCTCCGGGATGGACAAGGCCATTGCGGGCGCCATGGGAAGCCTGCCCGTCAGCCCGCTGATCCTCGCCTGGCTTATCGCGATTGTGCTGCACTTCGCGGTGGGCAGCGCCACGGTCGCCATGATTTCCGCGGCCGGGATCGTGCTGCCGATGCTCCAAGCGTCCCCGGATCTCAGCCCCGCGCTCATGGCGATTGCGGTGGGCGCCGGCGCTATCGGCCTCACGCACGTAACCGATTCGCTTTTCTGGCTGTACAAGGAATACATGGGTATTTCGGTGGGGGATGCGCTCAAGACCCTCACCGTGGGCACCACCATCGCCTCGGTGGTGGCGCTGTGCATGACCATGCTGCTTCACCTGGTGATTTAGGCGCGGGATTAGCCGCCGCACGCTTATTCGTAGCACCACACTTATCCGCCAACACATCTGAGAAAGGACTCAGTCATGACAACTATCGCTGGAAAAACACTCGAACAGTGGGTAGAGGACTACCCGCTTATTCAGGACCTCGTGGACCTCAAGGTCGCGGATTGGTTCAATCCGGAGGTGCTTCCCGCCGCGGAGGGCCTGGCAAAGGTCGGCCTGACCGTGGCCGATGTGGACGACGCCGCAGCTCGGCTCAAGCGCTGGGCTCCCTACCTTAGCCAAGTTTTCCCGGCCGCTCGCCCCACGGCTGGCATTCTAGAATCCCCGCTGGTCGCGGTTCCAACCATGCAAGCCAAGCTCGCCGAACGCAAGGGCGTGCAGATCCCGGGCCAGCTGTGGGCGAAACTCGATTCCCACCTGCCGATTTCCGGATCGATCAAGGCCCGCGGCGGTGTCTACGAAGTGCTCAAGCACGCCGAAGAGCTCGCGCTGGAAGCCGGCCTCATCACCCTCGAAGATGACTACCGCAAGCTCGATACGGAAGAAGCTAGCACGTTCTTCTCCCAGTACAAGGTGGCGGTGGGCTCTACCGGGAACCTGGGGCTCTCCATCGGCATTATGTCCGCCCAGCTAGGTTTCCAGGCCTCGGTGCATATGTCCGCGGATGCGCGCCAGTGGAAGAAGGATAAGCTCCGCTCCCACGGCGTCAATGTGGTGGAATACGAATCGGATTACTCGGTGGCGGTGGCCCAGGGCCGCAAGGAAGCCGAATCGGATCCCACTGCTTACTTCGTGGACGACGAGAATTCACCTTCGCTCTTCCTCGGCTACGCGGTGGCCGCGCGCCGCCTGCAAGGCCAGTTCCAGTCCCTGGATGTTACGGTGGATGCCGATCATCCGCTGATCGCCTACCTGCCCTGCGGGGTCGGCGGCGGCCCGGGTGGCGTGGCCTTCGGCCTCAAGACCGTGTTCGGTGACAACGTGCACTGCATCTTCGCCGAGCCGACCCATTCGCCCTCCATGTTCCTCGGGGTGATGACCGGCAAGCACGACGAGATCGCGGTGCAAGATTTCGGCATCGATAACCTCACCGCCGCGGACGGCCTAGCCTGCGGGCGCCCTTCCGCTTTCGTGGGTTCGCGCATGCAGTACCTCATCGACGGCTACTACACCGTTGAGGACCAGACCATGTACGAAAACGTGGCGCTCCTGGCCCAGACCGAGGACCTGCGCATCGAGCCTTCCTCTTCCACTTCCTTCGAAGGGCCCTTCCACGTGCTCGCCGCCAGCGAGTACCTGGAGCGGGCGGGCTTGACCCCGGAGAAGCTCGCGGGTGCCACCCACCTCACGTGGATCACCGGCGGCAATATGGTTCCCGAAAAGGAGATGGATTCCTACATCGCCAAGGGTGAAGAGACCCTGTAAAGCAGGGCGGTTAGTCGGGGGTGCCACTCGTAGCGGTGCGCACCCCCGCACTATGCCGTCATTTAAGATATTTTGTCAGAAGATACAGCAATGGGGCCGTAGGTAGGAAGGAGCCTGTGCCATGGAGGCAGCGGAACGCGATGAGGTGCCACGAGAAAACATGTCCCAAGAAGTCGGGTCCCGGGAAGAGATATCAGGCGAAGTGGACTCCCGGGAAGTGACATCTCGTGAAGCGATATCCCAGGAGGATAGCGAGTACGTGGCTTCCTTCAAGCCGCTGGTGGAATTCCTCGGGGTGGCGCTGGGGGAGAGCACCGAGGTGGTGCTCCACGATGTGAGCGACCTGGACCATTCGGTTATCGCCATCGCCAATTCGCATGTCACTCAGCGCACCGTGGGTTCCCCGGCCACCGACCTCATGTTGCGGGTGCTGCGCGCCGGCGAAGGAACCACAGCCGATTACCTCACCGGCTACGAGGCGATTACGCCCGGCCGCGCGCGCACCTTGCGTTCCTCTACCTTCTTTATACGACGACGGGGCCGCATCATTGGGATGCTCTGTCTTAATTCTGACCAAACCGTGCTGCGGCAATTGGACGAAACGGTCAAAAAAATCGCCTCCCTGTATTTCCCCAATCCCGAACGACGCAAGGAGGCGCCGGCGGAAAAGCCAGAAATTTTGGCTTCCTCGGTTGCCGATATGAAAACGGCTGCCATGGAATCGGTGCTCTCGCGTTACCACGTCTCGGTGGATCACCTCACCCAGGCCGAGCGCCTGGAAGTGGTGCGTTCGCTGGACGAGGACGGATTCTTCCAGCTGCGCGGGGCGGTGACCGACCTGGCGCTCGCGATGAATCTTTCCGAGCCGACGGTGTACCGGTACCTGCGCCAGGCGCGAGCCTAAGCAGGCGGTGCGCCGCGGGGCTGATGCGCGCGGCTCTGAGCTGCCTGCGTGTGAGGGTCGGGTTGGCTAGCCCGGAGCGGCCTGGGCCCTCGGCACGTTCCGGCGCCTGTGAAACTCGATATCATGGCGGTATGACACGAGTGATTAAGAACTGGCTCACCGATATGGATGGTGTGCTCATCCACGAAGAAAAGGCGCTTCCGGGTGCTGCGGATTTTCTCAATAAACTCAACGAAAAAGAGTACCCCTATCTCGTTCTTACCAATAATTCGATTTTTACCCGGCGTGATCTATCCGCCCGCTTAGAAGCGGCCGGGCTGATCGTTCCGGAAGACCATATTTGGACTTCGGCAGCTGCCACCGCGAATTTCCTCGCCGACCAGGTGGAGAATAAGCGTGCCTACGTGGTGGGTGAAGCCGGGCTCACTACCTCGATGTACAACGTCGGTTTCGTCATGACAAATGTCAATCCGGAAGTGGTGGTTCTCGGGGAAACCCGCACTTATTCCATCGAAGCCCTCACCACCGCGATCCGCCTCATCAACAAGGGGGCCCGGTTCATTGCCACCAACCCGGATGTGACGGGTCCGTCCGATCTGGGTCCGATTCCGGCAACCGGGGCGGTAGCCGCGATGATTACCGCAGCCACCGGCCGCCAGCCCTATTACGTGGGTAAGCCGAATCCGGTCATGCTACGCAAGGGGCTCAATCTCATCGACGCGCATTCCGAAGAAACCGCGCTGGTAGGGGACCGGATGGATACCGATATCCTCGCGGGCATGGAAGCCGGGCTGCAAACCCACCTGGTGCTTTCTGGCTCCACCGCGCAAGAGGAGATCGTGAACTTCCCCTACCGCCCCGATTATGTGCATCCCTCCATCGCGGAAGTGGCGGAACTGCTCTAGCTGCTTCTTGTGCGGGTAACGATGACCGAATGAGGTCTTCGGGTGCCGTTGCCTTGCAGGTAACCGGTTTCCGCATTTTACCCGTCCGATTCTTCTCGGTTGCGCTAGTCGTGCACATTGAACTTGCGCTTGACAGCCGTCGCTAACAGCTCACGCTTCGAGGGCTTCGAGTGCGAGGGCGGGGTTAGCACGCACCATGGCTTCCAGCTGGACCTCCTCCCATTTTTCGATGCCGTGATCGAGTGCTTCGCGTACCTCAGGTGTGCATGCCGCCCCGATCTCGTCAATAACGAAGAGGAGAACTTGTTCCAGGCAGATCCGGAACCAGCCCCGACCTGCTGGGAGGCAGATATCAGCAATCCTGGGAGCACGGGGCTCGTTCTCCGGGCCCTCGTGCGACCGGGGAGAATGCTCATCGTCCGGGAGTGTGGCTGATGCCCATTCATCACAGTGGGCGTGTATATGGATGTGTGCGCTGGGGATATTTGAGTGCGGTAAGCGCATATGATCCCAGTGCACCAAGGGCTCGCTGTTTTTTGCCCCCGGGAGTACCGAGAACATCGAATTATCGATAGTCAGTAAACCGGTTTCCTGATCAACGAAAACCATGTAGTCGAAACGGACAATAAGGAAACTATTGACGTGAATATCGCCAACCAGTCGTACTACGGGAAGATCTCCCTTCGTGGCCATCTGCTTCGATAGAGAAAACTCGGGGTCAAACAGCTTCCCAATCCGCTGCAGGTGCGCCGCAAATTCATCGGTCTGCTTATCAAGCTCAACATTCGCCACGGTAATACTCCTCAAGATAATCTAAGCCTTCCATTTCGAAATAAGCTTCAGCCTCGTCTGGGCCGAGCTGGTAGTTATCGGCGCGTAGGTCGAATTCTTCGCGGGTCATTCTGACCTCCTGCAAGATTTCTTCCTTGCGCTTGAGAACATCTTCAAGCGAGTTAAAGGTAGGATTTGGCGTTACTATGCTTGCGCTGTCAATACTCATGGTCTCCCTCCTTTGGTTGCTAGTTCCGGGTGGTTTCCCGTTCGGTTCCGCCATTCTTGCATGGCGTCAAGGCGTAGCAAAGAGCCATGTACCGCCCTGTGGATAAGGGCGGCGTTTCACGATTCTGTGGATAAATTCGAACCCGTTCTATACGCCCGTCACTGACTCTCAAGCGCAACCTCGTGCACGGGCCCCAATGGCCGAATAATGAGATAGCGAGGTCGGCACCCCACCCCTAAGTTACGCTACCGTAGGTAACGCGGCTGGGATGCCTGTGTCCGGTGCGCGGTTTCGTGTCCGTGCCCGGTATGCGGTTTCATACCCGTGCCCGGTGTGCGGCTTCGCGCCGCCGCCAGACTGCACAGGCCCGTACCGCCGCGTTACCCGCCGGCCGCGCCGCGACGGGCGGTTTCGTGTAACGACGGAGAAATCATGCGTCAGGTTCATCCTTGGCGGGTGCTCGTCTGTGCCTGCCTGCTCACCTTCATCACCGGGTGCTCATACGTTTTCTCAATTTTCCAACTCCCGGCCACCCAGCTCTACGGGCTGAGCGCGGCGATGGGCGCCTATACTCTCACCAATGCCCTCGCCCCGCTGCCAATGCTCTTGGGCGGGTACTTCATTGACCGCGGCCGCGCGGTCTGGACGGCAACCATCGGCGCACTGTGCGCGGCCATCGGCTGGGCCAGCGCGGCCTGCGCGAGCTCTCCGCTCCAGTTCGTGCTCGGTTACGGGTTCATCGGCGGCATCGGCATGGGCCTGGTCCTCACCTCCGCGTTGTCCAATACCCTGCGTTTCTTCCCGGGCCGGCGCGGGCTCATCTCCGGCATTATCTCCTGCGTGAACGGAGCCTCCGGCATTGTCATGGCACCCCTGGCCCAGCGGCTCCTCGGCTCCAGTGACCTGCGCACCACCCTGCTGGTTTTCGCCGGCCTTTACGCGGTGATCGCGCTCATCGTGGCCTTTAATTACCGCGCCGCCCCGGTGGAAGGAGTGGCCGTGCCTTCTGTAAAACCGGGTCCGGAACCCGCCGCCGAACCGGCACCCGCACCCGCCGCCGAACCGGCACCCGTACCCGCGCGCAGCGCCCGCCCGTCCCTCACCACCCGCCAGATGCTCGCCACCCCCGATTTCTGGCTCATTTTCGCCATTTTCATCGCCGGGGCTTTCTCCGGCCTCATGATCGTTTCCAACGCGGCACCCATCGCGGCGAAAATGTTCCACTTCTCCGCGGCCAGCGCCGCGCTTTTCGTCTCCCTCTACGCTTGCGCGGGCACCGCGGGGCGCTTCTGCTTCGGCTGGCTCGCCGACCACCTCGGCCACGCCCGCACCCTCGAAGTCACCTTCTGCTGCGACGCCTTCGGTCTACTCCTCCTCATTGCGGGTGGACGCGGCCTCCTCGGCGGAGTAAGCGCAATCGATGCGACGAACGGCACCCTCGCCGGCGGCATCTTCCTAGCCGGTGGCCTCCTCGCGCTCGGCCTGAGCTACGGCGGCACCATCGCGATCATGCCCGCCTGCGTCATGGACCGCTTCGGGCCGCGCTGGCAAGGCATTAACTACGCGCTCGCCTTCACCGGTTTTTCGGTGGCCGCTATTTTCGCCCCGCGGCTCGGCGCTCAAATCGGTGCTATGTACGACGGCGATTACACCCGCGCTTTCCTCTATGCCATCATCGCCTCGGCCACGGGGCTGGGCTGCGCGCGGATTTTGCATCTGCGTACCCGCAGGCGCCACGCCCAGATCACCCGCGCGGCCTAGCGTGGCGGGCACGCGCCACAACCCCGCCGCCTAAGCCGCACGGGGCGCCGTGCCCGCCACCGCCCCGCCGCCTAGCCCGCAAACTCCATAATGACCGGGACGTGATCGGAAGCGCCTTTGCCCTTCCGCTCGTCCCGGTCAATGATGGAGCGGGTATGCCGGGCGGCCAGCGCCGCGGAAGCAAAACCAAAATCAATACGCATCCCGTGATTCTTCGGGAACCGCAGGCGTTGGTAATCCCAGAACGTGTAATCCGCGCCCTCGGCCGCCCGGGTAATATCCGCGAGCCCCGCCTCCAGCAGCCCGGCCAGCGCCCCGCGTTCCTCCGGGGTGACATACATGCATACGTCGTTCCGGAAATAATCAATATCCCACACGTCCGTATCCCGCGGGGCCACATTCCAATCCCCCGCCAGCAGCAGCGGATACTCCGGCTTCTCGCCCAGCCGCGCCCTCACCGCCGCCCGCAAAGCACCGAGAAATTCCAGCTTGTAGTGGAAATGTGGATCCCCGTAGGCCCGCCCGTTGGGAATATATAGACTCCACACATTGACCGCAGCCGGCCCTGAACCCAGGCGCGCTCCCAGGGCACGCGCCTCCACGGTGGGCGCGTTGAGCAGCGCGCCGTCGTCGTCGACCTTAGAAAAACCGGGCTGACCGGGGAAGCCCACCTGCACGTTCTCGATGCCCACGCGGGAAAGAATCGCGACCCCGTTCCACTGGTTGAGGCCGGCGCAGGCGACCTCGTATCCGGCCTCTTCGAAAATTTCGCGCGGGAACTGCGCGGGCGTGCATTTCGTTTCTTGGAGGAGCAGAGCGTCCAGGTCCCAGCGTTCCAGGACGGCGCGGGCGCGTTCGGCGCGGGCGCGCACAGAATTAATATTCCAGGTGGCAATACGCATAACACCAGTGTAGAGAGCCGCGGGCACGTTACCATAGCGGTTATGGGAAGTGCTCTTATTACCGGTGCCAGCGCCGGGCTCGGCCTGGAATTCGCGTGGCAGCTCGCGGCCGAAGGAAATGACCTCGTGCTCGTGGCGCGCAATCGGGCCCGTTTGGAGGCGATCGCGCATGATCTGCGGCAGGTCGCCGGGGTGCAGGTGGAGGTGCTTGCCGCGGATCTTTCGCGGCACGACGACGCCCTGGTGGTTGCGCGCCGGGTAGCGCAGCGCTCGCGGCCCATCGGTTTGCTCGTCAATAATGCGGGCTTTGGGCTGGGGCAGGAATTTTCCACCGGGGAACTGGAGCGGGAAGAAGAAGCGCTTGACGTGATGGTCCGCGCGGTTCTTGTCACGTGCCACGCGGCGGCACGGGAGTTTTCGCGGCGCGGCTACGGGGGAATTATTAACGTGTCCTCGATGACGGCCGGCACCGCGCAGGGCACCTATTCCGCGCATAAAGCCTGGGTGCGCACATTTTCCGAAGGGCTGGCCGCGGAACTGGCGCCGCATGGGGTCTCAGTCACCTGCGTGACCCCGGGGCTTATCCGCACCGAATTCCACGAGCGGGCCGCGGTCGACGCCAGCCAGTGGGCCGATCTGCTTTTCGCCCAGCCGGAAGCCGTGGTGAATGCCGCGCTGGAGGCATGCCGGCGCGGGCGGGTGCTCGTCACTCCCACCGCGCTCTACAAGGCGGCCGCCGCGGCGCTACGTTTCGCCCCGCGCGCCCTGGTGCGCACATTCGCGGGGCCGGGGCTGTCCGGGCGCACTCAAGCTTAGAAACTACTGCTTTCCGCGGGGGCCTTACGTGCCTCATCGGGCAGCTGGAGCGGCTTGGCCTGGCGGTAATCCCAACGCACCCGCGTTTCCGTGGGCAGGCCCTGGAAGTAAGCCGGGGCCACAATGGCCATGCCCCGCACCTCGTAACTTTGCTTATCGATACGCACCTGGAGATTGGCGGAATCGCTCAGGTCCAAACCGGGCGAGGCTCCCTGCATTTCCTGCGCCATCGTCTCGGAAAGCGGGCCGACGATGAGGTAGTTCTCCGCGTCCTCAAAAACCTGGGTCTTCTCAATATTCGGGAAAATATCTTCCCCGCGGTAGGAGCCAGGCGAGGTGGGAGCATCCCCGGAATCCACAATATCGGCCAGGCTTTCCTCGGTTTTGCTCCAGAAACCGGCCATATTTGTATACACCGTGACGGTATCCGGCTTCGAACCCTCGCCGATCCACAGCGCGGTGGAGAGTTTGCTGGGCATGCCCTCCGCTTCCGCCCCGGGAATTCCGGACGCGTCAATATCCATCTGCATGGCCATGAGGCGGGTGCTCGGATCTACATCGATATCAATATCGATAGTGGCCATCCCGGGGCCCTCACCTGGCACGTCCGCGGAAATCTCCATGGACATATCCATCCCGATGGCGGTGCCGAAGAAATCCTGCGAGCTCTTCGCAATAATCTCATCCTGCTTGGCGATGGCGCGTTTAATAATCTCACGGGCCTGAGCGCTATCGGATACCGGCGTGAACTGCCCGGTTTTCGAAATGCTTTCGTCAAAAATAGGCGCGCCGCCCGATCCGCCCCGGCCGTGCCCCTCGCTGATCGACGGGCCGTGATCGCCTTCCGAGGAGACCAGCGCATTATTCGCGCACCCGCTCAGGATCAGGGCACCGGCGGCCACCACCGCGAGAGGTTTCCACATCTTCGTCATCGCTGCTCCACTTCTTGGGTTTCCCGCACCCGGGCTCGGGGTGGCGAATCGTTTATTGCGCTTGCGTATACCACTGTACAAGGCCGACGGCGCCAGCGAAACACGGGCCCGGGTGGCCTGCGGGTAAATATGGCGCTTCCTCATGGTCGGGGCGGGCGCGCCGCTAGACTGGGGGAGTGACAGATTCTTCCCAGTCTTCTGATTTTCGTGATGAACTCAGCGCGCCCGCGGGCGAGGCTGCGCCTGCCGTGGATACTGCCGATGCGGCGCTTGCCGTGGATGCCGCGCCTGCCGCAGGCGCTGGCGATACCGCCGCGCTCACGGACGAGGCCGCTGAGCTGCCCGCGCACCGCATTCCGGAGCCGGGTGGCTCACCCTACGGTGAAAAACGCACGGTCGGGGTGGGGCCGCACCCGCTGCCCTGGCCGGACGACCCCCGCTTGGACCCGCAGCTTTTAGCGGAAGGTGACCACCGTAACGTCGTCGACGCATATCGTTATTGGAGCGTGGAAGCGATCAAGGCGGATATGGCAAGCCGGGCCGTCAGTGCCCATATCGCCATTGAAAATCTTCAGCACGACCTCAATATCGGGTCGATTGTGCGCAGCGCCAATGCGTTTAATTTCGGCGGTGTGCATATTGTGGGGCGGCACAAGTGGAATAAGCGCGGTGCCCTCGTCACCGACCGCTACCTGAGCATGTATTACCACCCCACCCCGGCTGACCTGGAAGAATGGGCGCGCGAGCATAAATACCAGCTCATCGCCATCGATAACCAGGAGGGCGCGGTACCCCTGGAGAAGTCCGAACTTCCGGAGAATTGCCTGCTGGTGTTCGGGCAGGAATCCGCCGGAATTTCCCCCGATTTGCTCGAGCGCTGCGACGGCGCGGTGGAAATCACCCAGGATGGCTCCACCCGTTCCCTCAACGTGGCCGCGGCCGCGGCCATCGCTATGCACTGGTGGGTGGCGCAGCATGCGCGTACCGCAAATCCCGACAACGCTGCCAATTGCGCGCATACTTCCAATCCCGCACCCGTAACCAACCACTAGCCCAGGAGGATCACGTGGTTACCCGCCTCAATGTTGAATTGACTCGCACCGTTGACGAGTCCTACCCGCTTCTTATCGGCACCGATCTGGCCGGCGAGTTGCCCGGCGTGCTGGAGGCGGCCGGGCTAGGCCGCTCCCGGGTGGCGGTCATTACCGATAACACCGTCAATGAACTCATTGGCGCGCAGGTCATGGACGTGCTCAGCCGCGCTTATCGCGGGGCGAACGGCGCCGGTGTGAGCGGTACCGGCGCGAATGGCGCGAACGCGAACGACGCCGCGCAAACTCAGACCGCACAATCCCGCGCCCCGCAGCTCTTCGTTTTCCCGGCCGGGGAAGAAAACAAAACCCGCGCCACCAAAGAACAGCTGGAAGATGCCATGCTCGCCGCCGGCTTCAACCGCGACACCGTGGTGGTGGCCCTGGGCGGCGGGGTGGTCTCCGACCTGGCCGGTTTCGTGGCCGCTACCTTCACCCGCGGTGTCCCGTATATCACCATGACGACGACGCTCGTGGGCGCCGCGGATGCTGCCATCGGGGGCAAAACCGCGGTGGATACCCCGGCCGCCACCAACCTCATTGGGGCCTTCCACCAGCCGCGTGCCGTCCTCATTGACGTGGCGCGTTGGGCAACGCTCACCGACTCACAATTGCGCGACGGCATGGGCGAAACCGTCAAGCACGCTTGCCTGGCCGACCGCGCATTCTTCGAGACCCTGGAAGAACACTTCGTGCAGCGCGGTCGGGGCGTGCGGGAGATGGTGGGCGATACCGAACTCAGCGGCTATATCGCCCGCCGCAATGCGGAAATCAAGGTGGACGTGGTGCAATCCGATGTGCACGAAGGCAACCGCCGCATGGCCCTCAACCTCGGCCACACCATTGGGCGCGCCCTGGAAGCCGCGCTCGATTACGCCCTCCCGCACGGGGAATGCGTGGCGATTGGGCTGAACCTCCAGTGCCGGCTCGGGCTGCGCTACGGTTACCTCACCGCGGAGGACGCCCAGCGGGTGGATACCCTGCTGCGCGCCATCGGGCTGCCCACCGAGCTACCCGCCGGGGTGAGCGTGGCGGATATTATGCGCGCCATGGGCCACGATAAAAAATCGCTGGGTGGGGCCATCCGCTTTGTTTTCCAACGTGGCATTGGCGCGATGGAGACCTTCGCGGGTGGCAGTTACGCCCGGGAGATCCCTACCGCGGAGGTGCGTGAATTCCTGGAGGCCCAGCCCCGCCAGGAGCTCGCTTTCTAGTTCGCGTTTCCGGCCCGGCACCGCCCGCGCGCTTTCGCCGTGCCAGGCCACCGCGCGCGAACCACAGGGCACGTTTTAGCGCAGCAGCACTTCGATTTCGACCTCGACGGGGGCGTCCAGCGGGAGCACGCTCACGCCGACAGCTGAGCGCGTATGTGCGCCGTCGCCGCCAAAAATCTCCCCGAAAAGTTCGCTGGCACCGTTCGCGACCTGGGGTTGCGCGGTGAAACTCGGGTCGGACGCCACGAAAACGGTGACGTGCGAAATACCGCGGATATGATCGACGCCGCCCGCAACCTCCGCGGCCGCCGCGAGGGCGTTAATCCCGGCGATACGCGCGTAAGAATAGCCGTCCTCCGCGGTGATCTCCGTGCCGAGCTTCCCGGTGGCCGGCAGCTGCCCGTCCACGAAAGGTAGCTGCCCGGAGGTTCGCACCGTATCCCCGTGCCGCTTGGCGGGAATATAGGCCGCCACCGGCGCGGCAACCGGAGGAAGGGTGATACCCAGGCTGGTCAAACGGGTGCTGATAGTGTCCATGCGTAGGCCTCTCGCGGAATCGTTGAGTGTGAGCGCGCGGAATACCGCGCCTGGTCATAGGTTAGCGCGAAGGTTACGGCTGCGCGAAGTTGCGGCATCTTTGGTGGAACGACGGCGCAGCCAGCCGCCCGCGGGCTAGATGTCCGGTGGGCGTGCTTAGCTGCTCCCCTCGCGCAGGGAGTGGGCCAGGGGGTCGCGCCCCTCAAAAATGCGACGCCTCCAATTGCGTTCTTCCGGGTGGTGGCGCAGCAGGGCGCGGCGTTCACGTTCCGTCATCCCGCCCCACACCCCGAACATCATTTCCGCGTCCAGCGAATCGGCCAGGCAGTGCAGGCGCACCGGGCAGCGAAAACAAATCGAGCGGGCCTGGCGCTGGGCCGCGCCGCGCACGAAAAGCGAATCGGGATCGATATCGGTGCAGGCGGCGGCATCTGCCCAGTGCGGATACAGGGCTAGTGTTGTGGTCATCTATCCCCCTCACTCCGGCGTGGTGGTGTTTAACGGTGCAGTTCTTTACTGTTTTACGATCATAGTATTAGCGTTTTATGACGTGCGCTACTTTGGTCCGCCTTGTGGAGGTGCGGAGCCTGGGCAAGCGCTGGGGAAACGCGGGGAACCCCGGGGAAGCGTATGTCTCGTTTCTTTCACCGCGCCGGGTCAGTATTCTTAGGGGTATGTCGAGTTCTAGCCCGAAAAAACAAGCGACCGGACGCCAAATTGGAACGTTCGTGCTGGCGTTGATCCTGGCTCTGTGTGGCGGGGGCGCCCTCATGGCCGGGATTGCGCTGCCTTTCGTTATGACGATGGGAACCACGGCCAATGCGGTGACCGGTATTTTCGACGACGTGCCGGAGGACTTAGGCTTCACCGAACCTTCGGAGCAGACGGTTCTGCTGGCCAAAGACGGATCGGTGCTGGCCCGGTTCTATATTGAAAACCGGATCAACGTGCGCTCCGATCAGATCTCGCAGCATATGAAAAACGCCGTCGTCGCAATTGAGGATCGGCGTTTTTACGAGCACCACGGCATTGACGTGCAGGGCACCGTCAGCGCGCTGGTCTCCAATCTCACCTCGGGCGGGCTGTCGGGCGGTTCGTCCATCACCCAGCAGTACGTGAAAAATGCGCTCCTGGAAGAGGGGCGTATCGCTGATGATAATGAGAAAATCAAGCGGGCTACCGAACAGACCATCGCGCGTAAGATCAACGAAGCTCGTTACGCCATTGCCGTCGAAAAAACGATGACGAAAGATGAGATTCTCACCGGCTATCTCAATCTCGCCCAGTTCGGCCCCTCGCAATACGGGGTGGAAACTGCCGCGCAGCGCTACTTCTCCAAGTCCGCGAAGGATTTGACGGTGGTGGAAGCGGCCACGATGGCCGGGATCACCCAGAATCCGGCCCAGTGGGATCCGGTGCGCCATCCGGAAGCGAATACCGAGCGCCGCAATGTGGTGCTGGGCGAGATGTACCGTTCCGGTTTTATTACCGAAGCGGAAATGAAGGAAGCTCAGGCCACCCCGATTGAATCGTATATGCACGTTTCTGAGCAATCGGCTGGCTGCGGTTCGGCTGGTATTAGCGCCTACTTCTGTGAGTACGTGGTCAAGGATTTGCTCAATGACAAGGCGTTGGGCGCTACCCGCGCCGAGCGTACCCGCCAGCTCTACCGCGGCGGCAAAGTCATCCGCACCACCCTGGATTCGGCACGCCAGCAGCAGGCTTATGACTCGGTGGTCTATCACCAGCCCGTGGATGATGCCTCCGGAATTGATGCCGCGCTGGTGTCCGTGGAGCCGGGGAGCGGGCATATTGTTTCGATGGTGCAAAATACCCGCTTCGGGGTTCCGAATGAAACGGATACCCGCATGACGCAGGTGAATGTGACGGCCCCGCAGGATATGGGTGGCGGTGCCGGTTTCCAGTCCGGATCAACATTCAAGATATTTACCCTGGTGGAATGGCTAGATTCCGGGCGTAGTGCCTACGACGTGGTGGATAGTAGTGAGGGACTGCTGCCGCAGAGCTCATTCCAGGCTTCGTGTACGAATCTGGCGGGTGAACCCTGGCCGGTGGGGAACCTGGGGCAGTCCAACCGCCCGCGCACGGTGCTAGAAGGTACTCGCATGTCCACCAACGGCACCTTCGCGCATATGGCACAGAAGCTGGATCTGTGCCAGATCGCTAATAAAGCCCAGGCCATGGGCGTGGAACGCGGGGACAATGAGCCTTTCGATATTGTTCCCCCGATGATTCTGGGTACGAATAACGTCACCCCGCTCTCCATGGCGACGGCCGGAGCTACCCTCGCCAATGATGGTATTCGTTGCGATCCGATGTCCTATACCTCCATCGAAGAACACGATGGCACGGTTATTTCCGAGCGCAAACCGCAGTGCCAGCAGGCTATTTCCAAGGAGACGGCGCGCAAAACGAATGCGGTGCTTCAGCACGTGGTAGAACCCGGGGCAACCGGTGAGAACGCTGTGCTCCGTGGGCGCCCGGCGGCCGGGAAAACCGGAACTGCGCAAAACGACTGGCACGCGTGGTTTATGGGCTACACCCCGCAGCTTGCCACTGTGACCTGGCAGGGGCATATAAGTGGCAATATTTCGATGTTTGACGCAGTTATCAAGGGGAAGAGGGAGTCGGAAGTCTACGGTGGTTTGTACCCCGCGCTGATGTTCTCCGATTATATGAACGCCGCTTTGGCCGGTCAGCCGGCCGTGCCCTTCCCGCAGCCCACCACCCCGATGCGGCGCCCGGCACCCGCCACGCGGGAGCCGGCCACGCCTTCGCCATCTCCCACGCCCACGCCGGCGCCCGCGCAACCCGCGCCGGGGGAGCAGGGCGCGGTTCCGCCCGAGGCAGTTCACGAGGGTGAGGGCAACGAAGAATACGAAGAAGTCGAGGTTGTGGAAGAGTAGCCGGCGCTGCGTGGCCCGGGTGTCACGGCGTGGGCTTCGCGGCGCGAAACCGGCCGTGTGTGCTAGGTGGGCCGAGTTACGCGGGTCGGCGGCATTCCAGAAACCGCAAACCGCGCGAGACGGAAGGTGGATACCGTGAGCGAAACTGATAAGCACCGAGTCCCGCGCGCCGCGCTCAAGGCTCTGGGCGCCGGCGTGGCAGCGGGCGCGGCCGCGGGGGCCGGGTGCCTGGGCTGGGCGCTGCACGAAGCACACCGCTACACCCTGCGCGAGCGGGTGCTGGTGCTGCCGCAGCTTGCGAGCACGGCCGGTGAGCTGCGCATCCTCCACCTCTCGGATATACACCTGCTGCGCCGCCACCGGGCCAAGCAGCAATTCTTGAGCGACCTGGCCGAGCGCTGTCGCCCGGATCTCGTAGTTCTGACGGGCGACCATCTGTCCGAAGCGGGCGCCGTCGGCCCTCTCCTTGAGGCGCTGGCGCCGCTCGCAGATATTCCGGGGCTTTTTGTGTACGGCTCGAATGATTATTTCGCGCCGGTGCTCAAGAATCCCTTGCGCTACGTGGCGCCGGGTCTCTTCCCGCCGCTCGCGGAGAAAGACGAACCGGATTTACCCTGGGAGGAGATGACCGCCGGCCTGGAAGCTTTCGGCTGGATCAATCTCAATAATCGGCGGGCGCGGTTGCGCGCGGCGGCCTGGGATATCGACGCAGTCGGCATGGATGACCCGCATATCGGCCGAGCCCGGATGCCGTGGCCCAGCGAGGCTACCGATACCGCGGAAGGCGCCGCGGCCCCGGACGAAAGTGCGGGCGCGGAACGTGAGCGGCGCACGAACGCTGGGCGTGGGTATCTGCGTCTCGGCGTCGTTCACGCACCGTATTGCGCCGCTCTCAACGCTTTAATGAACGACGGCGCAGCTCTGACGCTGGCCGGCCACACCCACGGAGGGCAGTTGGCGGTGCCTGGATTCGGCGCTTTGACCACGAATTGTGATCTCCCGCTGCGCTATGATTCCGGGCTTTTCGATTGGCCGTGTGGGGATGGTGCCGATGCTGGGCGGGGCGCGGGTGTGGGCCGCGCTGCGGGAGGTGACCGGGCTGCGGGAGGCGACCGGGCCGAGGAGCGCCTGCCCCTGCGCGGCGACGGCGTGCGCGTGCTCCGCGGTGGCATGGCGGTGAATGTGTCTGCTGGCCTGGGGACGTCGCCGTATACGCCGGTCAGGTTCCTCCGGCCACCCGAAGCGATTGTGCTGCGGGTGCGCGGTGGCGCGGAGCGAACGTGCTGATCGGATAGGTGCTGGGTTGAGCTAAGGGGGAAGACGCGGGGAAGTTCCCGCGGGGAAGGTGCCCCGCTACCTGTGAGGCGCATAGCGCACTCGCCTGGTTGTACGCCAGATCACTAGATCGGATTTAGCTTTTTCCGCTGCGGAGGGCTATTATTATTGAGTTGCCAAAGCACGGGGTATGGCGCAGCTTGGTAGCGCGCTTCGTTCGGGACGAAGAGGCCGTGGGTTCAAATCCCGCTACCCCGACCATATGATCCCGCGTTATGGGTTCGCCTGTGACGCGGGATTTTCTCATATCTCGGTGGTGCTCGCCTTGAAGCGATCCGGAGAATCTCCGTCACGAGAGCGATTATCTGGGCTTATCTGGAAGAGCGACCTCTGGATGGCCGGCTGGGAGGCGTCCCGGGGTTAATAGACAAAAAGTGGGGGTTAATAGACAAAAAGTGGGTCTAATGACGGCGTGTCGTTAGCTCCCGATCCGGCCTTTACGGATGTTCAGACCG
>NZ_JBOZGG010000023.1:0-19088 GCF_051267215.1 Actinotignum vesiculae
TGTCCGTGGCCTACCCTGACCGGTTTAATAAGTATTTATAAACAATGCTCACACACAAACAACTTGACACACTCTGGCCGCACTCATGACCAGCCATGCCACGGGTCTCCCATTTTCGGGCACCCCGGCGCCTCATCCCACCCCTGGCATCGTCACCGCTCAAGATGCCAGCGATCAGCCCACCTCGGAAGCTCCGGAACCCGGCATCGCCGCCGGGGATCCTGCGCAGCCTGAGCCCGCCAGCCCGGCTGCGCCGTCGGACTCCACCGAAACAGACACCACAGAAGAAGGCGCGACCGAAGAAGGCGCCGCAACAACAGAGAGCAACGAAGAAACCACCCCGGCACCGGATGCCGATCCGAACGCTGCGGGCGCAACCGATGCCACCACCCCGCTGGACCGGGCGCAGAAGAGCTGGCGCGAACAGCTCGGAATTCTGGAACAGCCGGAAGGCACCCCGCGGGATGGTTCGGCCAGCCTGCTCGCTGCGCCGCCGAGCCGCTTCGCGCCGCGCAATGTGCGGCCTACCGGTATGCACCAGTGCACCGGCCGTGGTTTTTATTCCATGAGCTCGGGCAAGGGCGAAATCAACTTCCTTTATGTGAATGCGAATGGCACTCTGGGCTCGGAGCTCGTGGGTCGCGTGGAATGGAAGAAGGATACCGGTGCTGGCCGCAACCTCGGCTACGACGGCCTGGCCATCGCCGCGGACGGCTCCATGTGGCATACCGAGCTGCAAGGTTCCACTCAGCCCGGAACGAACCCGACTACGTGGATTAGCCATGGGCGTATATCCAATACGGGGGATACGGGTTACCAAAACCTTGAGCGCTACCAGATCATCAACCCGCAAATGCCGATCAAGGGTGGCACGATGTCCCCGGACGGTAAGTATGTCCTGATTGGTGATGTGGCGAAAGCGGGTCCCAATTACGAGTCCAAGCGCAAGCTCATGGTGTTCGACCCGGCGAATCGGCGCCTGGTCACTCTTGGTTATGTGAGCGCTAGTAGCCTGTCCTCGACAGTTTTTTCTGACATGATTTTCGATAAGGACGGCAATCTTTATCTTCTCGCGGGTTCTGCGGAGGGGCGTCTCAATAACCGGGGGCGCGATTTTTCCGGCCTGACCCAGATGCGTATTGACCGCATTGACGCCAATGCCTTCCAGAAGGCTTATGAGAAGGCCGTTGCTGCTGGCCAGTACGCGACCGCGAATAATGCCCGCAACCCGCAGATCAACCTCAACACAATCCGCAATAAGAATTTCCCGGAGTTGCCGGCCCAGCTCGTCCGGTCCTTCCATATGAACGTCATGATGTTTGAGCCCGGTGGGCTAGCGGCCGGGCCCAACGGTTCGTTCTACATCTCAGGGATTTATAGCGGCCAGAACCCGGGTGCCTCCGACGGGCGGGGTGGTTTCGCGCGCAGTGCCATTTATGAGGTTGACATCGTTACTGGTGAAGTGAAGAACCATGGTCTCCCGGTCTTCAAGACGCCTGATGGTGCGGATGATGATCTGTACAACGGACAGTGGTCCGATCAAAAAATTGTTGACCTGGAAGGCTGCGCGGATCTTGCTACGATTACCGCCGCGAAAGACATCACCAAGCGTCTGAATGACCGCGACCAGTTCACGGTGAGTGTCGAGGAAAAGGATCCGGGCAAGAATCCCGACGGCAGTGACCGGGACGGTATTTTCTCTCAATCTATGACGACGAAGGGCGAAACCACTGGTCTCCAAAAGGCTACGTCTACGTTGTTGCGAGGACCGGGGCGCGTGTATGTGCTCAAGGAGAAAATGGCGAATGGGTCGGCATCGTCCCTCAGCGACTACAACAAAGAGTGGAGCTGCACGGACAAGAATGGGAAATCGGTTCCTGTAAGTAACCAGAGGGAAGCCAACGGCGAATTCACGGCTGAGGTAAAAGGACCCAAAGTGAGTGGTAACCTGGCGTGTTCGGTGACGAATAGCCCCAAGGTGACCTCCTTGACCATCGAGAAGCAGGATGGGGATGATGGCGATCCGCTGGCCGGAGCTGTTTTCGACCTGTGCGAGGACACAAATGGCAACGGACGCTGCGATGCCGGTGAGCCGCGCCAGGGCGAGCGCACCACCGGTGCGAATGGCCAGGCCAGCTGGGATGATCTGCGGGTCGGAACGCGCTACGTGGTGGATGAAAAGTCCGCGCCGCGCGGGTATAGGCCCGCTGGCGCGCCGCAGGTAGTAACGACGGCGCAGCAGAATCCTGTGGTCACCATTAAGAATCCTCGCGTGCGTGGCACCATCGTCTGGGAGAAAAAGGAAACCGGATCCGAGAAGTTCCTCAAGGGATCCGTCTGGACGGTGCGTGATCAACATGGGCAGCCTGTCGAGGTAAGCGATTGCGTGGGGGAGAGCGCGCAGGCGTGCCCGGCTACCCAGCTCTGGCAGGATCAGGATCCGCGCCCGGGCAAGCTGCGCTTGGAAAACGTTCCCTGGGGTACCTACACCCTGGAAGAAAAGACCGCGCCGCTGGGCTACGTGAAGACCACCGAGGTGAAAACCGTGGAGGTGGGCGCCACCACGGTCACGAATGATCGTAACGAGCCCGTGGAACTGAATCTTGGCGCGATTTATAACAAGCTTCGTGAGGCACCGCCGCTCCCACTCACCGGTGGGTGGAGTGATAGCGCGTTCCGCACGGCAGGTTTCGCGGTGCTCGGGGGAGCTGTGCTCCTGGTGAGCATCGTGATGATCAGACGGCGAAACCGGGGGTGAGCGTGGAATAAAGGCTCAACCACTGAGAACTATCTGCGCGGGTAACACCGCGTAGTTACCGCCGCCCTTCGGGCAAATATAACCACACAACTAATTGAAGCAATATGTGCTGCAATCACGGAGAGGACTACCATGCAGCTGAAGAAATCTATCCGCGCGGTGCTCGCCGCCCTGATCACCGCCCTCCTCGGCGCGGCCGGTCTGGTGCTCGCACCCGGGGCCCACGCTGTTCCGGCCGCCGAAGATACGCTTGGCAATCCGGATCTTAATAAGGCCGGTTCTATCACGGTCCACAAGTACGAAAATCCTGCCTGGAACAAGGAAAATAACGGACAGCCCATCGCTGATGTGCCGCCGACCGCTAAGTCCATGGACGGCGTGGAGTTCATTCTCCAGAAGGTAACCGGCGTCGATCTCACGAAGCCTGAAGACTGGCAGAAGATTTCCCAGCTTCAGTACAACGAGAACACTAAGAAGGTCACCTACAACGGTGCAGACGTTGCGGTTGAGACCAATGAAACGAAGAAGACCACCGCTGACGGTGGCGTCGCTGCGTTCACCGGTCTCAAGGCTGGTGTATACCTCGTTCGCGAAGGTAGCACCGGTCCTCACAAGGTGATCAAGAAGGCCCAGCCTTTCTTCGTCTCGATCCCCTTCCCCTCGAAGGTGAACAACAAGGCTGAATGGCTCTACGACGTTCACGCTTACCCGAAGAACACCGTGTCTGATGACGGCTCCAAGACCCTGAAGGACGAAGCTGCCAAGAAGGTCGGCGACGATGTCAAGTGGGAAATCAAGTACGAAGTGCCGGCCCTCGGTGTGAACGCTCAGGGCGTTCAGGAAACCTACACCAAGGTTGGCATCGAAGATCTTCTGGATCCGCACCTGAAGTACGTGAGCGCCAAGGTTACCCTCGGTACCGAAACCCTCACCGAGAACACTGACTACACTGTTACCCTTGATCCGGCGGTCAAGGCTGATGATGATGTCGCTGATCGTCAGAAAGTAACCATCCAGCTCAGTGCCGAACGCCTCGCCACGGTTCAGGCGGGCCAGGAATTCAAGGTGGAACTCACCACCAAGATCACCGGGCTTCCCGAGGGTGGCGAAATCCCCAACTCCTTCGGTCCTCTTGTCAATGAATACAACCCGGGTACTAACACGACCACGAGCGACCGTCCCGTCAAGGTCGGTGACCTCCTCGTCCTCAAGCGTGACAAGGACAACCAGAAGCCGCTGAAGGATGCGGAATTCGCGGTTTACGCGACGAATGACGATGCTACTAAGGGTCAGAATGCCGTTGCGACTGCAACGTCTGATGCAAATGGCGAGATCCGTTTCGTCGGCCTCGTCCTGGGCAATGCTGACCAGAAGACCTTCTACCTCAAGGAAACCAAGGCTCCGGCCGGTTACGTGATCAGCACCGAGGTGAAGGAAGTTAACGTCAAGAAGGGTAAGTCGACTCAGGTCGAATACACCATCGACAACACCAAACATGACGGCCCGAACCTGCCGCTGACCGGTGCTGCCGGCCAGCTCATGCTCACCCTGGGTGGCCTCGCGCTGCTGGGTGCTGCTGGTGGCTTGACCGTCGCTCAGGTTCGCCGCAACCGCGCGGTGAACGCCTAAGCACAGAACTGACCGCGTAACCTACGCGGCCTACCGAACGGGTGGGGAGGTGCCATCTGGTACCTCCCCACCCGGGTCTGTATCTCATGAAGAAAAACCTGCTGCTGCCCTACCTCATCGGGCTCCTCGTTATCCTCGGCCTCACCCTACTGGTGTACCCGCATGCCGCCGCCTGGCTCTCCCAATACGAGCAATCCAAAATCACCGGCGCGTACTCCGATCAAATCGCCACCGCCCAGCCCGATAAAGAAACCCAGCTTGCCGCTGCGCACGCCTATAACGAAGCATTCAACGCCGGCGCAATCCTGGAAGCCAACGAACGTAAAGCCACCGGCACCGGCGACACCACCGCCGCGGACGGCATCTGGCCTTACGAAAAAATTCTTGCCGCGGATTCTGACGGCCTCATGGCTCGGCTCCGCATCCCGAATATTGACGTTGATCTACCCGTCTACCACGGCACCTCAGATGAGGTCCTCAACCGCGCGGCCGGCCACCTGGAAGGCACCTCGCTGCCGGTAGGCGGGCCGAGCACCCGCGCTGTCATCACCGCGCACCGCGGCCTTGCCAACGCCCGCATGTTCACCGACCTCAATAAGGTCAATGTGGGGGATACCTTCACCATCGAAGTATTCGGGGACGTACTCACCTATCGCGTCCGGGATACTAAAGTGGTGGCCCCGGAGGACACCGATACCCTGCGGGTAGAAGAAGGAAAAGACCTCGTCACCCTGGTGACCTGCACCCCGCTCGGCATCAACTCCCATCGCATTCTGGTCACGGGGGAGCGCATTATCCCCACCCCGGTAGCAGACGTGAAAGCAGCGAATAAGCCCTCGGATCTGCCGCGCTTCCCGTGGTTCGCCGTTGCTTACGGCGTGGCTGTGTTGGGCACCATCGGGGTGCTCGGGCGCATGACGTGGAAAGAACGCCGCCGCGCTAAGAACAACGCCGCGAGTCCGGAAGCATAACGCCTGCGGCACAGCAAACGGGAGGGGTACCACTCAGCACCCCTCCCGTTCAGCTAAGCCAGTTCCTCTTCATCGCGCAGAAACTCATCCCGCCCGATGGTGAAACGCCGCTTGCTCACCGGCGCGGGCGGGGAAGGAAGCGCAATCGCGTCAAGATAAAAATCATTGACCCGCACCAGTAGCTGGAGCCGGCCCTGTTCCACCAGGTAGAAAGCACGCGGATGGGGCCCGTCCAACCAGCCGCGGTACACATCCAGATCCAGCACACTCAGCACAAAGAAGCCGGCTGCCTTCAACCGGTAGTGACTCGGCCGCGCCTCCAAGTACCAAATCCGGGCATCCGGGAAAAGCTCACGCACCTGATCATCCGCATCGCGCCGCTCAGCCGCCGCGAGCTCGGATTTATGCCGCTCCGGATCAGCCACCAGCTTGCTGTGCACATTCTGGGTAGCCCGGCGCAGCACCACCGTGCCACATTCGTCCATAGGCGTTTCCGGATTACGCATCGAGGGCCGCTTCGCCATCACGCACCTTTCTTTCCAGGCTTCGTGGCGGCGCCAGCATTCGTGGAAGCTACATCGCCCCCGCCAGCGCCATTGCCCACGGTAGCCATATTACGCGCGGCCTGAGTATCAGCTGCCGGAACGGCAGCTGCGGCGTCGTCGCCCTCACTAGGGCAGGGCGCGGGCAGGCTCCATTGCAGCGGAATCGCCCCGCGGCTGCGATCCGGATGCTGAATCACATCGAGGAGTCCCAAGATGGTGGGGGTGAGAGCCGTCGTGCCTGTGTACGCAAGATAGCGGGACTGCCAGCGCGGTTTGAACTTTTCCTTGTAGGAACGCAAGCCCTTGAAATTGTAGAGGCGGTCGCCGAAATCGTAGATCACGCGCACCACCTTTTCGCGCGCCCGCGAGAAACGCGTGGTGCCCGTATTAGACATGGGCGCCATCCCCAGGTTCACGTGGGTGTAGCCGTTTTCTTTCGCCCATTCAATCAGCGAAACGAAAATGCCGTCCATGGTGCCGCCCGGGGCGTCGGGGCGAATACGCATGAGGTCCACGGACGCAACCCCCGGCGCCATCGGCATGAGGCTCGCGAAACCTTCGATACGTTCCTCCCCGCGCACCAGCAACACCGGGGTGCGGCCAATATAGGACGCATCAAAGAAACCGAGGGAGAAGCCCATTTCGGAACGTTTGCCCAGCCAAGCATCCGAAACCTCGCGCAGTTCCTCGATGAAGTCGGGAGTGTAGGGCGGGAAATGCACCTCGAAATGCGTGCCTTTTTCGCCCATGCGGTTGCGCATGCGCCGGAACACCTTGCCTTTATTACCCACATTGGAGTAGGTGGCCAGGTCCACGGTGGCATCCTCCCCGATTTTCACGAAGGAGAAACCGATATTCGCGCAGGCACCCAGGTAAATATCCGCGATCTCGTAAATCGCCACCGAACAGCCGTGCTCATCGGCGTAGGTCACGAATTCTTCGAAAAGTTCCTCGAAGGAGGCTTCGTCCCCGAAGGGATCGCCGAGCACCAGCATGGAGGAACGGTAGGGGCGGTAGAGCAGCGCCGCGCGCCCGTTCGAAGAATAAAAGACCTGCTTATCGCCCAGGTAGAAAAGATGCGTGAAGGCGTTGCCGGCATTGTGCTCGCTCATGAACGTTTCGAAACGATGCACGTCATCCGGGGTGGGCAGCTCAAAATGCGGGGCGCGCGAACGCGAGAAAAGCAACGCGAGGGAAATAAGGGAAACGAAGCAGATCATGCTCACCCCGGTGAGCAGCGCGTGGGCAGTGGGGTACACGTGCGCCTGCGGAGCCCCGTGAATCCAGCGCCAGGCGAAAATCCCGAGCGGGATCCCCACCGCGATGACCGCGGAAAAAGCGAAAGAACGCCATTCAAAGGGGAGCGGGTCACGGTTGAAAGCCCCGCGCGCCAGGTAGAGCAAAATCGCGAAAAGAATAATGACGATAATTGCGCCGGTATCTAGCCCGCGCGCCACGGATGCCACCGCAGCCACGCCCAGCAGAATCAAAATAATCGGGAAAATGCGGCTCACCCGCTGGCGCACCCCGCGCGCCAGAATCAGCAGCATAATCCCCACCAGCAGCGAAACGATACGCGAGGAGCGAATCATTTCGTGGGGGAGGAACACATGCAGCAGCGCCACCCGCGCATAAAAGGAAGGCGCGAAAGCATTGACGATAGAGAAAATCCCCAGAATCACCACGCCGGTGGAAAGCGCGTTAATGAGCCAACGTTCGCGCTTATCGCGATCCTCCAAGCCCAGGCGAGGGTAGGCGTATTCGGCCAGCCAGTACACGGTGGCGGCCAGCCACGGCAGCGCGTAGTAGGTGACGCGGTACACGATAATCGCGAGCACCAGGGTCGACGAATCAAAACCGAGGTGCTGGAAGAACACAATAACGGTGAGATCGAAAGTCCCCAGGCCCGCCGGGATAAAGCTGAGCAGGCCCACCAGGGTGGCGGTGGCGTACACAAATACCGCCTGCACGAAAGAAACCTCACCCAGGAAGGTGCGCACGCAAATCCAGAAGAACACCGCCGCGGCCAGCCAATCCGCCACGGAAGCAACAAGCATCTGGAGTTTCTGCCGGAAATTCTGGGTGCCGATAGCGGTGGTGCGCAGGTCAATCTTCCAGAAATGCACCTTGCCAGCCAGGAAATACACCGGGATATACAGGCAGGCCACCACGGGTACCACCAGGAAACGCCCGTCGTAGCGGAAGGCGAAGGGGAGGGTGGCGAGCAGCATGGCGAACAGCCCGAGGAGGTTCGCGGCCCATACCGCCACGCTCGCGTCCACGGCGGCTTTCGTGGAGGCCCCGGCCCGCTTGTAGTAGCGCGAGCGAATCGCCCCGCCGGTCAGCCCGCCCAGCCCCGCGAAATTATTGAAAGCCTGGGCGATCCACCCGATTTTCGCGGCCGTGCCCACCGGGATCTCCACCCCGAAATGCCGGGAGGCGAAGATGTCATAAATACCGGTGGCGGTAAAAGTCAGAAAACCGAGGGCCACCAGCTCCACGAGGATAATCGGAGGTGTCGAGCTGAGCACTTTCGCCATCTGTTCACCGCTCAGCTCCTTGAGCTGGCTGTGAGCCACGGCCGCCACACCGGCGATCACCAGCACGTAGAAAGCGATTTTGAAGGGGCGGGGGTGGGAGCGGATGAAGGCGACAAGTCGCGACACCGGGGAACCTTTCTTCGACGACGACGCCCCGGCCCGCGTGCTCACTTTCGCGGCGCTGACCGGCCCGGGGGCATCCTGAACCGTACTCATTATGCCCTTAAGCCAGGCATTCGTGCCGGCCGCGCCGGGGCGGTTCGGGTGCGCAAATCCTGTGACAACTGTGCAAATTGGTGGGAGTTGTGATGTATGTCTTAACCGACACGCGGCGATTTCGCAGAAAATTCTCACTTTGGCGCCAGTTTCCGCTACATTTTTGCTTAGTGGTTCTTATGAGCCATGTACCTGAACAGATATCGAGAGGTATTTTCATGTCCGTTAACCGCACAGAGCTCATCGCAGCTATCGCCGACCGTTCCGGCCTGTCCAAGTCCGATGCCGATAAGGCGATCGCCGCGCTCCAGGAAGTGCTCGTCGATTCGCTTTCCAAGGGCGAAGCCGTGAAGATCACCGGCCTGCTCTCCGTGGAGCGCACCGAGCGCGCCGCCCGCAAGGGCCGCAACCCCCGCACCGGTGAAGAAATCGAGATTCCCGCCGGTTTCGGCGTGAAGATCTCGGCTGGATCCAACCTCAAGAAGGCTGTGTCCAACAAGTAGCCTGAGTTGCTTGTGAGTATCGCCTCCTCGGTTTTTCCGGGGAGGCGATTCTTGTGTGCGGGCGTGTTGAGGTACGACGGCGCTGCCGGGCTCCGGGGACTGTCGCTTCCCACGTGCGGTGCCTGGTGCGGCTTTCTGGCGGCGGCTTCCCCACACCGGCGCGGGCCGTACAATAGAGCCCATGAGTACTTCCCTTCCCGATCCTTTAGGAACTCCGGGCGCGCCATCGGCCCCGGCCGGCCCGGCCACGGAATCTCAGCAATCCGTCGGGGTGCTGGAACGCACCGAAGAACGCCTTTCCCACGGTGATGAGGAGCGTTTTTCCCATTACGTGCGTAAGGACCGCCTTATGGCTTCCGCCGTGTACGGCCAGCCGGTGGTGGCGCTGTGCGGGAAGATTTGGATTCCTTCGCGCAACCCGGATCGCTACCCGGTGTGCCCCACCTGCAAGGAAATCCGCAAACAGATGGGCAACCAAGGCTCCGGATGGCCCTTCGGGCCGGACGTGCCGGGAAGTGGCAAGTGAGTCTGCACCGCTCGATTCCCGCTTCCACCCCGCATACCCCTTCCGTTTCTGCCGCTTCGAATCTCCCTCCGGCTTTCCCGGCCCGCGCGGCCTGGGGAACCACTTCGAGTCTGCGCTCCTGGCAGGCCGAAGCGCTGCGCCTCTACCTGGAGCGCATGCCCCGGGATTTCCTCGCGGTAGCTACCCCCGGTGCGGGTAAAACTACCTTCGCGCTGCGCGTCGCCGTCGAAATGCTGGCGCGCCACGAGGCGCGCACCATCACGGTGGTCTGCCCTACCGAACATCTGAAAACACAGTGGGCGCAGGCCGCGGCCCGCGTGGGTATTCAGCTGGATGCCGATTTCACGAACGCCCAGCGCACCGAAGGTTCCTTCTTCAACGGGGTGTGCGTGACCTATGCCCAGGTGGCCGCTAACCCGGCCCTGCATCGCGAACGCACCAGTGCCCGCCCCACCTTCGTGATTCTGGACGAGATTCACCACGGCGGGGATGCTCTCTCCTGGGGGGATGGCATCCGCGAGGCTTTCACCCCGGCCACTCGCCGCCTGGCCCTCACCGGCACGCCCTTCCGCTCGGATACCTCACCCATTCCTTTCGTGACCTACGAACCGGACGGCTACGGGAACCTGCGCTCCAAAGCCGATTACACCTACGGCTACGCCCAGGCGCTGCGCGACGGGGTGGTTCGGCCGGTTATTTTCCTGTCCTATTCCGGGCAGGTGCGCTGGCAAACCAAGCAGGGGGATGTGGTGGCGGCAACCCTGGGCGAGCCACTCACCAAAGATATGACGGCGCAGGCGTGGCGCACCGCCCTCAACCCGGGCGGGGAGTGGATCCCGGAGGTCCTTTCCGCCGCGAACGAACGCCTCACGGTGGTGCGCCGCTCGCTACCTGATTCGGGTGGGCTGGTGATTGCTTCGAACCAGAAGGATGCCCGCGCGTACGCGCAGATCCTCACCGAGATCACCGGGGAAGCACCCACCGTGGTGCTCTCCGATGATGCCGGCGCGAACGAAAAAATCGCGACCTTCGCGGATTCGGATTCGCGGTGGATGGTGGCGGTGCGGATGGTATCCGAAGGGGTGGACGTGCCGCGCCTGGCGGTGGGGGTCTATGCCACCTCTGCTTCCACGCCGCTCTATTTCGCGCAGGCGATCGGGCGTTTCGTGCGGGCCCGGCGGCGCGGGGAAACCGCCACCGTGTTTTTGCCGTCCGTGCCGGTGCTCCTGGAGCTGGCCGCCCAGATGGAAAAAGAACGCGACCACGCCATTTCGAAACAGGCGGAGGTGGCCGGTTGGGATGATGACCTGTTGGAGGCCGCCAACCGGGAAGACAAGGCCAGTGAGGAACTGGAGGGCCCGGGCTACGAAGCCCTGGAATCGGGGGCGCTTTTCGATAGGGCGCTCTTCGACGGCGGTGAATTCGGGCTCGGGGCGGCTGTCGGTTCGGAAGAAGAAGCTGATTTCCTAGGGATTCCCGGGCTGCTGGAGCCCGAAGAAGTGACGACGCTGCTGCGCGCCCACCAGGCCGAACAGGCGAAAAAGGCCCGCACCCAGCGCCCGGCCCCGGGCACCGATGAGCTCACCCGCCGGCGTACCGCCCGCAAGGAACTCACCCAGCTGGTGGCGGCCTGGGCGAAGAAAACCGGGGATCCGCACGCCCTTATTCACACCGAGCTGCGCCGGGCCTGCGGGGGCCCAGAAGTGGCGCGGGCGAGTGCCGACCAGATCGAAGCGCGCGTGAAAACACTGCGGCGCTGGTTCGTGGGCCAGCGCTAAGCGCTTGGGCCGCGGCGAACCAGCGCCGGTAGGCGCGTGCCGCTTGGTTACGCGCCGCCTGCTTGGTTACGCGCGGGCGACCGCACGCTTCGCACTGCCGCCTGCCTCTGCGGCCAGTGCAACTAGCCGCAGCGAGCAAGAAGGCGATCGGGAATTAAGCCGCGGCGTCGTCGCCCGGGAAAATATCCACCATGCGGGTGGGGATCGCGGGTTCCCCGGCGGAGAGGCGCCAGCCGTCGTAGGGGAGGGCGTCGCGCGAGGTGTCGTGGCGCAGGCGGGCGGCGGAGAGGACTTCCGTGCCGCAGTAGCGTTCGTCGATGGTGCCGGCTTTCACCAGGTGGACCTGGAGCGGGCGGGCGCCCTGTTTCTCCAGGTAGGCCAGGCCCTCGGTGAAACTCGAGGCGCTCACCACGAGCTCCTCGGTGGCGTGCCCGCCGCTTTCCAAGCGCCCGGCAACCTTGAGCCCGCCCACCGACGCCTTATTCTCCGAAGCCTTGGCGACCTCCTCGGGGCGGCCATCCGCGCCTTCGCGCTGGACCAGCTTGTAGACCATTTGCGCGGTGGGAACCCCCGAGCCGGTGACCAGGCGGGTGCCCACCCCGTAGCCGTCCACCGGGGCGGAATTGAGGGACGCGATCGCGTACTCATCAAGATCCGAGGTGACGGTGATCTTCGTGGAGGTGGCACCCAGGCGATCCAGCTGCTCACGTACCTTGAAGGCGGTGGCGATCAAATCACCCGAATCGATACGCACCGCGCCGATTTCACCGCCGGCCGCGCGCCCGGCCGCCACCGCGTTCTCCACGCCCTGCGCGATATTGTAGGTATCCACCAGCAGCGTGGTGCCGGTGCCCATGGCCGCGATCTGAGTATCAAAAGCCTCGCGTTCCGAATCGTGGACCAGGGTGAAGGAATGCGCCGAGGTGCCCGAAACCGGAATCCCGTACTGGCGCCCGGCCTCCAGATCCGAGGTGCCCACGAAACCGGCGATGTAGGCCGCGCGCGCCGCGGAAACCGCGCTGCGTTCGTGGGTGCGGCGCGCCCCGAAGTCCACGCAGGGCCGCCCGTGCGCGGCAATCGTCATGCGCGAGGCGGCCGTAGCCACCGCCGAGTCATAATTGAAAATAGAGAGCGCGAGGGTTTCCAGCACGCAGCACTCCGCGAAGGTGCCCACCGCGGTGAGAATGGGGGAACCGGGGAAGTACATTTCACCTTCCGCGTAACCCCAAATATCGCCGGAGAAACGGAAGGTGCGCAGCCACTCCAGGGTGGAATCGGAAACGATCTTATTGGCGCGCAGGTACTCAATTTCTTCTTCCCCGAAGCGGAAATTCTTCAGGGCGTCGAGGAGGCGGCCCGTGCCGGCCACCACCCCGTAGCGGCGCCCGCCCGGGAGCCGGCGCGCAAAAATCTCAAAAACGGCCCGTCGTTGGGCCTTTCCCGACTGCATGGCCGCATCCACCATGGTCAGCTCGTACATATCAGTGAGCAAAGCAGTTGAAACACTCATATGCCCGAGTCTACCCGCGCCCGCCTGAGCTGGCCGGGGATGATGGGCCGCGCCGCTGGGAGCTGGCCGAGGATGATTCGCCGCGCCGGCAGAAGCTACCCGAGGATGATTCCCCGCGCCGATAAGCGCTTGGCACTAGGATGGAGATATGAGCGCGCACACATCTCCTGAAGATTTAGGGGCCAGTAGCCCGGCAAGCCGCACCGAAAGCCTCACGCTTTTCGAAGCGGTCGCCGGCCCGGCCCGCGCCTGGCGCACCGTTGTGCACGATGATCCGATCAACCTCATGCGCTATGTGCAGTGGGTGTTCCAATCCTACTTTGGCCATTCGGCCGACCGCGCCCTCACCCTCATGTTAGAGGTCCATACCCGCGGGCGCGCCGTCGTATCAACCGGACCTCGCGAGCAGATGGAAACAGACGCCCGGGCCATGCACACCTACGGACTGCTCGCCACCATCGAAGAAGAACCGGAAGGTGGGAGATAATATGCTGCCCTTCCGCCCCGCCCGCGGCGGCTACCGTGCCAGCGTTGATGCGACCGAACGGCAACTTTTTGCGGGACTTGCGCGCGACGTCGCAACTCTGCTCGGCTACAACCTGGACGAAGAAATGCAAGAAAGCGGCGCGGACGTAACCGGGCCGGGCGCCGCGCACGCACCTGGCGCCGCACACGCACCTGGCGCCCGCGGTAACAGCGCACGCGGAGTGGAAGAATCCAGCGATGTGCTCGCCTCCTACGAGCGCGAATTAGCCGACCTGGAGAGTACACGCTGCTACACCCCGGCGAACAATATGGATACCGCCCTTGCCCGGCTCCTGCCTGATATGTCCGAGGAACCCGAGCTCGCTGACGAATTGCGCGCCCTTACCGAATCCGCCGTCTGCCACACAAAAATCTGCAACCTGCTGGTGTTCTACACGTCGCTGGCGAGCGAGGCTGTATGGGTGAGTAATGAAGATGCCGGCGCTTGGCTGGCCGGCGCGAATGATATTCGCATCGTGCTCGGCACCCGCCGCGATATCACCACCGCGGCGGAATCTGAGGCCGTGACCTCCCGCGCGCTCGACATTATGGAATCCGAGCGCCCCCAAATCGATACCACCGATGACATGATCGGCGTGCTCTACGTGATTATTGCGTGGTGGCAAGATTCACTCATCACTGCCATTCAGAACAAGGACCTGCGGCGGTAACTTGACAGTATGGATTCCCGTCCCATTGGTATTTTTGATTCCGGCGTAGGTGGCCTCACGGTCGCGCGCGCCATTATTGACCAGCTCCCCGGCGAATCCATCACCTATATCGGGGATACCGCGCACTGCCCCTACGGCACTAAATCCATTCCCGAGGTACGCGCCTACGCCATGGACATTATGGAGAAACTGGTGGGCTCCGGCGTGAAGATGCTGGTCATCGCCTGCAATTCCGCCACCTCCGCCGCGCTCGCGGATGCTCGGCAGCGTTTCGCCACGGAGATGGGAATTCCGGTGCTGGAAGTGATTCGCCCGGCGGTGCGCCGCGCGGTGCGGGCCACCCGGAACGGGAAAATCGGGGTGATTGCCACCCCGGCCACCATCGAATCAGGGGCCTACCAGGATGCTTTTACGGCCGCGCCGAATTTGGAACTGACCACCCGGGCCTGCCCGCAGTTCGTGGAGCTGGTGGAACAGGGGCAGACGGCCGGAGCGCAGGTGCAGGCGGTTGCCGAACACTACCTCGCTCCGGTGCGGGCGGCCGGGGTGGATACTCTGGTGCTGGGCTGCACCCACTACCCGCTGCTCGCCGGCGTGATCTCCTACACCATGGGGGAGGACGTGACCATCGTGTCCTCCGCGGATGAAACCGCCCGCGATGTCTACCGCGAACTAGCCACCCGCGATATGTTTGCCGGCCCGGGAACCCCCCGGCGCCGCTTCTACGCCACCGGCGACCCGGTGAGTTTCGGGCACCTCGCCCGCAGATTCCTCGGTCCGGAAGTAGGAACCGTGCTATCTACGGAGGAACTCTCGGCATGAGACTGACGATCATTGGATGCTCCGGCTCGATGTCCGGGCCGGAATCACCCGCCTCGGCCTACCTGGTGCAGGCGGAGGGAATCGACGCGAACGGTGCCCCGCGCACCTACACCTTCACGCTCGATTTCGGCCCCGGCGCCATGGGCCATCTGCTGCGCTATACCGACCCGGCGCTCCTGGACGCCATGGTGATTTCTCACCTCCACGCCGACCACTGCGCCGACCTCATCGGGATGCAGGTCTACCGCCGCTGGCATCCGTCCGGCCCGCTGCCCCGGGTGGCGGTGTACAGTCCTGGGGATGCGCGGCGGCGTGCCCGCCAACTGGGCGACGACGGCCCGGAAGAAACCTACGACGACGTTTTCGACTTCCGCCAGGTCCGCTCCGGGGATACCTTCCGCATTGGTCCGATGACCATCCAGGCTTTCCCCGCCCTCCACACCGTGGAAACTTTCGCCTACCGGATCACCGGCCCCTCGGATCTGCGCCCCGGGGAGAACGTGGTGCTCACGTTCACGGGGGATACGGATATGTGCGACGGCGTCGTCGCCGCGGCGCGCGGCGCCGATCTGCTCCTCTCCGAATGTGCTTATGAGGATGGGCGGGATACCGTGCGCGGCATCCACCTCACCGGTTCGCGGGCCGGGGCGCTGGCCGCGCAGGCCGGAGCCCATGAGATGCTCCTCACCCACCTCCAGCCGTGGACGGATCGGGAATCTGTGCGGGCCGCGGCGCGGGAAGAATACGAGGGTCGGGTGGCCTGCGTGCGGGCCGGGGAAGCCTTCCGGATCTAAGCGGGCTTGGCGGGGCTCCGCGGGCACGGGCCTGGTTCCGAGACTCCGGGGCCGGGTACCGGCAGACCGAGCGGGCTACCCGGATTTTTCCTGTCGTAACGGCGCGGTAGCCTTAAGGCATGACTGAAAAGAACTCCAGCGCCACGCGAGCGGACGGGCGCGCCGTAGATGAGATGCGCCCTGTCACGATTGACCGCCACTATTTTGAGACCGGGGAAGGCAGTGTGCTGGTGCGCTTCGGGCGCACCACCGTGCTCTGTGTTGCTTCCTTTGAAGAAGGGGTGCCGCGCTGGCGCAAAGGCAGCGGAGAAGGCTGGGTGACCGCCGAATACTCCATGCTTCCGCGCGCCACTTCGGATCGTTCCCCGCGCGAATCCGTGCGCGGAAAAATCGGGGGCCGCACCCATGAGATTTCGCGGTTGATTGGCCGCAGCCTGCGCGCGGCCGTTGATATGAAGGCCCTGGGGGAGAACACCATCACCCTGGATTGCGATGTGTTGCAGGCCGACGGCGGAACTCGCACCGCGGCCATTACCGGCGCTTTTGTGGCCCTGGCTGATGCCATCTCCTGGGCTCGGGCACGTAAGTTGGTGCGCCGCCCGGTCCTCACCACCTCGGTTTCCGCGGTTTCGGTGGGCATCATTGATGGCCAGCCGCGGCTCGATCTTCCGTATGAAGAGGATGTGCGCGCTGATACCGATATGAATATCGTGGCGCTGGGCAGCGGGGATTACGTGGAGGTTCAGGGAACCGCGGAGCATCATCCCTTCAACCGCGCTGATCTTGGGGCTCTCCTTGACCTGGCTGATAAGGGCACCCGTGAGCTTCGTGAACTCCAGCATCGGGTGCTCTTCGAGGGGGAGAATCCGGTACGTAGCGATGTGTTTACCGGCGGTGACCAGTGGAAGTAGCGCAGCCGCGGCGCGTCGTCGTCGCTACCGGAAATGCCCATAAAGTCACGGAACTTCGCAATATTCTGGCGCCCTGGTTGCAGGAAATTGAGCTCGTCTCCGGCGCGGAGTTTGCGGTTCCTGAACCGGTGGAGGATGGCACCACCTTTGCGCAAAATGCGTTGATCAAAGCGCGGGCCTACGCGCGGGCTACCGGCCTTCCGGCTATCGCCGATGATTCGGGCCTGTGCGTGGATATTTTAGGAGGGGCGCCCGGGATTTTTTCGGCGCGCTGGAGCGGTCACCACGGGGACGACGCCGCGAACCGCCAGCTCCTTCTCGCCCAGCTCGCGGATGTGGGCCCGGCGAACCGGGGCGCTCATTTCCATTGCGCGGCCGCGTTGGTAACCCCGGAGGGCCGTGAGGAAGTACGCGAAGGCGAAATGCCGGGCAGCCTCCTCACCGCCGAGCGCGGCAGCGGGGGCTTCGGCTATGACCCCATCTTCGCGCCGGCAGGTTACAGCCGGTCCAATGCGGAACTGAGCCCGGAAGAAAAGGATGCTATCTCCCACCGCGGCAAGGCCTTTGCCCAGCTGGCACCGGTGCTCGTGCAGGTGCTAGCCGAGCGAGGTTAGCAGCGGCCAATATAGCCGAGGGCGGCGCGCAGGAGGGCGGCGTGCCCATCGGACATTTCCGCCTGTAGCTCCGCGGTGCGCGCCTCCCCGGGTGTGAACCAGGTGAATTCCAGCGAGTCATTTCCCGGATCGCAATCCCCGTGAATGGGGATGATATAAGCCAGGTCTACCCGGTGCTGGCGCGCATCGTAATACCCGGCCTCCGGTTCGGGAGTGGGGAAGTATTCGGTGACCGTGAAGGGCGCCAGGTACGGCGGCAGTTGAGGAAGTGCCACCGAACCGAGGTCTTTATCGATATGCCGGATAAGCGCGGCGCGCACCGGTTCGTGGAAGAGCACCCGCCCCGAGGGGAACTCCCGCAAAAACCCCTCAGAATCGGCACGCAGCAGCATCCCGATAGCGATCACCCGCCCGGTTTCATCCAGACGAACCGGCACAATATCCACATACACCATCGGGACCTTATGCCGGACAAATTCGAGTTCCTCGGGGCTGAGCCACGGACCCATATCAGCTGCGTCGACTTCACTCATGTTCTTAATTTTGCCGGGCTTCGCCCCCGCGTGGACCACTCCACGCTACCCGCGAAACATCTGCATTTTCGCGTAGAGCGCCGGCGCGGGCGGGGTGCGGCGCGTCATGCGGAAGCTAGACTGAGTGGCATGCGCCAAGCTCGATACCTCAACTACCTTGCCCTCGCCATTCTTACGCTGGGCGTGGTCACCCTCGCTGTGGGCTGGTATATCGCCATCAGCGGGAATGCCCTCCCGCAATACGGAGTGATTCTTGCGCTCGGAACGGTTGGAGCGGTGGCGTGCGGGCTCGGGTACTGGAGCGAACGCCCGTGGATATTCGGGGCCGGCGCGGTTTTTATGCTGTGGTTCGCGCCCACGCCCCTGGGCCTGTGGCCCCTCGGGATTGGTATCGCCATGCTTATCGTGTGGGCCGTGCTTATTGTGAAGGAAAATAATGTTAAATTCTGGTGATCGTGCCCCGGATTTCACTTTGGACAGCACCGCGGGAACTTTCCGTCTTTCTGAACATATGAACGACGGCGCCCGCGGAGTCATCGTGTACTTCTACCCGAAAGCCAATACCCCAGGGTGTACTACCGAGGCCTGCGATTTCCGCGATAACCTCAATTCCCTGCGCTCGGCTGGCTATGCCGTGGTGGGAGTTTCCCCGGATTCGCTCACTTCGCTGGAGAAATTCCGGGAGAAGCAAGGCCTCAACTTTGTGCTCGCCTCCGATCCGGATCACGCCGTGGCAAGCGAATGGGGCGCCTGGGGAGAAAAGCAAAACTGGGGTAAAACGGTTACCGGAATGCGCCGCTCTACCGTGGTGGTCAATCCGGACGGCACCGTGGCAGCGGCTTTCTACAATGTGAAAGCTACCGGGCATGTGGCGCGACTGCGCCGCGATCTCGGTATCGACGAATAATCGGGAGAGGTGAAGGGGCCGGAACGCTGGCTCCGGCTTTCTGATCTTCCGGTTGCTTTCCGAATTTTCTCACACCGGGAAATCCGCTAGGATAGACCGGTACGCGCGCGTGGCGGAACTGGTAGACGCGCTGGATTTAGGTTCCAGTGCCTTTGGGCGTAAGGGTTCGAGTCCCTTCGTGCGCACTCTTGTTATCTCATCACTACATCATGGCCAATAAAAACTCGCATCCCTGTTTTATTTGTGTTCGCAGATATTGGGTTAATAGACAAAAAGTGGGTCTAATGACGGCGTGTCGTTAGCTCCCGATCCGGCCTTTACGGATGTTCAGACCG
>NZ_JBOZGG010000024.1:0-7628 GCF_051267215.1 Actinotignum vesiculae
TTGTTTCACGGTAGTCATTCTGGTTTATCTCCTAGGTGGTTTTCACCCTCACACACAAACCATTAGACACTCTCCGGGGATTGGATTTACTAATTCACACTCCCATCCTCCGCGCTCGGAATCCCGAACGCCCGTGGAGCCATAAGTAAAGGAGGGGTGCTGCCACCCCTCCTTTACTTATGCCACCACCTATAGAACAGGATTGGCCCGGTAGTACTCCTCAATAGCATCCCGAGGAATAACCACTGTCGAGCGGGTTTCAATATCACAGTCCTTGCGGGCTTCCCGCCACGGAGCTTCGCGATGAGTTTTCTCAACCAACTCGTTTGGGTTCAACTCGCCCAACTTCGCGCAGACGGCATCAACAACACTCCGCTGCCGATCAGAAAGCCCTTCACCCCGACTGCGCAGTTCGCCCGGGTTAATGAAAAACTTGCGCCGGTGCTGAGCGAAGAGATCTGGTGATACCGGGCCATTCATCCAAGCTTGAAAGTCTCCGTTAAAAAGAGGCCGGCCAGTTTCACCGAGATAAGCGGCCTGGCAGTAGAAGGTGAGTTTTTGCAATTTCATGGTGGTCATCCGCCCGCAGCGCTCAAGAATACGCCCGGCAATATCTTCAACATTCGCCATCCCGCACCTCCTCATGTCACGTATTCGGGCCGGCAATTTGGCTATAATTCTAGCATGGACGAAAGCCCGCGCCCCACAATCTCCAAGTCCGCCGCAACAAGCGCCGGCAGGATCTTGGCGAAGCTCTATACCGAGCATCCTGAAGATGCGGAGATTCGTTGTCAAGAAGACCAGATGTTCGCAAATGCGCTTACTACCGTCCAAAACTGGCGTTCCCAGCATCTGGAGTCAACCCTCAACGCTTTTGCCGTGGCCCAGGACATTATCGCCGATATCCCCGGCACCCTCGCTACTTTCCGACTCAAGCGAATTAGCTCCATCGTAGCAAAGCTAAGCCGTCCGAAGAACAATTTTCACCTGGGCGCCATGGACGATATCGGTGGCTGTCGCATCATCACGAATAGCTGCGATGATGTTTTCAATATTGCTACCAACCTATCCAAGAAGATGGATCTCAAACCCGAAAACGGGGTGAAGGACTATATACGAACGCCGCAACGTAGTGGATACCGGTCGTGCCACCTCATTACCCTGAGTCCTCCAAATCCCACGTCGTATCGAATCGAGATCCAAGTCCGAACATTTCTTCAACACGCGTGGGCCACAGCTCTCGAGACCGCCGGCTTCATGTACGAGCGAAATTACAAAAACCCGGCCATCGCGGCCACCATGGACGAATCCGAAAAGACCAATCGCAGGTTCTTCCAGATTGTCTCCGCACTTTTCGCTCTCTCGGAGAATCAACCCGTTCCACCCGGAATGCCCGCCGATAAAAATGAGCTCCTCGCAGAATTGAGAGCATCTGAAAAGTACCGCGTTCTCTTCCACGATCTTGCCAATTCATCCACCAGCAGCTATCAGAACTTCATCCCAGCGCCCACCGCAGGCGGCGAAGGCACAAGCCTGTACGTCCTCGAATACGATCAGGAAGCCCAGAGCCTGCGGGCGGAGCCTTTTCCGCACTCAGCCCTCGCGGAGGCCGTACGCGCCTACAACGCCCGCGAAGAAAATGATGTATTTGGACAAACTCGCGACACAGTATTGGTTCATGCGCGAACACCGGAGAATCTTGCCCTGGCATTCCCGAACTACACCGCAAATTTGGATGTGTTCAATCGCAGAATCGCACCCTATTTCGGGGAAAACTAGTAGATCAACCGCAGCGTGGGGGTCTCACCGTCGCGGCCCTGGGCGATGGCGATGGACTCATCAGCGGCGGTGCCCAGAGTTTGCCCTGGCATGAGGGTTGCGCCGTCGGAAATAATATATCCGGCAGTGTTCGCGAGCAGTTCGTACACGGCCTCGCGCGGGCGGTGACTGTCCTTCACCTCGAGGTCGAGGTGCCCGAACAGCGGCAGGCCCACGGTGCGCCCGGACACTACCTCGCCGGCGCGCATCGGCACATAAATCCACAGCAGGAACGGGTCTGCGGCGTCGATCCGATAACTGGTGACCACATCGGCGGGGTAGATGATGCCCAGCTCGGGGCGCGCCACACCCACCGCGGCTTCCTCGCCCATGAGCGAGCGGATCACAGCCGTGTACACCCGGTGCAGCGTGTGCATGGAGGTACGACGACGCGCAGCGAACTCGTCGCTCACCGGGTCGGGCATGTCCTCCCCGGAGCGCGCCATCTCGGAGAAAAACGTCATCATAATGTGGAAAGCGTGCGGCGGGGTGGCGCCCTCCAGCGCGGCCGTCCCGGAGACGGGCGTGAGCAACACTGTCACGCCACTGGCCAGAAAATTGAAGACCTGCCCGCCGGGGAGCTCATCCAGGTGGACATCAAGGGCCCGGCCGTCCACTTCCACGCGTTCCAGCGCCGCGCGCACGTCAATGGGCGCACTAAAAAGAGCGACGGCGCCCAGGTGGTCAGGGGCAACAGGATGAATAGCGGACACCGGAACTTGAGCCATGTGCCCTATCGTAGCGGCTTGGCACAACTTCGCGGGAATGCACTCTTCCCTTCCCACGCGAGGCCCGCTACACTGGAAACGAAAGAAACGAAACGGAGGTGTGACGTGACCACTGTTTCACATGATGACAAAATCGCGCAGATTGATCCGGAGATCATGGATCGAGTCCGCCGGCTTCTCGCTAAGTCACGCAGGGTTGGATTGACCTTCGACGGCGTCACTATCGAAATTCCGCCGCTGCTGCGCGCGCAGATTTCGATGGCCGTGCAGGAGGAACCTGATGGAGATAGGGAAATCTCCACTCAGGAAGCCGCCGATCTGTTGAATATAACTCGCCCAACCGTAGTGAAGCTATGCGAAGAAGGCACAATACCGTTCCGAAAAATCACCACCCATCGCCGGCTCTGGCTCTCCGATGTGCTGAATTATCGCGAAAAGCAGCGGCAGGTGGCAAAGAAGGCGCTGGACGACATCTCGGATATTACGCACGAGATGGGTCTTTATGACCAGACTCCTGAGGATGTCGAAGTAGCGATGCGCGAACTCCGCAAGATCCGTAAAGGCTCCTAAATGGGCGCGGCTTAACTGGATATCGACCACAGTTCACAGTCCCGTCTTCCCCATGCGAGGCCACTACACAGGAAACGAAAAGGAGGTGTGATGTGACGACTTCAGAAGATCAGAAAAATGCCCAGGCGGAGCTGGAGGCAATGGATCGAATCTGTCAGCTCCTCGCTAAGTCACACAGGGTCGAATTGGTTTTTGACGGTATTGCTGTAGAAGTTCCGCCCCTGCTGCGCGCGCAGATTTCGATGGCTGTGCAGGAGGAACCGGATGGAGATAGGGAAATCTCCACTCAGGAAGCTGCCGATTTGTTGAATATGACCCGCCCAACCGTGGTGAAGCTGTGTGAAGAAGGCGCAATACCGTTCCGGAAAATTACCACCCATCGCCGGCTCTGGCTCTCCGATGTTCTGAACTACCGCGAAAAGCAGCGGCATCAAACTCGCGAAGCCCTTGATGCTCTCATGGCAGATTCCTACGCCATGGGCGATTACGACGAAGACCCCGAAGTCATCGCCCAGGCAATTCGCGATATGGGCGCCGAGTAGCGGATACGCACAAAAGAAGAGTGACCTTCTTTCAGGCGTCGATTATCTCAGGCGCAGCTGGATAACCTGCGATTCACCACCGTCACCGAAGTTGTCCGCAGTAGCGATATCTGCGGCAGAATCCGCAGCGGAATCGAGATGCAGCCAGGAGTTAATCCATTCCGGTTTGAGCCCCAAAGCTTCGGACATCTTAAAAGCCAGGGCTTTCTTGCCGAATACTCGCTCCGCCGCTTGCCTGAACAAGGAAGGCTTTTCCGGAGGGACAATCACCGGCTCGCGCTTACGCCAGCCGGCGTTAGCCAGCTGAATCTGCAGACTCCGGAAACGGTGCTGCGTAATGATCCCAAGGCGATGGGCACGCACGGCAGTGGCTGCCACACTGATTCCGTATTCTCGCCTGATATCTAGCAAGCTACGTAGCGGCGTCGTTTCATTAATACGCGCCCGGGCCACGGATTCCGGAAGCAATAGCGCCCCCGCAAAATCGTAGGCACGGCGTTCTTGCGGAGCGCGAATGGAAGGGATCGGCTGAGTAAGGCCCTGATCGAATAGAAGGTGCCCCAGTTCGTGAGCGAGCGTAAGGCGCTGGCGCGCACCTTCTGTACGGTGCACAATACTGATCGCAGGGCGAGTATTTTCCCTGCTAGGCAGGGAAATCGCGAGGTGCCCGGCGTCTTCCACGTCCTCCAATAAGGGGTACACCACAGCAACCCCAAGAAGCCCGAGGATATGGGTGACATTCTGAATCGGCTCCGTGGCACTGAGTCCGAGAACCTTGCGAGTTTGTTCAGCTGAATTTTCCACACCCAAGCCTGCGGCAAGCAGATCGGTACTGGGAAAATCGAGGTACCCAGATTCGCGTGAAACTACATCCCACGCGCGGTTTACTTCTCGCGCGAGCTGGTTGACCTTGCGCTCAGCGGTTACCGTGGCAGTACTGGATTTACGGAAAGTCGCGGTTGCGTTAACGAACTTTAAATCGTCTACCGCAAAGAAGGATAGTGGCACGTGGAAGCTCTGCGCTGCCCGCACCGCAATTTCCTCGGAGAGTGGCTTTTCTTTCCGTAGCACCTTCGAGATAAAAGGTTGGCTCACGCCCAGCAGGTCACCGAGATCCTGCTGATTTACTCCAGCGATGTCTTTTAGGGCCCGAAGCCTTTCGGCCCGAACCCAGCCGTCTACTGTTGACTGCACCCTAATTCTCCGTTTGCCGGATTACCGCTTGACTGCTTCCATAGTAGTCGTAGCCGTTATCTTCGTTGGCGTACTGCCACTCCTCACCCTCGTTCACCGCAAGTTCCGTGGGAATTGGAATCGACAACAACAACGGAACAGGAGCGCCGTATTTCCCCGGTTTGCTGGTCATCACCAAGCGGGAGTCGAAACCACCAAGCCGGTCTTCGACATCACGATAATCCCAAAGATAGAGGAATCTGTATGGCGTCGCGGTTCGCGACACTTCCTCACTGCCCGGCAGATCTAACTCCATTTGTTCTTCAATAGTCCAGGATCTCCGCCTCGCCAAATTGTGCCCGGCGGCGGGAACCTTTCCTGGCATAACAGGGCATTCTTTGAGTACACGCACTAGAAGACCCAAATTATGATTCTCCAGCATAAGTTGCCCCATTAACTGCGGCTGCCCTGTGACATGCCACCCCTCCGGTAGGTCCGCATTTTCGAGAAATTCGCGGAGTTACGCTCGCGCTAACAATGGAAAGAGGTACGGATATTTCGGGTATGCAAGTCCACTCAACCGACTCTCCGAATCGGCCAACGCTCCAGACATTCCCGTGTTAAGAACCTCCCCGACAGAATCGGTGACAATAGCGGCGAGATCGCGAATGTTCTCGATAGTTACAAGCTGCTTGGCGTGACTTTCCATGGTTATATTATAACCCTATATGTCATGTAAGGGAATGGGTGCCGGACGTTTCTAAAGATTGAGCAACTCCCCAAAATTTCTGTCGCAAGCCCCCTCTAAGATAGGAACGTACCGCCCGAGCCGCAGCACCCGCGCCGCGCCCGGGCCCGTCCGCGAAAGGAGCCGGCCGTGGCCATTACTCTCCAAAGTATTGAGGAGAACGTCAAGAAACTCACCTCCCGTGCGCCCTTCACCCGCGATTTCTTCTTCGACCTCCTCCTCGCTTACGGCATCTCCAAATCCAGCGTCACCCGCCTGCGTTCCACCACCGCCAGCTCGCTCAACGTCGCGGCGAACCCGGATCGCGATATCGTGTGGAAAAACAAGATCTACCTGGCCGAAACCAGCCGCGACCTCATAGCCACCGCACAGGAAATGAAAACCAGCGATGCCGCGCTCCGTTTCAATACCCGCTTCGTCATCGCCACGAATTACGAATCCCTCGCCGCAATTGACACCAAAACCGGCGATTCCCTCAGCATCCCCCTCGCCAAACTCGCCAGCGATTTCACCTTCTTCCTCCCCTGGGCGAATATGGAGAAACAGCACTTCTCCTCGGATACCCACGCGGACCGCCGCGCCGCCGAACACATGAGCAAGGTGTACGACGAACTCCTCGCCGCAAACCCCAACCTCTTCCACGGGAACAAATCTCCCCACAGCCTCAACATCTTCTTCACTCGCCTCCTCTTCTGCTTCTTCGCGGAGGATACCGGCATCTTCGCAAAAGGCCAGTTCACCAGCGCGGTCGGCTCGCACACCCAGCGCGACGGCTCCGACACCGCCGCATTCCTCACCGCACTTTTCCACGCGCTTGACACTCCCAACGCGTCCGATAAACCCGTCTATTTGCAGAGCTTCCCCTACGTCAACGGTCGCCTTTTCCGCATTAATAACGACGACGACGCCTCTTTGACAGTCCCCCAATTCACCAAGCATGCACGCGATTCGCTCCTGGAGCTCGGCACCCTGGATTGGTCAGAAATCAACCCGGATATTTTCGGCTCCATGTTCCAGGCGGTGGTGGATAAGGACCAGCGCGCCAACCTGGGCCAGCACTACACCTCGGTTCCCAATATCCTTAAAACCATCAAGCCGCTCTTCCTGGATGAGCTCTGGAACGAATATGACAAAGCCTGCGAATCGGTACCGCGCCTCAAGAAACTCCTCACAAGAATTTCAAAAATCAAGCTTTTCGATCCAGCCAGCGGCAGCGGCAACTTTTTAGTTATCGCATATAAGGAATTGCGCAAGCTCGAACATGCCATCTTGGACCGCATCGATTCCCTTTCTTCGGCGGGCCGCTGGGGCCTGCTCGGCATGGGTGAGGAAGAAAAGCTCGGCGCCGCCACCCTGGGCTTCGGTTCCTCGGTGATCAATATTGAGAATTTCTACGGCATCGAAATTGACGACATCTCCGTGGAGATGGCCATCCTTTCCCTCTGGATCGCCAAGCACCAGATGAACCAGGAGTTCAAAGCCAAGTTCGGCCTGGATATTCCCCTGATCCCGCTCAAGGAAACCGGGCACATCGTGCACGGCAACGCCACCCGCCTCGACTGGAACGAGGTCTGCCCCAACAACGGCACCGACGAAATTTATTTAATCGGAAACCCACCGTACCTTGGCGCAAACCGTCAAACCAATACACAAAAAGAGGACTTCCATTTCGTTTTCCGAGATCAGAAGCATCCGAAGAATCTCGACTATGTAGCCTTATGGCTCATTAAGGGTGCTGACTATATTCGCGGCACTAACGCGAAGCTGTCTTTCGTAACAACCAACTCGATTACCCAGGGTGAGCAGGTGGCACTCCTTCACCCACATGTTTTCACGAACGGTATCGAAATTGGGTACGCGTACACCTCTTTTAAATGGAGCAATAATGCATCCCATAACGCAGGAGTATCCGTTGTCGTCATTAGCTTGCGTAATGAATGCAAGGATCCTAAAAGCTTGTTCACAGATGGAGTGAGTGTGTCAAGTTGTTTGTGTGTGAGCATTGTTTATAAATACTTATTAAACCGGTCAGGGTAGGCCACGGACATC
>NZ_JBOZGG010000025.1:0-5206 GCF_051267215.1 Actinotignum vesiculae
TAACTCACCCGTGAGTGGCGGGTATGCCGATACCGAGTTCACCTACGGCCGAGATAGCGATGCCGGCGACTGGAGCAGGGACGGTGCGTAGTAGAGCACCGCGTTGGTGCCCGCGAATTGGGAGAAGAAGGCGATGAGAATCGCCATGGTGATGGGGCGGGCGGTGCGCTTGGAGAAGAAGGGCTCCGTTGCCGCGGCGTGCGGGGCGGCGTTATGCATATTTGCCATGACCTGCGCGGCTTCGTTCTTGCCCCACAGGTCTTCCATGACGCGCAGCGATTCGGCATCGCGCCCGCGGGTGTAGAGCCAGCGCGGGCTTTCCGGGATGAAGTAGCACACCGCGAGGAAGATGAGGGAGGGCACCGCCTGGATGCCGAGCATCCAGCGCCAGCCCAGCTCCACCGGCATCATTTTGACGATGATGTAATTGGAGAAGTAGGACACCACAATGCCGATCACGATATTGAGCTGCACCGTGGCCACCAGTTTTCCGCGCCGTGCGGCTGGCGATATCTCCGCCGTATACAGCGGGGCGATCACCGAGGAGGCCCCCACCGCGATCCCGCCGAGCATGCGGAAGATGAGGAAGAAGACCCAGCTATTGGCTACCGCCACGCATACAGAGGTGATGAGGTAGAGGGCAGCCACGCCTTTGAGGACGGGGCGCCGGCCCCATTTATCGGCCGGAATGCCGCCGAAGAGCGCCCCGATAATGGTGCCGATGAGTGCGCAGGAGACCGTGAAGCCCAGCTGCCCGGCGCTCAGATCCCATTTGTCTTGGAGGGCTGCCGTGGTTCCGGAAATGACCGCGGTGTCGAAACCGAAGAGGAAGCCACCGAGTGATGCGGCGGTGGCCGAAAATGGTACGAGGTGTTTTTTCATGTTCTCTCCTCACCGTTGAGAATGCTGTTCGTGGCTGGCGCTGCGAGGGCGGGAACGGTGCGCTTCCGTTGCGCCCCGTGCTCCTTGCCCCGTACCCCGTTTCCAACTCAGGAAAGGGGCATACCGGCCGGTGCATTCACTCTAAGAAGAAGTGCTGGCATGAGATAGGCCCGTCTCCTAAAATTTGCGCAAATTTTAGGAGACGGGCCTAGCTGCGTCGTCGTACCTTTTAAGACAGCCGCGAACCGCTACTGTGCCTGAGCCGCCTTAGCCCCGCGGGTGGCAGCGCTCGTATTCCGCCGTGTACGCGGCGATGAGGGAACGCAGCCGGGGGTGCTCGCCCAGATCCTCGGTGAGAACCACCTTTTCGGTGCCGTCGGCCAGCGGGATCTTCCAATTCGGGTATTCGGTATCGGTCCCGGGCTGGTTTTGGGTGCGCCGCTCGCCCACCGCATCCACCAGGGCGATGGCCTGGAGCTGGGCGGGGGTGCGAGCGATATAGCAGTGCATCGCCTCGATGAGCTCGCGCTCCGTGGGGTCGTGGCTCTCCAGCAAGCCGCAGCCGCACAGGGTGTCGATAAGCACGCTGCGTTCGCGGCGGGCTTCTTCGCGCACCTGCTCCACGGGCTCCACCAGGATATCCAGGGAGGCGCGCAGGTCCACGTGTTCGCCGGCCAGGTAGCCGGCCAGCGGGGGCAGGTCGTGGGTATCCACCGTGACCAGGGAGGCGCTGCGGTAGTGTTCGGGGGCGCGGAAGGCTTCCCCGTCCTTTTCGAAGAGCATGACGGAGGTGCCGAAAATGCCCCGTTCGGTCAGGAAGTCACGCACCCAGGGTTCCACGTTGCCCAGGTCTTCCCCGATGAGGAAGGTGCCCGAGCGCGCCGCTTCTAGCATGAGCACGCCGATGAGGGCTTCGTGGTTGTAGTAGACGTAGGTGCCGTCCACCGGCTTATTGCCCGCCGGGATCCACCACAGCCGGAAGAATCCCATCACGTGGTCGATGCGCAGCGCCCCGGCATGGCGCATAACGGTGCGGGCCATATCGCGCACCGGTGCGTAGTGTTGGCGGTCGAGCTCCACCGGGTTGAAGGGCGGCGGGGACCAGTCTTGGCCGAGCTGGTTGTACATATCGGGCGGGGAGCCCACGCTCACGCCGCTGGCGAAGGCATCCGGGTTGGCCCAGGCGTCCGCCCCGCAGGCCTGCACCCCCACCGCGAGGTCGTGCACCACGCCGATGCCCATGCCGGCATCGCGCGCCACCTTTTGGGCGGCTTCCAGCTGCTGGTCCATGACCCACTGGCACCAGCAGTAGAAGTCGATGCGTTCGCTCAGCTCAGCGCGTTCACGGCGCGAGGCCAGGGTATCGGGGCGCTCGCATTCGACCGGGAAATGCTTGCCGTAGCGCTCGTACATCGCGCACCAGAACGCGAAATCTTCCAGGCCCTGGCCTTCGGCGGCGCGGAACGCGTCGAAATCGGCCTGGCGGGCGTGGCTGCGCGGTTCGCGGTAAATCACTTCGAGGGCGCTGCGTTTTGCTTCCCAGCAGGCGCTGCGATCCAGCAGGGTATTGTGCAGCGAGGATTCCTTGGGGGCCTGCCCCGCCCACGTGACCATGGAGCGCTTGCCGGAGTCCATATAGGCCACTTCGCGGATGTCCTCCGGGCGGATGTAGAGGGGGTTGAAGAAGCGGCGCGACGTCGGCAAATATGGCGAGTTCGTGAGCTGCCCGCACGGTTCGGCGGCGTGCAGCGGGTTAATGAGCACGAATTGCGCACCCAGCCCTCCGAAGAGCGAACCGAGTTCGGCTAGGTCCGCGGTGTCCCCCGTCCCCCAGGAGTCACGCGAGCGCACCGAGTAGAGCTGGCTCATCACGCCCCAGCCGGCCACGCCTTTTTCTGCCGGTGCGGGCAGGCGCGCGGGCACCACGATGAGCGCCCCGCTATGCCAGGTGGCAGCCTCCTCCCCCGCTGCCGGCGGGGTGACCTTGGCGCGCACCGTGTGGTAGCCGAGCGGTAGATTGCCCGGGATGATGAAGGCGGCGCGGCCGATCATGGCGCCGTCGATGAGGCGCGGCAGTTCAAAATCTTCGGCCTGCACGGCGGGTAGTTCCGCGCCGTCTTCCAGTTCGTAGGTGAGGGCCACGGCGGCACCGTGGGGCACATGCACGCGGATGATCTGCTCGTTACCTTCGCGCACCACCGTGGTGGCGGGCAGCACGTGGCGCCATTCGCGGCTATCGACCGTGTCCAGCGCCGCCTGCGCCGCTTCCGGAGTGGAGGTATCAATCCCCATGGCCGCGAGCACCGCGACGAGCGTATCGGCATCCACCGTCACGTATTCGCCCGCGAAACTCCAATAATGCGTTGCCACTCCGTATGCATCAGCGATGCGGTTGAGCATATCTTGCGGTGGTGAACCCGCCATGGTTCCCTCCTTGTGTCTCCCCGTGTGTCCCCGGTTGCTCGCCTCCGGTGGCGAGCCCGGTTACTAGAATATCTGCTCCGTTGCCTTTCCGTGGAATTCCGCGCCGTGGTGGGGATGGTGCGACGACGACGGCGCAGCTGGCGGGGGCCGCCCCGCCGCGCGCCGTTGGCTCCGGGCCGGGCACCGTTGGCGCGTCGCAGAGCACCGTTGGTACCCGGCCGGGCGCCGTCAGCTTAGGAATTCGCGCGGGTATTCCGGCGTACCCGAAGCACCATGCCGGCCACCAGCGCACCACCGGCAATCAGGCCGAGCATTCCCAGTTCGCCCGCGCCGGTAGCCGGAAGGCGTTTGCCGGGAACGGCGGTGCGAGTTGGCCGCGGCGCAGGCGATGTGGGGCCGGGCTTTGGCGCAGGGGTTGTCGGGCCGGATGTCGGGACTGATGCGGGTGTGCTTGGCTCCACCGTGGGTACTGGTGCAGGCGACGTGCTTGGCCCCGTGGTCGGTTCCGGGGCTGGGGTTGTCGGGTCAATGGTGGGATCCGCCGTTGGCTCGGGCGCCACCGTCGGGACCGGTGCGGGTGATGTCGGCTCTGGCACCGGTGGCTCAACGGTGGGCTCCGGTGCCGGCACCGTCGGCTCCGGAGTTGTCGGCTCCACGGTAGGTTCCGGCGTAGTCGGCTCCACGGTAGGTTCCGGTGCGGGCGGAGCCGGAGGCGCCACGGCCTTCACTTTCACGCGCACCTTCACCTTCGCTCCGGGAGTCACGTGGGTGCCCCGGCAGAAAAGCTGCGCGCCAGTGGCACTATCCGTCACGGTGCAGGAGGTGCGGGGAGTCGCTGCCGTAGTTTGGCCAGCTTTCACCGCTCCGGCTGCGCTATCGCGGTCGGTCTCCACAATGTCGGAGAGTCCAATAACTTGCCACGTGGCGGGCGTACCGTCGGCATAGGTGCCGCCGGTAAGCGGGAGGTTCTCCGCGGTCCACTCCCCGGAAATATAATTTCCTGGATTGCTGGCCACGAATTCAAATTCTTGTTCGGTTTCCGCCGCGACGTTAGTGGGGGCGGCGGGCGCCACCATGCTCACGCCTGTCGCCACGTCGGTCGCGCCGCTGAGCGGAGTCCCAATAACCGCGAACTCCGGGGCATTCAATTTCGGGGTGCCGCGATACATAGTGAAGAGCCGCCCCGTATCCCCGTAGGCGGTGGTATCACTGGCGGCATCATAATTATCGACGGCCACCTGCCAGAATTCGCCGCTCTGATATTCCGTGAAGCCAAATAATCCTGGACGGATCATCATGCCGCTGACGAATTGGAGATTCTCATTTTCGAGCGAGCTGCTCGGCGTGGAATAGGCGTCGTCGTGCAGCTCCGCTTTATGCAATTCGTGCACCTGTACCGTGCCGGCCTCCACTAAGCCCGGCATCTTAATTCCCTGGGCGGTGGTGGTGTCTCCGGTTTTCGCGCGCACCAGGCTGTTGGAACGCATAGCCCAATATGTTCCGTCCTGGTAGAGCATTCCCTGCGCGGCCGAATGCGAGCTTTCCCCGGCGAATTCGCCGCTGTTGGTGAAATGGGTGCCGCCCCATTTGGGAGTGGTGATGTCGGTGAGCGGCCGCGCCGTCACCATATCGGAGCGTTCCTTGATGAAAACGTAATTCGCTTCGCCCTGGACGGGCACCAGGGCGGCGTCAAGCACCTGGTCGCCGTAGGGCATAGCGCCCAGGCGGGTAGTCACCACCTGGTTTTCCGCGGCTAAAGCGGGGTCTTTCGCTATTTTGATAAAGGAATAATTCGCGATCTCCGGGGCGCAATCCCCCTGCCCGAGAGTGTCTAATGGTTTGTGTGTGAGGGTGAAAACCACCTAGGAGATAAACCAGAATGACTACCGTGAAACAAGAC
>NZ_JBOZGG010000026.1:0-3241 GCF_051267215.1 Actinotignum vesiculae
TGTGTGTTTGTTGTGTGATTTTGCGTAATGTAAACGATTTTGTTTTGAGTTTCTTGTTTATTGTTTTTTTGGTGTTGTAGGGCGTTTGGTGGATGCCTTGGTGCGTATGGGCCGAAGAAGGACGTTGTAGCCTGCGATATGCCTCGGGGAATTGGCTAGCGAGTGGTGATCCGAGGGTGTCCGAATGGGGGAACCTAGCCTGGGTTATGCCGGGTTGCTGCCAGCTGAATTGATAGGTTGGTGGTGGGAACGTGGGGAAGTGAAACATCTTAGTACCTGCTGGAAAAGATATTTTGTGAGTAGTGGCGAGCGAAAGCGAAGGAGCCTAAACCTTGTGTGTGTGATACTTGTCGGGGGTTGCATGCAAGGTGTTGTGGGGTGTTGTCTTCCTACTACCGACATGGTGGGGCGTAGTGATAAATCAGGGGTATAGGTGAAGGGTTTGGGAAGGCCTGCCGTAGACCGTGATAGCCGGGTAGCTGAAATGTTCCTGACTACGTGACAATGTGCCCGAGTAGCACGGGGCTCGTGGAATCTCGTGTGAATCTGCCAAGACCACTTGGTAAGGCTAAATACCCGTCGTGACCGATAGTGGATTAGTACCGTGAGGGAATGGTGAAAAGTACCCCGGGAGGGGAGTGAAATAGTGCCTGAAACCAGGCGCCTACAAACTGTCAGAGCCACATTATTGGTGGTGATGGCGTGCCTATTGAAGAATGAGCCTGCGAGTTAGGATGTGTGGCGAGGTTAACCCGTGTGGGGTAGTCGTAGCGAAAGCGAGTCTGAAGAGGGCGTTTTTAGTTGCATGTTCTAGACCCGAAGCGGGGTGATCTACCCATGGCCAGGGTGAGGCACGTGTAAGAGCGTGTGGAGGCCCGAACCCACCAGGGTTGAAAACCTGGGGGATGAGTTGTGGGTAGGGGTGAAAGGCCAATCAAACTCCGTGATAGCTGGTTCTCCCCGAAATGCATTTAGGTGCAGCGTTGCGTGGTTCTTTGTGGGGGTAGAGCTACTGGTTGGCTGATGGGCCTGATTTGGTTACTGACGTCAGCCAAACTCCGAATACCATGAAGTTGAGCGTGGCAGTGAGACTGTGGGGGATAAGCTTCATAGTCGAGAGGGAAACAGCCCAGATCGCCGGTTAAGGCCCCTAAGTGTGTGCTAAGTGGGAAAGGATGTTTAGTTGCTGTGACAACCAGGAGGTTGGCTTAGAAGCAGCCATCCTTGAAAGAGTGCGTAATAGCTCACTGGTCAAGTGATTGAGCGCCGACAATGTAGCGGGGCTGAAGTACACCGCCGAAACCGCGGCAGTAATTGTTTTTACTGGGTAGGGGAGCGTCCTGCGCGAGGTGAAGCCATGGTGTGAACTTGTGGTGGATTGTGTGGGAGTGAGAATGCAGGCATGAGTAACGTTTGGGAGGTGAGAATCCTTCCCGCCGTATGACTAAGGGTTCCAGGGGTAGGTTCGTCCTCTCTGGGTTAGTCGGGTCCTAAGGCGAGGCCGACAGGCGTAGTCGATGGGTGACCAGTTCTTATTCTGGTACCGGTTTTATTGCGTCCAGTGTCTTCTGCGTTGATGCTAACCATCCCGTCTATGCCATGTAAGCAAGCATGATTTTTGTTGTGTTTGTTGTTGGTGTGGGTGGCGTGGGGTCCTAAGTGTGGGAGGCAAGCGTGTTAACAGGTGTGACGCAGGGAGGTAGCTTCGCGTGCCTAATGGCTTGGCGCGTTTAAGGGTGTGGCCCGTCTCTTTGGTAAATCCGGGGGACATTGTGGGTGAGGCCTGATGGTGACCACTTTTTGTGGGAAGTAGGGTGATCCTGTACTGCCGAGAAAAGCATCGACGTGAGTAATATGACCGCCCGTACCCGAAACCGACACTGGTAGTTGGGTAGAGCATACTAAGGCGTGCGAGTGAATCGTGGTTAAGGAACTCGGCAAAATGCCCCCGTAACTTTGGGAGAAGGGGGGCCCACTCTTTACACGCCCCGTGTCTGGGTGTTGTGGGGGGTTGGGTCGCAGAGTCTAGGGAGAAGCGACTGTTTATCAAAAACACAGGTCCGTGCGAAGCTGTAAGGCGATGTATACGGACTGACGCCTGCCCGGTGCTGGAAGGTTAAGCGGACTGGTTAGCCCCTTATGGGGGCGAGGCTGGGAAGTTAAGCCCCAGTAAACGGCGGTGGTAACTATAACCATCCTAAGGTAGCGAAATTCCTTGTCGGGTAAGTTCCGACCTGCACGAATGGCGTAACGACTTCTCTACTGTCTCGACCACGAGCTCGGTGAAATTGCATTACGAGTAAAGATGCTCGTTTCGCGCAGCAGGACGGAAAGACCCCGGGACCTTTACTATAGCTTGGTATTGGTGTTCGGTACGGTTTGTGTAGGATAGGTGGGAGACTGTGATGCATGGACGCTAGTTTGTGTGGAGTCGTTGTTGAAATACCACTCTGGTCGTATTGCATGTCTAACTTTGGTCCGTGATCCGGGCTAAGGACAGTGCCTGGTGGGTAGTTTAACTGGGGCGGTTGCCTCCTAAAGGGTAACGGAGGCGCTCAAAGGTTTCCTCAGCCTGGTTGGTCATCAGGTGGTGAGTGTAAGTGTAGAAGGAAGCTTGACTGTGAGACAGACATGTCGAGCAGGTACGAAAGTAGGAACTAGTGATCCGGCGGTGGCTTGTGGAAGCGCCGTCGCTCAACGGATAAAAGGTACCCCGGGGATAACAGGCTGATCCTGCCCAAGAGTTCATATCGACGGCATGGTTTGGCACCTCGATGTCGGCTCGTCGCATCCTGGGGCTGGAGTAGGTCCCAAGGGTTGGGCTGTTCGCCCATTAAAGCGGTACGCGAGCTGGGTTCAGAACGTCGTGAGACAGTTCGGTCCCTATCCGCTGCGCGCGTTTGAGAATTGAGAAGGGCTGTTCCTAGTACGAGAGGACCGGGACGGACGAACCTCTAGTGTGCCAGTTGTTCCGCCAGGGGCATTGCTGGTTGGCCACGTTCGGGAGGGATAACCGCTGAAAGCATCTAAGCGGGAAGCCTGCTTCGAGATTAGTTCTCGTTCCACTGTTTGTGGGTGAGGTCCCCGGTTGATGATCGGGTTGATAGGCCAGGGATGTAAGGCTTGTGAGGGTTTTAGTTGACTGGTACTAATGGACCGATAACCAAAAATTACGATAGACGGGTTGCTTGATAAGCGTGGGATTATTGATGTTTGCGTTCACTGTGCGATGACTGGCCAC
>NZ_JBOZGG010000027.1:0-1542 GCF_051267215.1 Actinotignum vesiculae
TGGGTGGATTAGTGGCGAACGGGTGAGTAATACGTGGGTAACCTGCCCTCCTTTTTGGGATAAGCCTTGGAAACGGGGTCTAATACCGAATATTCTGGATGATTCGCATGGATTGTTTGGGAAAGCTTTTGTGAAGGGGGATGGGCTCGCGGCCTATCAGCTTGTTGGTGGGGTGATGGCCTACCAAGGCGGTGACGGGTAGCCGGCCTGAGAGGGTGACCGGCCACATTGGGACTGAGATACGGCCCAGACTCCTACGGGAGGCAGCAGTGGGGGATATTGCACAATGGGCGAAAGCCTGATGCAGCGACGCCGCGTGGGGGATGAAGGCTTTCGGGTTGTAAACCTCTTTCGCTATCGAACAAGGCCTGCTTTTGGTGGGTTGAGGGTAGGTGGAGAAGAAGCGCCGGCTAACTACGTGCCAGCAGCCGCGGTAATACGTAGGGCGCGAGCGTTGTCCGGAATTATTGGGCGTAAAGGGCTTGTAGGCGGCTTGTTGCGCCTGCTGTGAAAACGCGGGGCTTAACTTCGCGCGTGCAGTGGGTACGGGCAGGCTTGAGTGTGGTAGGGGTGACTGGAATTCCAGGTGTAGCGGTGGAATGCGCAGATATCTGGAGGAACACCGATGGCGAAGGCAGGTCACTGGGCCATTACTGACGCTGAGGAGCGAAAGCATGGGTAGCGAACAGGATTAGATACCCTGGTAGTCCATGCTGTAAACGTTGGGAACTAGGTGTGGGGGGCCTTTCCAGGTTTTCTGCGCCGTAGCTAACGCATTAAGTTCCCCGCCTGGGGAGTACGGCCGCAAGGCTAAAACTCAAAGGAATTGACGGGGGCCCGCACAAGCGGCGGAGCATGCGGATTAATTCGATGCAACGCGAAGAACCTTACCAAGGCTTGACATACACCGCGGGGCTGCAGAGATGTGGTTGCATTTGGTTGGTGGTGTACAGGTGGTGCATGGTTGTCGTCAGCTCGTGTCGTGAGATGTTGGGTTAAGTCCCGCAACGAGCGCAACCCTTGTCTCGTGTTGCCAGCACATGATGGTGGGGACTCACGAGAGACTGCCGGGGTTAACTCGGAGGAAGGTGGGGATGACGTCAAATCATCATGCCCCTTATGTCTTGGGCTTCACGCATGCTACAATGGCCGGTACAGAGGGTTGCGATATCGTGAGGTGGAGCGAATCCCTTAAAGCTGGTCTCAGTTCGGATCGGGGTCTGCAACTCGACCTCGTGAAGTCGGAGTCGCTAGTAATCGCGGATCAGCATTGCCGCGGTGAATACGTTCCCGGGCCTTGTACACACCGCCCGTCACGTCACGAAAGTTGGTAACACCCGTAGCTCGTGGCCTAACCATTTTGTGGGGGGAGCGGTCGAAGGTGGGGCTGGCGATTGGGACGAAGTCGTAACAAGGTAGCCGTACCGGAAGGTGCGGCTGGATCACCTCCTTTCTAAGGATTTATTTCAGGAAACGTTATATCGGTAGGCCATGGTGGTCTGCTCGTGTTTGTTTTGTTTCTTGTTTGGGACACGTAAAAAG
>NZ_JBOZGG010000028.1:0-1439 GCF_051267215.1 Actinotignum vesiculae
GAGTGTGTCAAGTTGTTTGTGTGTGAGCATTGTTTATAAATACTTATTAAACCGGTCAGGGTAGGCCACGGACATCTGGTTAATAGCAGTTTTCCAGCCCTGGACCCGAGCACCCTCAACATAATGGCCTACATCCACACTCCCTTTCCTCGATTCCTTCGCAAGCTTGGCAGCCCGCCGATCCTCAATATGACAAATCATCAACCACAACGCCTTGATCGCCGCCTCGTCGTTCGGGAACTGACGCCGGTTACGCGTAGCCTTACGCAACTGGCTGTTAAACGACTCGATAGCATTCGTCGTGTAAATAACCTTGCGCGCTGCCGGCGGGAAGCCCAAGAAAGGCGTGAAACGCTCCCACGCGTCCCTCCAGACCTTCACTGATTGGGGATACTTCAACCCAAGGTCACTTACCGCGAACTCTTCTAAAGCACACCTAGCGGCTTCCTCGCTTGGTGCCGTATACACGGCACGCAACGCCGCCGATACGGCCTTACGGTCCTGGTAGTTCACCCACCGATTCGCTGCCCGAATCAAATGCACGATACAGGTCTGTACCATCGAGTCCGGCCAGGTAGCCTCCACCGCTTGAGGTAAGCCTTTCAGACCGTCACAACACACGATAAACACGTCTTTCACGCCCCGGTTAGCCAGTTGGGCACACACACTCGCCCAGAAAGAAGCGCCTTCCTCACGGGCGATCCACAAGCCCAAAACGTGTTTGACGCCGTCCATGTTCACGCCGATAGCCATATAGGCACTCTTGCCTACCACGCGTCCTCCATCGCGTACTTTGATCCGGATCGCGTCAAGGAAAATCACGGGATAAAACTCGTCTAACTGGCGGTTTTGCCAGGTGAGTACTTCGTCAAGGACCGCGTCAGTGATTGCGCTGATCGTCTCCGGGGATACCTCTAGGCGCAGGGAGGTGGCTAGGTGGTGGTGGATATCGCGTACGCTCATCCCGCCGGCATACAAGCTCACGATCATGTCATCCACGTCTGTCAGGCGCCGCGCGCCTTTAGGGACCATGGTCGGGCGGAACGTGCCGGCCCTGTCACGGGGAATATCCACGGTGATCATCCCGTAGTTCGTGGCCACGGTTTTCGGGTAGCTACCGTTACGGTAGTTCCCCATGCTCTCGGCGCCGGCTTCGGCTTTGGCTTTACGGTCTGAGTGTGCGTAGCCTAAATGGGCATCCATCTCGGCTTGAAGGCCACGCGTGATCGAGGCTTGGAGCATGCCGCGTACCAGGTCGTTAGCGTTAGTAGTAGACGTGGCTAGCTCGCCGATCAGCTCGGCCATTTGCGGGTTAGCCAGGAGTTTCTTCTCGATGGCATCGATACGCTGCTTGTCTTCAGGGTCTTGTTTCACGGTAGTCATTCTGGTTTATCTCCTAGGTGGTTTTCACCCTCACACACAAACCATTAGACACTCTC
>NZ_JBOZGG010000029.1:0-1337 GCF_051267215.1 Actinotignum vesiculae
GGGTTAATAGACAAAAAGTGGGTCTAATGACGGCGTGTCGTTAGCTCCCGATCCGGCCTTTACGGATGTTCAGACCGTCTTCCCACGGGCGCTCCATGTCGATATGGGTATCGATCTCGGCGGGCTTATCGCTGGGCGTGCTAACGGGTTTCTTCCTCACTTGGGTCTTGTTTGACGCGAAATCAGACATCGGCTGGGTGTTGATCGACCTGGAATAAAGCCAATAATCAAGCGCGGTCAGCAGGTGGGGCTGGGACCAGCCACGGTGGATGTGCAGGAATTCTTTCAACGGCGCGTTCACCCCGCCCTCAAGCCGGTTCGTCGTCGACTCAAGCACGGTCGACACGTCCAGGGTCGGATCAAGGAACGTGAAGAGCACGCCTTGTTTGACGTAACGGTCAAGAGAGCCCACGATCTTACGAGTCGGGGTGTGGGTGTACCACCATTTCTTGTTTTTCCGCGCGAAAGAAGGAATATTCTCCTGGCGGGTTTCCTCCCGATAGGTCTTCTCTGCCAGCCATGTGTCGTAAAGCTCGTGGAAGGCGTGTAGCGAGTTTTGCCAGGCGATAGCGCCCTCGCGGGTATCCACTTTGGTTAGGTCGAGAGCGAGCTTGTATAAGGCCTTATGAGCCTCGGTTTGCGGGCGGGTGGTGGTGACTTGGCGGATATTACGTTGCACGTGTACCAGGCAGCGTTGGATGCGTGTGGTGGGCCATTCCTGCTTTATCGCTGCCAGCGCGCCTGCTGCCCCGTCGGTGGTAGCAACGATAGGGGCGGGCAGGCGGCGTAGGAGGGCGAGGTAGGCGGCTTTGGATTCACGGTCGCATAGTTGGTAGGCGATCACGCCTTCTCGCGTGTAAGCGATTAATACGCACCAGTTGTAGGCGATGTAGGTCCCGTCGATGAAGACCTGGTCGTAGACCTGTCCGGTAGGTGTCCAGATGGGGCGGGTTTGCCAGCACCAGGCGTGCTTGCGGTCCCAGGCGCGCGTGTCGCGCGCGCTGAGGCGTCGGGGTGTGGTTGTGGTGATGTAGGTGAGGAATTCAGCGAATTCTTGGGCGTGTTTTTGCCGGTCATCGGTCGCGGTGAAACTGTATTTACATTCCTTGCAATACCAACGCTGACGGCCTTGTTTTGTGAAGCCTTTCTTCTTTGAGGGGCTTGAGCAGATAGGACAGCGTCGGGCGCGGGGATTGAGTGTCTTCACTCCCTGCACATTCCACCGCGAGTGTCAAGGAAGCAAGCTTATTGAGGTGCTCGACCTCAATAAGGCCGACTTTTCGTTGCTATGGCGGGGCAAACCCCGGATATAAGACCCACCATTTGTCTATTAACCC
>NZ_JBOZGG010000030.1:0-617 GCF_051267215.1 Actinotignum vesiculae
CCGCTGCGCGGGCCGCGCCCGCCGGCCGGCGCGCCACCTGACGGTGCGTGGGCACCGTACCATGCGCGGGGCCCACGGTGCGCCGCACCGTGGGCGCGCCATGGGCGCCGCCCGGGCTACACGTCCTCGAGAAGAGTTCCCTTCGTCTCCGGCATCATAGTCCGCGACCAGATGACCGCGCCGAGCATGCACGCAGCGTAGAAGAGGAAGGTGAAGGTCATCGAGGCTTGGAACATGACCGGGAAGGTGCCGGAGATGATCGCGGCGGACACCCAGTGGGCGGCCGAACCGACGGCCTGGCCGTTGGCACGGTGGGCCGGCGGGAAGATCTCCGAGATGAAAACCCACAGCACCGAACCGATACCCACCGCGAGCGCCGCGATGAACACGATGATGAGAACCAGCACAATAATGCCGGTGGTGGTGGACAGCTCCGAGCCGTTGAAATAGAAGATTCCGGCGATGGCCAGCAGCGCCACCAGGTCGATACCGGCGCCCAGGGTCACCAGCGGGCGGCGCCCCACTTTGTCCACGAGGGAGCGGCCCAGCAGGGTGAAGGCCAGGTTGGTCAGGCCCACCAGGATGGAGGAGGCGAAGGCGGCATCGCCGGCGATGCC
>NZ_JBOZGG010000031.1:0-511 GCF_051267215.1 Actinotignum vesiculae
CCCGTTTCCAAGGCTTATCCCAAAAAGGAGGGCAGGTTACCCACGTATTACTCACCCGTTCGCCACTAATCCACCCAAAAACCAAAGTAATCAGGCTTCATCGTTCGACTTGCATGTGTTAAGCACGCCGCCAGCGTTCGTCCTGAGCCAGGATCAAACTCTCCACAAAAAAACTGTAAGAGAGCAAGACAACATCTAGCTCAAACAAAATAAATAACAAGAACAAAACACACCACCAACACAACACAACTAAACACACCCGTATATAACAAGCGCTTGTATCCAGTCTTTATATGTTGGAGTGCTACCTGTCCTTGCACACACCCACACAACCAAACCAATCAACTCAGTGAACCTGGTTAGGTCGTGTGAACAAAAAAATCACGTAAAAAATATATTAGTCAGACACGCTATTAAGCATCCAAACACCATATCCACACCCCACACCAACCATCTACATCAAACAGACTGGTTGGTCCGAGGAGGAAATCATTCACGCTCAAGAAGAGCA